>NZ_JACHKG010000047.1:0-32315 GCF_014203995.1 Paenibacillus sp. JGP012 | reverse complement strand
CTCTCCAATAAAGATGAATTTCGTCAGCGTGGTTAAACGCTGTGAAACTCATCGGGGTATTGAAAAGAGCGATAAGCTCATTTTGAATCTGACGATTCATTTAAAACATCGTTACTATCCATTTGTTCAGTTTTCAAGGAACTTGTTCACCCTATCTTCTGTGACTTTTGCCAACCAGACAGGAATGCTATCATATCATGTCAACTTATCTTCTGTCAACATTATTTTTCATCAATCTTCAAAGCAATTCGACTTTCATCTGTTTGAAGCGACAAGAAGTAATATATCATGCTGAAGATCTTTTAGCAAGTACTTTATTCAATTTTTATCATATTCATTGATGTAAGCAGTATCCTTCATATTTATTTGATGGAAGTGATCCAAAAACTTTATAATAAGGTATCTTAAGTTAGAGGAAGTGCGCTGAGCTTTTATACCCAAATATGCCCTAACTCAGCATACAGCTTTGTTTCAGCTTTTCCCTTCATATCTATGTCTCTTTACTAAGCAACTGTCAATGCACATCTATTTCGTTTTAAGGTGTTGGCCTGCGAATTTCCCCAAATCCATAACGCGAGGTGAATACATATGAAGCAATGGTTAAAAACAATCCGCAAAGGTTATGGTAAAAAGCTGGTCTCCATTCATGCCTGGAATGCGTGGATTGTTGTTATTCTCGCCGTTTCCGGCCTCATGTTGATTGGAGGCTTCTGGCGTGAAACGCTGGGCATTGGTCGTGTATGGTTAAAATGGCTGCATATCGCTGTTGGTCTCGCTATGCTTGCCCCTGTAGTGTATTACTTATTTCTTGCCAGTAAACACTGGAAACAGCTTCGCAATAAGCCATGGCAAAAGGCAAATACACTCATCGTGCTGGCCCTTCTGATCGGCTGGTTACTTTCAGGTCTTGTTCTGTGGCAGTTCAAGCTCGCTGGGCCACGCTGGTCAAACGCTGCGCTTCTCATTCATGATCTGCTCACTTGGGTAGGTTTACCTTATATCATCTATCATTCCATCACACGCACGCGATGGTTAAAGGACCCTGCACGACGCACGATCCAGACTAACGAATCTTCAGCACACAGTCCAGGCGTACAACATACGGCCAATTCCTCCCCTGTAACGGATATGCCAGATATACGGAACACACCAGCAGCGATGTCTTCTGCACGTGCAGAGAGCGATAACAGCAGAACCTCCGCATCAAAGATGGAAAAGCCGCAGCCCGTGTACACCCGTCGCGCTTTTATCCGCTCTGCCGTTGGCGTAGGACTCGCGGTTACACTTGGGCCAACCTTCGTATCGTGGATCGGCAAAAATCTCAAGTTCGATAACAGCATAGACAGCATGCTGGAGAACGACCCCAATCAGATGATTCCGCTGCCGCAGCCATCATCCGCTTCTTCTCCCCCGATTGGTGGCGGAGCTGAAGGGCATTTTCGCGTATACACGGTCACCCCTATTCCTTCCTTCTCCAATGCCAACTGGTCATTTCGCATAGATGGACTGGTGGAGCATGCACAGATCTGGAATTGGGAGCAGTTCGTCAAGCTCTCACGTACTGTGCAGATCAGTGACTTTCACTGTGTAACGGGCTGGTCCGTGTATAAAAATACGTGGGAGGGTATCCCGCTAAAGTATTTTCTAGATAAAGCCGGAGTGAAACCCGGAGCGCACAGCGTCAAATTTTATTCTGGTGACGGCGTGTACACAGATGCCATCACGATGGATCAGGCACAGATGCATGATATTATGGTCGCTGTCATGCATGACGGCAAGCCTATTCCTGCCGACCTTGGCGGTCCGGTACGCCTGATCATTCCACAGATGTACGCCTACAAATCGGTCAAGTGGCTAAACCGCATCGAGATTATTGACAGCGAGCATATCGGCTATTGGGAAGAACGGGGATACGATAAGGATGCCTGGTTACCCGGGGCTTCTCAGCGTTATCCGGATACCAGTGGTTCATAGAACGTTGGATTGGAGAAGTGAGTTTCCCCCCACCATCGCTACACAAAAAAAAGAAGCCTCCAGCACCACGTCAAATCCGTGGTGCAGGGGGCTTCATTTCAGTCATTCCTTACGATTCATTATCTCCTATGCGGGAGCAAATGAGTTTCATTGCTTCATCTGTTACGAATTCAACAATCGTACCAGTTCATCCTCATCCTCGATGGTCGGAATGCCAAGATCATGAGCCTTCGTTAGTTTACTGCCTGCCTTCTCTCCGGCAATGACGAGGTCTGTCTTTTTGGATACACTGCCTGTAACCTTCGCACCAAGCGCTTCAAGTTTCTGTGTTGCCTCTTCACGCGTCAGCTGATGCAGCGTTCCTGTGAGTACGACCGTTTTGCCACTAAAGAAAGAATCCTCTGCCACAACTGCCGGCGCTTCCGGTGCCTGTGCTTTGACGCCCAGATTCAGCATCTTCTCAATTGCCGCTTGGGTGAACGGATCAGCGAAGAAATTAACAATACTCTCTGCTACAATCCCACCCACGTCTGGCAGCTCGACCAATTCCTCTGCGGTGGCGTTCATGATTGCATGCAAATCACGATAGTGATCGGCGAGCATACGTGTAGTCGATTTTCCTGTGTTCGGAATTCCCAAGGAATAGAGGAACGAAGCCAGGTCCCGGTCTTTACTCTGCTCGAGCGCAGCGAGAAGGTTATTTGCTTTCTTTTCGCCAAATCGCTCCAGCTTCACCAGATCATCAAACTGCAGTGTATACAGGTCAGCCGGCTCGCGCACGTTTAATTCATCATAAAGCTGAATGGCCGTTTTCTCACTAAACGTCTCGATATCCATCGCATCCCGCGAAGCAAAATGGGAAATACGAGCTACGGTCTGTGGTTTGCAGGCAAGCTTGTTGTTACAGAATAAATGCGCTCCGCGCTGCTCCAGAGGGAAGCCACATGCAGGACACTGCTCAGGGAAGATGATCTCTTCGCCGTCATTTTCTTCAGTCACTTTGCCGAGAATCTCGGGGATAACATCGTTGGAACGACGAATAAAGACGCGTGAACCGAGCGCATACTTCAGATTTTTACGTTCAATATCGCCCACATTGTTCAGCGTACAGTTTTGTACGGTCACTCCCGCAAGCTCGACAGGCTCTACTCGTGCCAGTGGAGTCACTTTGCCGGTTCGTCCAACATTCCACACCACCTCGTTCAGCACGGTTGTTGTCTCTTCCGCTTCGAACTTGTAGGCTACAGCCCAGCGAGGGAACTTGTCCGTATAACCCAACACTTCACGGGTCCGCATATCTGTCAGCTTGATTACGGCTCCATCAATCAGGTAATCCAGCTGTCCGCGGTTTTCCTGAATGGCTGCGAGCTGCTCCATCACATCATCAAACTCATGGAAGTAGGTAATGGATGGATTCACTTTGAAGCGGTTATGCCGCAGGAAATCCATCATTTCCTGATGTGTGGCGAACTGAATATTATCCGAATATCCAATGTTATAAAAATAGGCATTTAATCGACGCTCAGCCGTCGTTTTCGGATTCAGGTTGCGCAACGCACCTGCCGCTGCATTCCGTGCATTTTTGAGCGGCTCGGCAGCCGTTTCATTGTATCGATTCAGAACAGAGAGATTCATGATGCCCTCGCCCTGCACTTCAATGGTGCCGTCCGTATACGGAATTTTGAGCGGAACAGATTTGATCGTTTTGACCTGTGCCAAAATACCTTCGCCCACCGTCCCGTTACCGCGCGTAGAAGCCTGCACCAGTTCACCATTGGTGTATGTCAGGTTCAAGGTGAGTCCATCAAATTTCAACTCGATGACATAACCCGGGTCCGGCAGGGGATTCTCCGGGTTTTTGCTATTGTAATCATTGACCAGCTTCAGGACACGTGTATTCCAGCTGCGCAGCTGCTCAATGTTCTGTGCTTTGTCCAGACTCCACAATGGGGATAAATGACGATGCGGGGTGAATCCTTTCAGCAGTTCGCCCCCTACACGTTGTGTAGGAGAATCAGGCAGTACGATGCCGCTCTCCTGCTCCAGCGCAACCAGTTCATCATACAGCAGGTCATACTCCTTATCACTGATCTGCGGCTGATCCATTGTATAGTACTGATAATTATGCTGGTTCAGCTCGGTAACGAGTTGCTCCATCCGGTGCATCGGGTCCATATCGGGCCATCCCTCCGTAAATTTAATATATGTATATAAGTTGAACTATTTTTTTTACACATTAACGAAGAGGACAGAAAAAACCTGAAAAAGCAGAGCTAAAAGCTTTCTGAAAGAAAGCTACATCGAAAGCATAAGCTTCGCCTTTATCACCGGGTTTTTACCTTTGGATAGTGGAATCCAAAAAATCTGGGGATAACCGCTACCCTCCAGGTTATTCTGTCATCGAAGTGGGTTGTGTAAAATCTTTAGTTCAACTTATATTGAACGAACATGCCTACTGCTCAAACGAACATGGAAGTATCAATTTCCTGTCAGTTCGATAAGATACAGTAGGCCGTTTTATTCTTATTCCACTTTGGTAATCGGGGCGAATCCGGCGAGCAGACGTTTCACACCCACTGGAGCCGGGAAGGCGATCTGCAGCTCGGTGTCGTTACCGCTGCCTTTGACCGCTACGATGGTACCCGTTCCCCATTTGCCGTGCTGCACTTTGTCTCCTGCTTTGAAACCTGCCGCACTATCGGACGAGACAGATTTCGAAGCTGACGTTGGTGCTGAAGTTGCTGGACGCGAGGTGCTTGTTGTTACCCGTGACGTCGGTCCAGAGGATGCCATTGCAGATGACCCGCTGCGGCTTTGCTGCTCAAACAACTTGGTAGCACTTGCTGCCCTGCCACCGAAGTTGCTTCCGCCACTAGAGCCCAGGCCACGTCCACCATACGATCCACCACCTGTGCTGGAGCCACGGCGATACCGATCACGTGCGATAGACGTATCTTCCTTCAGCTCATCCGGAATTTCATCGAGAAAACGAGATGGCGGATTGGCCGTTGTACGTCCAAACAAGGTCCGCATCTGCGCACAGGACAGGAACAGCTGCTCTTCTGCACGTGTAATACCGACATAAGCCAGACGCCGCTCTTCCTCCAGCTCTTCGTTATCCATAAAGGCCCGGCTGTGCGGGAAAACCCCTTCCTCCATACCAATGATGAAGACAACCGGGAACTCCAGACCTTTCGCACTGTGCATGGTCATCAATGTGACCGCATCGCTCTGATCCTCTTCATCATCGTTCATGCTGTCGATGTCTGCAATGAGTGCCAGATCGGTGAGGAACGAAACGAGCGTTTTGTCTTCATTATTTTTCTCAAATTCCATCGTTACCGACAGAAACTCTTCAATATTCTCCAGCCTTGCACGAGATTCAATGGTATTTTCCTTCTGCATCTCGTCACGATACTGGCTCATCTCGAGAATCTTCTCCGTCAGCTCCGTCACCGAAAGGTATTCGACCATCTGGTGAAGCGCCGCGATCATATCATAGAATTCTACCAACGCATTACGTGTGCGACCCGCAAAACCAAGATCGTCCACCACCTGTAATACGCGGAAAATGGAAACTCCACGCTCTCCCGCTGCCGCTGCCAGCTTCGCTACTGTTGTATCCCCGATGCTGCGCTTCGGCACATTAATAATACGGGTTAAGCTGATATCATCATCCGGGTTGGACAACAGACGCAAGTAAGCGAGGATGTCCTTGATCTCTTTCCGATCATAGAACTTGATGCCGCCGACAATCTGATATGGAATGTCTGACTTGATCAGAATTTCCTCGATCACCCGGGACTGTGCATTCGTACGATATAAAATCGCGTGATGCTGATAGGATTTGCCGTTTTTCACATTTTTACTAATCTCCGAAGTGACAAAATACCCTTCATCATGCTCGGAATCCGCGCGGTATACTTTGATCTTCGAGCCGCCTTCTTTGTCCGTCCACAGCTTCTTCGGCTTGCGGCCCGTATTCAGGCCAATCACTTCATTCGCTGCATTCAGGATATTGGAAGTGGAACGATAATTTTGCTCCAGCATAATCGTCTGTGCTTCCGGGTAGTCTTTTTCAAAGTTAAGGATGTTGGAGATGTCCGCTCCACGCCAGCGATAGATCGACTGGTCACTATCCCCTACGACGCAGATGCGGTGATGGCTGTCAGCCAGCATGCGGCATAGCATGTACTGTGCACGGTTCGTATCCTGATACTCGTCGACATGAATGTACTGGAATTTCTTTTGGTAAAAATCAAGCACTTCCGGCACTTCCTTGAACAGTTGAATCGTCGCCATAATCAGGTCGTCAAAGTCGAGCGAGTTGTTGGCTCTTAACCGCTTCTGGTACATCGTATACACCTTCGCTACAATGCCTTCGAAATAGTCGCCAGCCTGCTTCTCGTATTGCTCAGGGCTAATCAGTTCGTTTTTGGCTGTGCTCATCATTGCCTGTACGGCTTTCGGTTCAAACTTCTTCGTATCAATATTCTGATCCTTCATACAGCTGCGAATGACGGATAGCTGGTCCGATGAGTCCAGAATGCTGAAGTTGGATGTAAAACCGATGCGTTCAATGTCTCGGCGCAGAATGCGCACACACATGGAGTGGAATGTGGATACCCAGATGTCACGGCCCTGTGAGCCGCCTACCAGCTGGGATACCCGATCCTGCATCTCCCGGGCCGCTTTGTTCGTAAACGTAATCGCCAAAATGCCCCACGGGGGTGCTTTCCGTGTTGCGATGAGATAGGCGATCCGGTGTGTCAGCACCCGGGTTTTGCCCGAGCCGGCACCGGCCATAATCAGCAATGGCCCATCGGTTGCCTCCACAGCTTGGCGTTGAGGCGTATTCAGCCGTGCGATGGCGTCATGTATATTTACAGGTTGCATGCATGCATGCTCCTTTCGTTGGTTAATCGTATGAGGGTGCGGGCGTTACACTTGCCACTTCGAGTACAGTAGCATCTTCCGGTCGCTGTTATTCCCGAATTTTTGAATATAGGATCTATACAATTTGAACTAAAGTGGGTTTACACCGACCACTCCGATGACAGAACAACCTTCCAATCGCTGTTATCCCCAGATTTTTTTCAATTCCATTTTGCAAGGGAAAAATCCGGTGATAAAGGCGACCGCTTCGCTTTTCCAGGTTTTTTCTGTCCTCTCCGTTCAAGTGTAAAGAATGGTTCAACTTATATAGTGGTAAAAATTCTGGATTAAAGGCGAAAACTTCGTTTTTTCAGATTCTTCTGCACTCTCCGTTCGCGTGTAAACATAGTCACCTTATACTTAGAGTTAGGTAAGAATAACAAGAAAACTGTAGTAGCTTTTCAGTTTTATAACGAAACTTCGTTGTTCGCATTACTTTTGAGCTCTGCGATTGTGTATAAACCATAAATTGTAACTCCAATTGTGGTAAAAGGTTTAAAATCCCGAGTGCGATATTACCTCGTTATAAAGGGCAAAGTTCTATTTTAACAGATTCAAAGAGGAATGTGGGGGTTTGGTAAACTAAACCGTTCAGGCGCTGCCTTTCACGGCTTGTACCGTCTCCAATGCCTGACTTAAATTGCTGTACACGATATTACCAACAACAACTGTATCGGCAGCTTGAGCCGCTTGTCCTGCTTTCTCGGCTGTATCAATTCCACCGCCATAAATGAGGTGTGCACGCTCCAGCTGTCTATGTGTCTCGCTGACCAGCTCCATATCACCAAATGTTCCGCTGTACTCCATATATATAATGGGCAGATTCAGCAGCCGTTCTCCAGCCTGAGCATAGGCCGCCGCAGCCTCTGTAGTCAGCTCCGTATCTGCTCCGGTTAACCTCGCCACCGTAGAGTCCGCATGAAGCACAATGTACCCTTCAGTAATCAGCAAATCCCACGGGATCAAATAGCCGTAACGTTCAATAGCCTGCTGGTGCTGTCCAATGATCCACTGGCTGTCCGTTGTGTTGAGCACCATCGGAATCAAATACCCGTCAAACCCGGGCACAACCGCCTCCAGATCGGATACTTCCAGCATACAGGGCAGCTCGTAACGGCGAACCCGGGACATCAAATCGACGGTGTTGTCATAGGTGATTCCTGATGAGCCGCCGATGATAATCGCATCGGTCCCTGACATGCATACCTGATCGAGTGCATCGTCCGTAATTTCCCGGTCCGGGTCGAGCTTAAATACGTGTCTCCACTGCTTAATCATGTCTATCAACGAACATTCCTCCAGAGGTTCTTCTGCATCCTTAAAAGCTTGTAAACTAAGTCTAAGTCAGCAGGCAGCAGGTGTCAATGTTCGTATAAAAAGGCGAACAGAAAAACACAGACTTTTCTCTTTTTTTAACCTGACGGATTGTCAAGCCAAGTGCGACAGTTCCTCTGAAAAGGATTCGTGAGCGGTTCTCCACCCCAAGCATTTTCGTGGTCTGTGATTGATCAAGTCCAGAGCGTTTTCTAGAGCCTCATCCGTGATTTGAGCGAAATCCGTTCCCTTGGGGAAAAACTCTCGCAGGAGCCCATTGGCATTTTCATTTGAGCCGCGTTGCCAGGAGGAATAGGGGTCTGCAAAATACACCTGCACGCCATGAACGGCTTCCAGACTGGGGTAACAGGCAAATTCCTTGCCACGGTCTGCAGTAGCGGTTTGAAACGCACGGACAGGGTACTGCGAAGCCGCTACCCCAAAGGCAATCTCCATGGACAATGCGGTACGATCCGGCATACGAATCGCAGTGTACAAGCGAGTTTTTCGCTCAATGAACGTGGCTACGCATCCCTTGCTTTTTCCGCGACCTGAGACCACCGTATCGAGTTCCCAATGACCAAAGGTTTCTCGGTGACGAACCTCTTTCGGCCGCTGAGAAATAGGCTTGCCCACGGCAAACCTGCCGCGTGTCTCTGCGGGCTTCTGCCGCTTCCCTTTGTGCCTGAGGACGGCAAGCACACCTTTCACCAGACGGCCAGTATACAGCCAACGATAGATCGTTTTAAAACATACCATCGCATGACCCTCCTGCCGCAATCGCTCTACGATCTGCTCCGGAGACCAGGTCGCCTGAAGCTTTTCTTCGATGCGATTCGCCAGATCCAGATTCCGCTTGCCTTCAGAAACGGATGCCTTACGCCGATAGATATAGCCCTCTTGAGAAGCCTTTGCGCAGTACGGGTGTTCTGCTGCATTTCGGCGGAGTTCCCGGCCAATCGTGGAAGGATGTCTGGGCAATCACTCGGGTACTTTTCCCCTGCTGGTGGAGGATTTCTAGCTTGCTGCGTTCGATTATGCTAAGATGTGTGTAGCTCATGGTGGATTCTCCTTGTGTGAATGGTTGTGTGAGAACTTTCATTCTACACGAATCCGGCCATGGGCCATTTTTTATTTATTTCCAGTAGGTGTCGCACTTCATATTACAATCCGTCACCTAAAAAAAAGTCTGTGTCCTAAATATTAAGCTTTTCTATTTTCTTTACCTCTGTTCAACTTTTCTTTATCTCTGCCCTACTGTGTTTAAGGTTTCCAGGCAAACCTGTTGTTCAACTCTTCCATTTCCTGCTCGGTGAGTACATCTGAGTATACCCCGTACACTCCCCATTTCTCATAATTCGCCACCTGTTTGGTATCGTTGATCGTATGCACGTAGGTGACGGCTCCCGCCTTCTTCAGACGGGCCACGAAGTTCTGATTCACTTTATACTCGGGCATCGTTACGGCATCAATATCATTGTTTTGCACAAACTTCACGACCTGATCCTCTGTATCCTGTGTGGCATACAGCGTGTAGATGATGGAAGGGAATGGATAGACCTGCTTGACCTTCTCAAGCATCGGTTCATTATAAATCTGCACCACGACTCGGCTTAAAGCAGACGGATCATGTTTCTTCGCTGCATCGACCAGCGATTGAAGCACCTGCTGTATATCTTCGTCCTTTTGCTCCTTGGTGTCGGTGACGATATACATGTCGGGGTACTTGGACAACACATTCATAATGCCATCCGCATCCATAGGCTGGTACATGCCCAGAATGGGTGTGTTCATAAACTCATCATGGGTAAGCGCTCCGGCCTGCTTCTGTTCAGGCAGCTCTTCATCCTGTCCCAGCATTTTGCTCTATTGGCGGTCCACTCATGCCTGGCTACAGCCACACGATTAGAGGTCAGCATGAAATCAATCTCGAATACTCTCGTGCCTTTCTCGTAATTGGCAATCATCGCTTCATACGCATTGGTATACGGCTGTTCCCGAATGCTTCCCATCGCATGGGCAATCAAACGATAGTTGGCAAAACCGTCGCGTCCTTCCTCACTCTGGCTGTCATGCGCCAGGAATAACGTTCCTACTGTAACGAGCAGCAGTGTCAAAACAGCAGCGATACGTTTCATATGATGGTCACATCCTTATGTGTCACATTGCATTCTCATTTTGGTAACTAACTACCCGATTATGATCAGAACAAAACAAAACAAAAAACCGCCTTGAGGCGGTTATTGCAGGTTGCGACATATAGGTGAGAAAATCCAATCAATATGCATTCTTCAATCCATTGCGAATGGTTTCCCATATAATTTTAATATCAAATAATAAGGACCAGTTTTCAATATAAAAAATATCCTGTTCAATTCGATCTTCAATGGAGGTATCTCCACGTAGCCCTTTACTCTGAGCTAACCCCGTAATACCTGGACGAACGTGATGTTTAATCATATACTTCGGTATTTCATCCCGAAACTGATTGACATAGTATGGTCGTTCCGGCCTTGGCCCAACTACACTCATATGGCCTAACAACACATTGAAAAATTGAGGCAGCTCATCCAGACTCGTTCGTCTAATAAACGTTCCAAATGCGGTCCGACGCGGGTCATTCTGAGTTGACCATCCTGTGTCTTCCACACCCTCAGGCATCACTTTCATGGAACGGAACTTATACATCATAAAATTACGTCTGTTAAGTCCAACACGCTCCTGTTTGAAAATAATCGGCCCTGCCGAAGTTAAACGCACCCCCATCGCTACAATGAGCATAATTGGAGATGTGAAGATGATCGCTGCGAGTGAAAACACAATATCAAAAGCTCGTTTCATGAGACGATTCACGGCAATGTCCAGTGGAATGTCGCGTACGTTAATCATCGGCATACCTGCAAAATTATCAAAGTGAGGCCGTGCTGGCAAATAATCGAAGAAATCTGGAATAATCAGTGTGCGTACTCCTGACTTTTCACACACATTGATAATATGCGAGTATTTATCATGTGCATCCAGCGGCAAAGCCAGAATCACCTCATCTACAAAATGCGTAGACAGAAATTCTTCCAGTTCATCAATACGTCCCAGAATAGGACTGTATCTCTTTTGTTCCAACTGGTCCCAATGACGGTAATCATCTAAAAACCCCATGACTTCATATCCCAGCTCGGGATAACTTTTAAGGTTGTCATAGAAACGCTTGCCAAGTGAACCTGCTCCAAGAATCAGCACAAACTGACGGTTGAAGCCTTTTTTGCGCATTCTTTTTAATTGCAACTTCACTACATAACGATAGATTAATGTAAAGGAAACATTGCCAATCATATACATAGCGAGATATGCACGCGAGATATTGACTTCTTTGAAAAAGAACATCAAGCTGAGCAGCATGAAAAAGGCGACGCCGTGGGATTGCACAATTTTCCAAAGTTCATCGACAAAGCGCTTTTTGCGTTTAGGTACATAAAGTGACGATAACAAACCTGCCAATATAGCAAGCAGTGCGTACACCAAGCTCCACATCATATATTTTTCAATCGGCAGCGGGTTCTGATTCGTCAAAAGATCACTTTCAAATTTCAACCACCATGCCAGCAAAAATGAAAGCTGAATAACGCCAAAATCTGCCGCGATATACAATTGAGTTAAAAACCGTTGATTACGCCGAATCATGATTTCACCTCGGAAGATACTTCATTTTCTGCTCTCGTCGACGTTGTGGTTCTCTTCGAACGAGAAGGCATAGATAACCAGCTACGCAGGAGGGATAACATGAATTTTAACGAGATGCCCATCCACACAGCTGCATTTATCAATGGATTATATTTCTTTGCGTAGTGTTTGCGGTGGAACACCCACATGGCTCTATGAAACTCATACGTAATTTTCAAAGGTTTGCGCCGGGCACTGCCGCCCTTATAATGCACAATATATGTACGCGGATAATAATAAATGCCCCATCCTGCCTCTTTGATGCGATAACACCAGTCGATATCTTCACCATACATAAAAAACGTTTCGTCCAATCCGCCAATCTGCTCAATAGTCTCCCGACGCACCAACATAAATGCACCAACCAGACAATCTACGGGATATTCATCATCCGGACTAAGATGTCCCAACTGGTATTGATTAAACTTTGGACGTTCCGGGAACATACGTGAGATACCAAATGCATAATAGAATGATGCAGATGGTGTTGGGAATCCTCTTTTACAGGCTTTATCCAGTGAACCATCAGGAAGAATAACTTTACAGCCAGAAGCCCCCATCTCGGGATGGCGATCCATAAAATATACCATGGTATGCAGCGTATCTGGCTGGATAACGGTATCCGAATTGAGGAGCAGGATGTAACGTCCGTTAGCAATATCCATTCCTTGATTGTTGGCTACGGCAAAGCCGGTATTGTTAGAGTTAGCGATCATACGAACGTCAGGGTACATATTTTGAATAGCTTGAACTGAATCGTCTCTTGATGCGTTATCTACGACAATAATCTCGTACTGGTAGGAAGTCTCGGAAGCGTAAACTGATGCCAAGCAATCCAGAGTGAGTTGGCGTGTATTGTAGTTAACGATTATAATGCTAACATCAACCTCACCATTCTTATTTATATATGATACTTCGCTTAATGAAGCATCCGTTGTATGAATCATTTTAAAAACTCCTGACTTCGTCTCTTGTTTAACTATTGAAAGTATAGCATATGTTGGCATCAGAAGGGACTAAAAGTAGATTCAAGCTGCACTTTCATACCTTCTTTAACACATATATGAGTTTAAGAACAAGATTATCCAACGAGGCTTGACGGTAGAAAGGCATGTTTAGGGCATACTTAATTCGCTTGATAAAGCTATCTTCTAATCCATCCAAAAAATGTTTAATGTCTTGTGATTGAGTTGAAGTTAGATACTCTCCATACATGTCATTAAATAACCTTGCTTGCTCACTTAATTTCAGTCTTCCTGCTTTTCTAAGTCGATCAAATCTTCTTTTCCATTTTGTACTCCATCCTTCATTGCTGCCTCCCATTACGTTCTCCTGATGCTGCCGATACAGAATGGTAGGCTCTTCATCAAAGATAACCTCTCCAAAAGTACTAACGTAAAGGTAAATCCAACGATCATGCATAAGGATACTTGTCAGATCAGAGGGCAAATTAGACCTGATCTGCTCGAATGTGACCGGGTTCAGGACCATAGTGCAGCCTACACAGCAATTTTCAACCATAGCGTTATACATGCTGAGTGGTTTCGGGGGACGCTGAGGCCATATATTCAAAAGGTTCAACTCCTGATCTACCATTTGGGTAGACGAACAATACATCAGCGGAATATCAGACGGCCTTGATTGAAGCTTTTCCACAGCCCTGCTGAGTTTGTCGGGTTGCCACACATCGTCCTGATCACAAAAGGCGTAATAGTCATATTTAGGCTGCGTTAAACGCATCAGTTCAAAAAAACTCCCTATCGCTCCTAAATTCTCACCTTCAAAAAGGTAAATTTTGATCTGATCGAAAACAGATTCAGCATATTTGCGAACCATCTGGACAGTTTTATCGGAAGAACCGTCATCCCTGATGTAAATATCCATCTCGACATGGCGCTGAGCGAGCAAACTTTCAAGTTGTTCCTCAATATATTTTGCACCGTTATATGTAGATAACATGACACATACTTTAGATTGGCTCACATTTCACCTCAAAAATTAAACTTTTCTTTTTATTATATACGAAAACTCCCGCCCGGAAATACAAGAGCGAGAGTTCATTATTGTATACTAGATTTGTTTTGGTTCTGACATAGAACGGATAAAATCACGCAAACCTTCCCGCCAAGGGCGGAGATCCGTTAAATCGTTAGTTCGAATGGACAGGTGATCTATCACTGAATTAACCGGTCTGGGAGCCGGTCTCTGAAACTGCTCCGTTGTGCAAGGCTCCAATTCAGCTTGAATGGAAATTCCCCCAGTCGTTCGAGCCTCGTCAAATATAGCTTGGGTAAACTCGTACCAGGTACAATCTCCACGATTAGAAGCATGATAAATCCCATACATTTCTGTACCCATTAGTTCGATAAGGAATGTGGCCAAGTCCACGGTATATGTGGGCGACCCTTTTTGATCATCAACAACCTGAAGTTTTGGTTTCTCCTGACCCAGCTTCAAGATTGTTTTGACGAAATTATTACCGTGAAGGCCATACACCCATGATGTTCGTACAACAAACCATTTGGAGCACAATGATTGTACCAGCAACTCTCCAGCTCGCTTGGATTTGCCATACACGCTTTGAGGATTTGTATCATCGTATTCCTGATAAGAAGTAGTCGACTGACCATCGAAGACATAGTCTGTACTGATGTAAATCAGCTTGGCTCCGACTTTCTCTGCAGCTACAGCAACGTTACGTGTACCTACTGCATTCACCTTATATGCACCATCCATATCGGTCTCTGCTGCATCCACAGCAGTATAGGCTGCACAATGTATAATGATCTCTGGGTGATATGATGATATAACCTCGTTACATTGGGCTTGATTGGTTATATCCATCTGGTCCCGATCACATGCAAGAACATCATGCCCTTCTTTTGCTAAAAGAAGCACAACATCCCTTCCAAGCTGACCACTGGCACCAGTTACGAGAACCTTCATGCCCTATCGTCCCCTAAACGGGCCCCATACTGTTTCTCATAATACTCCTGATAAGCGCCCGATTGAATACGTGTCCACCATTCCTTGTTATCCAGATACCACTGGATCGTTTCCTTGATTCCTGTCTCAAAGTTATGCTTAGGCTTCCAGCCAAGTTCAGTCATCGTTTTGGTTGGATCAATACCATAACGCCGGTCATGCCCCAGGCGATCCTGTACATATTGGATTAGAGATTCAGGTTTTCCTAGCTGCTCCAAGATGGTCTTCACAATGTGTATATTCGTCCGTTCGTTGTTACCGCCAATATTATAGACTTCACCATTACGTCCTTTATGAATAACAAGATCAATCGCACTGCAATGATCCTCTACATAAAGCCAATCCCGAATGTTTAGCCCATCTCCGTACACAGGCAACGCTTCATCATTCAACGCACGTGAGATCATGAGGGGAATCAATTTCTCAGGGAACTGAAGCGGACCATAGTTGTTAGAGCAACGCGTAATATTTACAGGCAGACCAAAGGTTTCGTGGTAAGCACGTACCAGCAAGTCTCCTCCTGCTTTAGAGGCAGAGTAAGGACTGTTAGGTTGAAGCGGCGTCTCTTCCGTGAACAAACCTGTTGGACCTAAGGAACCGTACACCTCGTCCGTTGATACTTGCACGAACTTCGTAATATTGTGTTTTTTAGCGGCTTCAAGAAGCACCTGGGTTCCATTCACATTTGTACGCACGAAAACATCCGGTTCCATGATGCTACGATCCACATGCGATTCTGCTGCAAAATTAACAACAACGTCCACGCCTTGACCAATCAAACGATCCATCTCGGCAGCATCCGTAATATCTGCTTTGATAAACGTATGCCGCTTGTTACCTTCAAGAGATTTTAAATTCTCCAGATTGCCAGCATAGGTAAGGGCATCTACATTGACGATCTCATAGTCTGGATACTGCTCAAGCATATACATAACAAAATTACTTCCAATAAATCCGGCCCCGCCGGTAACGAGCAATTTCATGGATGAAAACCTCCTAATTACTTCACTTCGAAATTAAAATTGATCTCTGCGTCCTTCAGCAATGGGTGTCTCTGATCCTTGTCAGACAAGACCGGATTGGACGTAGGCCAATCAATTCCAAGTGCCGGGTCACTCCATAATATGCCACGATCATGCTCCGGGGAATAGTATTCGTCTACTTTGTACAAGACTTGGGTGTTAGGAACCAACGTACAGAAGCCGTGAGCGAACCCTTTCGGGATCAGCAGCTGACGATGATTATGCTCGCTGAGAATAAAGCCTTGCCATTGACCAAACGTTGGAGAACCTTTTCGAATATCCACAATGACATCATAGATCGCACCGGAAATGACACGGATTAACTTGGTTTGAGCTTTAGGATTCAACTGATAATGCAACCCCCGAAGTACTCCTGGCTGGGCAGACAAGGATTGGTTATCTTGAATGAATTGATAATGGAGCCCATGCCGCTTCATGAGTTGGTCATTGTAGCTTTCCATGAAAAAACCTCGGTGATCACCGTGAACTACGGGTTCAATTAAAAAAGCACCTATTAAATTGGAAGGAGTGATTTTCAAATTGGTTCGCCATCCCTTCTTCTCTATATCTCTATACCTTCAATTTTCCAAATTCATCACCAAAAACAAGATCATGTGCTAATTCATTGGCCCGAGCCAATGATTCATGAGTACCTGCATCTGTCCACCAGCCCTGAATTATATCAAAAGTAAGCTGCCCTCTTGAAATATATGCATTATTAACATCTGTTATTTCAAGTTCTCCTCGTAAAGATGGACTAAGTGTTTTAATAATATCAAACACCTGACTATCAAACATATATATTCCAGTAACCGCATAATTGCTTTTGGGTTGCTTCGGTTTCTCTTCAATTGACACAATACGTGTATCTACAATTTCAGGAACCCCGAAACGTTGCGGATCAGAAACTTCTTGAATCAGTATTTTAGCCCCACTATTTTGAACTCGAAAATTTTCAACGAAAGGACTAATATTATCAGAAAATACGTTGTCTCCTAGAATGACCAACATTTGATCATTACCTACAAAATGCTCAGCAAGATCAAGTGCTTGAGCAATTCCACCTGCTTCGTCTTGTACCTTATATGTGAAATTAACACCCATATCTCTTCCACTACCGAGTAAATTAACCACATCTCCCATATGCTCTTTTCCAGTAACTACGAGGATATCATTAATTTTTGCCTCTTTAAGTTTATAAACTGAATGAAAGATCATTGGGTATTTTCCTACAGGTAGAAGATGCTTATTTGTGACTTTAGTCAACGGATAGAGACGTGATCCGGTACCCCCAGCAAGAATTATTCCTTTCATACCGACTCTCCTAAAATATTCAAATTATTTTTTTATGTTTCTTCGTAATCATTTCTTCTATTCCCTGTTCAACAGAATATTTAGGACACCAATCTAATTCCTTATAAGCCAAGGTGTTATCTAAGGTACTATGTTTGATTTCTCCAGGCTTCTCCATTTTATAGATTGGTTCCATACTCGATCCAAATTTCATGTTAAATATCCTGTGAAGTTCGTTAATGGAAGTCTCCCTATTTGAGCTAATATTGTATGTCCCTTTTGAACCTGTGTATAAACAATTCATATTAGCAGAGACTACATCTTTCACATATATAAAATCTCTAGTTTGCTCTCCATCACCATATATAGTACTGGGCCTACTATTCTCAAAATTATTGCAAAAGATAGATACAACCCCTCCTTCCCCTTGATGATTCTGACGAGAACCAAAAACGTTAGAGTACCTTAATATTGTATAATCTATATTTTGTTTACTGGAAAAAAGCTCAATATACTGTTCAGGAAAATATTTCGAGAGACCATAGTACGATTCCCCAACCTTGTTATGGTTTTCATCAATTGGTAAATAGAGGGGATCGCCATATATGGCAGCAGATGATGGATAAATAATTTTTCTTGTATTATTCTGAGTACATAATTCAAGTAATCTTATACTACCAAGAATATTTAGCTTTGCATCATCTAACGGATTTGACAAAGACTTCTGTACGCTTACTTGTGCCGCCAAATGATAAACAATGTCAGGCCGAAATTTTTGGTAGACATATTCGAAATAATTATCAAATAAATCCATTTCGTAAAATTCTGCCTTAGGATTAACATTGTCTATATTGCCAGTAGAAAGATTATCTATAATAAGAACTTCATGTCCTAGTTCAATAAGTCCATCAACTATATGAGATCCAATAAACCCCGCCCCACCGGTAACCAGAATATTCATATCAAATCACCCAATCTTCTCAAAAATATCTATTTGTAATTCTTTTACTTTTCTTTTAATCTCCTCGTGAGACTTACCCTCTAACCCTATAAGTCTAAAAATAAATTGATCATTTATAATTTTGTTATTCCTTCTATAAAAATTGACAAAGGATATAATAAAAGATTGTTCTTTATATCTGCTCTCCATATATCTTTTCTCTTTTTGAGGCTCATCATTGAACATAAAATGATAATGATAAACTTTAGATGTTGGGCAATTATACATTGTATAGCCTAATTTGCGTATTTGAAGAGCCACATCATTATCTTCAAAAGCATTTTTATAATCAGGTGAATAATCCAGTTTTTCCACAAGGGTCTTTTTAAATAAGGTTGCTCCACCAGGTACCCAATCACATTCTAGCCATAACGCTGTCTCTACTTGAGATTCTTGTTTTCCGCTGTGAGTCAAGAGAAATGTTAAAAAGTCTTCAGATTCTATAAAAGTTCCTCCGTTAAACTGTATCTCTCCATTAGGAAATACAGTTTTACAACAAACTGCTCCGATATTTTCGTTCTGTTCCGCTCTAACCAACAATTCTTCTATCCAACCGTTAGTAACAACAATATCATTATCCAGGTTGATTACGTAGTCTCCTTTAGCCATCTTTGTTGCTTTTCTTCTTCCACCTGGACAACCTAAATTTTCATCAGAATAGTGGACTGTCACATTTTCTAAAATTTCAATATTTTGCTTAATAAACTCTTTAGTTTCTAAGCTTGAAGCATTATCAAAGATGATTATTTCATAAGGGATATTAACTGTATTTTGAATCGATTCAACACACTTAAGAGTCATATCTTTCTTTTCAAAAGAAAGAATTACAAAAGAGACCAGTGTCTCATAAGTGCCCTCTCGTATCATTTGACGCATCCTAGCTTCACTTTTAATTGTATTTACAACATGACTAATTCGATCAGCAGTTTCAATTGTAGTTTGTTTAGTATGAATCCTGTGATGATACACAGGAGCTGATAAATAAGCGAATGCATCACCAAAATGAAATGCCGTCTTTAAAGCTATATCATAGTCTTGAGCTCCATCAAATCTTGATTCATGCAGTCCTATTTTGACAAAGACGCTCTTATGAATCATTTTTAGATGTGTTGTAAACATACCTTTTAATAATTCTTCATAATAATTACTGGTAGCTCTATTCCTAAATGTTTCAATTCTTGAGAGTCCTGTCCCCTCATCTTCATTCACTCTATCAGTATAACCGTATAGTGAGCCTGGTGTCTCTTGAAGTTTATTTAGTAGTAGTTCTACAGCATTTAATTCTAACCAATCATCACAATCCAAAAAGGCAATCCAATCCCCATTAGCTTTGATAATCGCATTATTCATAGTTTGGCTTATTCCAGAGTTAACATCATTTTTATAATACTTAAATCGCTTGTTATCAATAAACTTCTCACAAATTTCCCATACTTTTTCATCAGTTGAACAATCATCATATGCGATCACTTCAATATGTTCATGTGTCTGATTCAGTGCGCTCTCTAAACATTTCTCTAAATATTCACTATTGTTATAAATGGGTATTATAATTGAAACTAATTCAGATTCATTTAATTTTTCTTCCAGTTTGACGGGAATATTTCTTTTCCTTCTAATAGGTAAATATAAATTTATACGGTCCCTCCATTTATATAGCAAGGAAAGCATCTTCCATCCAGTCGAGTTATAAATTTGATCGAGCGTATTACACAGATCTTCATTCTTTGATTTATAATTGTTCAATGCCAATCGCAACTTCTCTCTTTCCGCTTCTAACTCATGAACTCTACTTTTCAAATCACTCATATTACCCACCCTTATTAACAATTTTTAAGCTTTGAAAACATATTCTTCGTTTTAACTTTAAAATAAAAAGTTTGATATTGTATTGGTGGGATTTTTTAAATTTGCACCATACATTCTGCAACAAATATCTCTTTTTGTGTCTTTTTTTTATATTATCCACATTTAAAAGCGTATGATTTTTATATTTATCTATAATTATCTTACGATTATTAGATAACACCATCTGTCTGGATGCATATTCTAATACATCAAAGGGAACTCTATATATTGACGTAACTTTTCCAACATACAGAAAATGGGTTTCGAGTGCATACTTCATCCATAAGTCCCAATCCTCAAGAGCATCTAACGACTCATCAAATCCTCCAAAGTTTAAGAACATTTCTCGGGAGAACATAACAGTCTGAATTGGTAAGTAATTATCCTGAAAAAGACGTTTTATTTCATGCTGCTCATTGAAATTAACACTAAAAAAATCTTTCATTGCTGTAAATTGTTCACTAAATGATCCCTCTTTTAAAGGTGCTTCTATACTTAAACTATAAGCAACTTTATAATCTGGACATAAACTTAATTCTTGGATTAATACCTCACAGTGGTCATTTAAAAGAATATCATCTTCATCTAAGAAATTCATATACTTTCCTGTCGCTAAACCCAAGCCAATGTTTCCTGCCTTAGCTCTCCCCACTTTCAACCCTGTAGAATGATATATTACTTTAAGCGATTTGCTTAATGTTGATAATTTTTCTTGTAATTTGTTACTACCATCTTCAATAATTACTAATTCAATATTTTTATAAGTTTGATTTTCCAAACTTTTAAGACATTCTTTTAAGTAATTCTCCCTTCCAATAGAGCGTATTATAATCGATATAACATTATTACCATAAGGCCCCTCTTGGATTTTATAGTTTTCATCTCCTTTAGATATTTCGTAGTCAAATTGATAAAACTTAGGTTCAAATGTTGCTCTTGTAACCCTATGATATTTCAATCCTTTAACAAATTGTTGAGGAAAATGAAAAAAAAGTTTTTTTCCTAATTCTGTTTTAAGATGAGTCATGGTGTATAGAACATAAAATATAACTCCTGTAATATACACAAACCAATTACCAAACTTAGCTCTTAATAAAAGATTATTAACAATACTATGGTACTTCTTGAAAGACTGCTTTTCAGGATTGTTTCCAATCATGGTATCATGAAACACTTCACATTCTGGAATATAATGTAATTTGTAACCTTCCTTCCTAATCCTCCAACTTAAGTCTACATCTTCAGCATACATGAAAATGGACTCATCAAATCCTCCAACAGATAAAAAAACATCTCTTTTAATTAAACAAGAGGCACCACTACACCATGATACCTCTCTTGTCAAAGGATCATAGATTTTAGGGTGCTCAAAAGGCTTTTGCTTAAGTTCCCACATAGCAACGTCTTCATTACTTTTACTGACGACCTCCATCAATCTAGCAAGTGCATTAGGTGTTAGTTCAGCATCTGCATTCAATAATAAGCAGAAGTCTGTCTTTGCTCCCTCTACTCCAATGTTATTAGCAGCTCCAAAGCCTTTATTTTCGTCAAGATAAATTAAAGATATGCCTCCAAATTCCTTCTCATAATTCTTAAAATAGTCTTCTAGGTGATCTCTAGTATGATCAGTAGATTTATTATCAACTACAGTTATATAAATTTTTCTTTGAGGATATAAGCTCTCTTTAATACTGTCTAAACAACCAATTATCCAATCCTGAGAATTAAAAGTGACAATTATAATATCTATTTCAATTATTTTCATCACTTCCCAACATACGTTTCACCTTCCTAAGAGGGGCTGTTATTCTCCAAGATTTAGACTCCAACAACATTACCAGCTTATTCTCAAGCTCTTCAATTTCGATCTCGAGGCCTTCAATCTTCTGCTCACAGGCTTCAATATGTTGTTTATTTACATTAATATTTCTCTCATATGACTCTATTTCTTTCTTATAAGAATCAATACAATCTTGATAATTTTCAATTCTTTTACTCTGTGAATCAATAATAAGATCTTTTTTTTCAATAACTTTATTCTTAGAGGAAATATGATCCTTATTGATATCTATTTTCCTCATTAAATCATCAATCTTTTTCAAGTTATTAATAAATACCTCTCTATAATAAAAAGATAAATTAAAATCAACTTTCATTTTCACAATTAACTTATATTTAGAGCCCCTTAATTCACTCTTTAAAGGTAAAATTATTCTAGGTTCATTGTTAAAAGCAATAAAACAAAACGATTCTTCTTTTTCAAACAAGATCAAATTGTTACTGTATGCTAAATCATTAAAGCCTCCGTGACTACTATATTTAATTTCCCCAAATTCGTTATAAAGCACTATGGACTTAATCATTACGTATGCCTGCTTATCCACCGGTTGCAGTGCAACTATATTCTTTTGAATTCCTATATGGTCATTATTTAAATTGAAATCAAAAGAAATTTCTGAAAATTCTTCACTTTGAGCTTGAGTACATAGTGAAATTATGTTATCATCCCCATCCCTAACTGCAACGCTATATTTGTTATTGTTTAGCATATTTTGGATGTGCGGAAAACTTAATCGAGGTTTTTTATAATTTTGTAAATTAATCCTATCATTATTATCACCATACACATACGATTGAAAAAACTCTTCTTCTGTAGTAAGAAAAGCATCAACTTGCGTTGAAAAGATATCAAAAGAGGCCATAAAGTTTTTTAAGTTTTCGAATGTGTTCTTTAAAACAGATTTATATTTTATCCACAAAGAATATAAACTTCTAAAAAAAATAAAATCAACAGGGACATGGGCATCAAAGACCCATTCAGAATCAATAACAGTTTTAACACCATCACTACTCACAATGATATTATCAAAAACAAGGTCTAAATTAGCTGGTTTAATACAATAAACATTATTTAGTTCTACTGAGCAACCATTCCCATAAGGCATATGGTCCTCAACTCTATATAAATCAATGTATTCACCTTGGATAGAGTAGAGGGAACTTTTGAATTGTTTAATCTGTTGTATAAACTCTGGCGTTTTATTTTCTTTCAATAATTTAATTAACACTTCGCTGAAGGTGCTACCTTCCAGAAATGGATATATAACAGCAGATCCCTCTGTTTCTAATTCTTTAAGAACAACATATTCTCCGCTATTCTCCATAAATAAAGTGGTGTTTTTCTTAATATTATCTAGATGCGCTTTGGCTTCTTCCACTAATGCTTTTTTTCGAACAAACACCCCGGAATCCATCTCTATAACAGCAGTTTCTATTTGAAACTGTTTTTTTCGATCCCGGTTGTATTTGGAATATAAGACCTTCAATTAAGCACCTACTTTCTTCCACATACTATCAAAAAAGAATTAGCAAAAAAGGGGAAATTCTCGTTGGTTATTATTCCATCTAAAACTAAATTTTCGTCAAAAAGAGAAATACCATCGTTATCAATAAAATGATTGAGTTCTCCTAAAAATCCACTACTAGGAATAAAGCTATCACTAAATATTTGATTCGGCAGCTTATAATCCGGAACAGGATACATGAAATTTTTCACTGACAATCCACTTCTACTAATTAATTCATTAATTTCTTTATATCCAAATGTTCTCACGCTTTTTGTCTTAGGATACCCTTCTAAACTATCAAAAAAGATGCTCGTATGGTCCTCACGAGCTCCTGCCCAGTATTTAATTCCAAACTTATTCTCAATAGCTATTATTAATTCACCATTTGAGGACAATACCCCCCCAAGCTTCTCGAGAAGATGAAGATATGGTTCTTCATGATCCACAAAATGACCAGAATATTCCAAAACTCCAATTAGCGTCACAAGATCATAACCTTTTTCTGTAAAAGGGACATCCAAAACATTGCCAACCAAAATGTCTAAATTATCAAACCCCATACATCTTTTTTGAATAATCGAAGCTCTTCTTTTTGATAACTCTACAGCCGTAACCTTCTGAGCCTTCTCACATAATAATTCTGTCAATGCCCCACAGCCGGCACCCACCTCAAGGACATTACTAACGTTTGAAAAATCCATCCATTCTAGTATATTTCTTCTTTGAGGAGATAGATGGTACAAGATTTCCCATCTCGTGTCCTTTTTTAATAGAGAATCGATATCAATTTTTTGATTTATGATATCAAGTATTTCTCCTTCAACATCCCCATCGCTGTATGCGTCTTCCCCATTATAGTAATTTAGAATTAAATCATTTGTTCGCAATTCCTTCTCCCTCCTACTATCTCCTAATCCCAATACCACTTATTCTCTCTACCAAATACTCTGACTCAAATACGTTTGGATTCCAAGGAAGAAGATTTTCAATCTCCCAAATAAAGGACTCTCCCAATTCATGATGATTATAGTGAGTATGCCAACCCATTTTCTTCTCATTTGGTGATATTCTATTTATCCTTTCAGTAAAAATTTTCTTTCGCGCCTGATGCGTGTTTCTTAATGGATAATGCTTGGTGAGAAATTTAATAGGAAAAACTCGTGAGTTGGTAAATTGCGCCTCATGACCACCTGTCGCTGATAAATTCACAACATCTGTCTTTTTCCAGCACTTGATTTGTTTAAAATGTCCATTTCTTTTTCCAAACTCGAAGAACTTTAAATTCTCTTCATAGTTAGAATCTGTATCGTTATTTATTGGGCGAAAATCTAAAACAGTGAAGTCTATAGCATTAAATCCGCAATAATCTACAAAAGAAATAGCCTGGCAAAGGTTAAAGCCTCTCCATGGCGATTCTCTTATTTCATCAGCATCATAATGAACGTACCAGTCATAATTCAAAGAAATAGATAATTTTTCGGTGTTTTTCAACAATGACTCCCATTCGTAGTACATTCCACTTTTCTCAGGATATCGTTCTACTGTTACTCTCTCATCTGAGTCACTTATTTTTTTCAATATTTCGTAAGTTGAATCAGTTGACCAGTTATCTATAACCTTAACATCTAATTCTTGTCTTAAAAGGTGATTAATTGTCTCCGAAATAATATCCTCTTCATTAAAAACATTTAAAATTGCTAACACTTTAACCTTATCCACATCTTTACAATAAGCAAATTTTCCTGAAATCGATATAATTGTATTTTTCCATAAATGAACATTAGTATTGACTGTGTGACCAATCAGAAAATCATTAAATTTATAGGCTTTTAATAAAGTGTCAAACTCCTCAATATTCCATTCTCTTACATGCGCAGTGTTTCTAGGTGGTCCATTATCTCCCACACCACGAGCCTTGGTGCGATCTGGAGTAGAGATAATTAAAAAATCACATTCAAAGCTTATCTTCGATAAACCTTCTAAAACTAAATGTGGATTCAATAAGTGCTCAACAACATCTGAGAAAATAACAACAGCATTAGATATTATTTCTAAAGGTATGGAGGGAAAACCATTTTCCAAATCATGTTCAATAACCTCATATATATGGGATTGCTTTTTCAAGAGCTCTATATTATCTCCGTAGTCAACAGCTATAATCTTGAAATCACGGAATTTTTTTAATTTATCGCCATTTCCTCCACCAATATCGACAATATACTTCGACTTACTTCTTTGCGCGAGAAATAATGCCAGTTCATATACATCTGGTTGATATGTCAACGTATTTGCTATATCAACGAAGTATTCCGGATTACTGTTGATAGTATATCCTTCTTTAATATAATAATTACGGTTGTTCACAGTTTCACTCCTCAACCAAATCAATATTTATTTCAGGTTTGTCCGCTATTATAATCCCATGTTGTCTTGTCTCCAAACTACTAGGTACTACTTTAATAACAGAACACTCTCTTACGTGCTGTACTATTCTATTATCATCGAGAGTTCCATCATTCAAACCAAAGCTCACCGTGTAGTTCCCAAGTTGTAGTTTTGGTAATTTAAATTTAAAAGAGATGATTGTTCGATTTCCTGTATGAAGTGGTTTTAAAGAAGAATTTTCTATATTACTACTGTTAAAATGAATAATAGGTACACCATACTGATTAAATATACCAAATCCAGCTAATGGTTCATAAATAGATTCAAATATATTAACATCAAAGAAAAATTCCATTTCCTCATTTCCCTCAATAGCTTGCCCTTCAATATATGGACGTCCATTAACTTTAACAGCAACTTTATTAACTTCTACACCTTTTCCACCTACTATTTCAGATTTTTTGACTGGTGACCAATACAACTCACCATCATTGTATTGAATATCAGCAATTAACGATTTCTCTGTTGAAACATTAGGTGCTTGGGTTTCGATATCATGTGTCATATAGTTATAATACCTTTGTATAACGTCCTTAGGTTCACCTATCTCATGAACTGTTCCATCTTTTATCCACACTACCTTAGTACAAAAATTTTTAATAGATTCCATATCATGAGTAACAAATAAAATAGCCTTAGCTTTCTGCATTTGCTCCTTCATCTTTCTAAGAGCCTTCTGCCTGAATCTTACATCACCTACTGCGAGGGCTTCATCAACTATAAGAATCTCTGGATCAACAGAAACCGCAACAGAAAAAGCAAGTCTGACAAACATGCCTGAAGAATAGGTTTTGACTGGTTGATACACATGGTCACCAATATCAGCAAAAGTTAATATTTCTTCTATTCGTTCGTCCATCTGTTGTTTAGTCATGCCTAAAAGCATGCCATTAAAATAGACATTCTCAATTCCTGATAATTCCGGATTGAAACCCGCTCCGAGTTCTAACAAGGCTGAAATCCTTCCATTTGCAGTAATACTTCCATCTGTTGGATTC
This sequence comes from Paenibacillus sp. JGP012, assembly GCF_014203995.1. NCBI lineage: Bacteria > Bacillati > Bacillota > Bacilli > Caryophanales > Paenibacillaceae > Paenibacillus > Paenibacillus sp. JGP012. Next base: position 5,437 of record NZ_JACHKG010000047.1, on the reverse strand, counting down.
AGCACACCTGTAATTATTTTCAACAAAGTGGACTTACCAGCACCATTTCTGCCAATAATCCCCACTGTTTCACCTCTGTGCACTTCAAAAGAGACATCTCTTAGAGCAAAAAAATCTTTATGATATGACTTACTAAAAGGATTTAATGCCTCTTTAAGCCTATCCTTCGGATCCTTATACATTTTGTATAATTTAGATATACTATCAATCTTTATTACTACTTCATCTTGACTCATGTCCAATGGCTCCTTATCACAGAACATCCGCAAAGTGCGGGCGTAATTTAGCATACATAAGCTTTCCAACCAGATATAAGAAAATAACAGTTAACCAGAATGAAAATGTCAACATAGGTTTCTGCCAAAACCAAACTTCATAAAATAAAGAATCTCTGTATCCACCTACAATATAAAACATAGGATTCAATTTAAATAGAAATTGGTATTTGCTTGGGATCATTGACAAGTTCCAAAAAATCGGAGTCAGCCAAAACAATATTTGGAGAATCATTGTAATTATCTGTGTCGTATCCTTTAAGAAAACATACAATACTGATGTAACCTTTGTTATAACAGTAATTAAAGCAATTAATGAAAAAGAGTAGTACACAATCTGAAAAGCAAATAAATGTAAATCATAACCATATAAAACGAAAATTAAAATCATTATAATAACGAAAAACATATGAACATATAAAGCGGAACAAATCTTTATAAGAGGGAGTATTTTGACTGGGAAAACCACTTTTTTTACTAAAAAACTATTTTCGACGATTGAATAGGTCGCAGAGTTAACAGCCTCAGAAAAATAGAACCACGGGATTATACCTGCCAAAAACCAAATTATAAAAGGTAAGTTATCAACTGGTACATTTCTAAATCCAACCTGAAATATAAACCAGTAAACTAATATAGTTATTACTGGATGAATAAAGGACCATAATATCCCTAAATATGATCCAGTATACTTATCAAAAAAATCTTTATTTACCATTTTTAAAAAAATATCGCGCGTGTTCATTATTGCCTCCTTGATAGTGTAACATTTCTGCTGAAAAAATTTATATTAATGTATGCTTCAATACAACGCATTTGAAACTTGTTTAATTTAGATTAAGTGAGCAGTTAGAATTTACATTTAATTTGGAGAAGGTGAAGAATGGACCATTTTGGTAAACTTCAAGTGTTAATTACTTGCAACAGTTGACTATATTAATGCATGCAATTGTATGGCAAGAAGACAAGCAGTAGAACGTAGAAACGTTTTGTCTTTACTTTGTTCCATTCTAACCCGTCACTTCAGATTGTGATAATACAGACGATTCTTAACACTTTATATTCTATGAGTTTTTTGATTCTTATGCTAAAATAATGTCGTATCTACAAGAAAAGGAGACTCAAACCTTGTCGAATCCAGTATACGGGAAACAAATGAAAACGTCGAGTAAAGCTACAGCCAATTCGGCATCGACGCTTCTATGGTCATTGTCCATAGGGCTTATCTTATTTTTACTCTGGTCCGCGTTCCAAGTTGCGTTATTTAATGGTCAATTGTTGCAATTTGAGGCACCCATTTATTGGGCTGTTGCCATTACAACCCTCCTATTTATATTATGGGTGGTAATCTACTTTAAACAGATGAGGTTAGAAACACAGCAAGATTGGCTCAAAGTAGCCGTTATTTTACTACCTCTTACCTATGTACTATCACTCATTAATGCAGCATCAGAATACTTGGCCAATAATATGATTCTTATCCAATGTATCTATGCCATGATTTTTGTGATGACAATGTACCTGCTTCAAAACAACAAAATCAATCATATCATACAATCTTCCTTAATAGGTATTGCATATGTTATCGTCGGTTTTGGTATGTTAAATTGGCTGGGAGCTTTCAATTTTGCAGGTAAGTTAGTTGGATGGTTTTCCGCTGGCGTAATTAATGGTGTATACAACCAGGCCATCTGGAATGATTCCAACGGTGCGAGGCTTGCGTCCGTATTTCAGTATCCCAATACATACGCAGCATTTCTAATGGCCTTTCTGTTTATTTCCATCTTCAGCATGATTCGTTCCAGAAGAGTATATACACAACTTTTGCATGGCTTCATGCTTGTGCCAATTATCCTGTCGCTGCTACTTACTCTCTCGCGTACAGGACTTGTAATGTTGCCTATCGTATTTGTTATCTTGTTACTTTTGCTTAAACCAGCCAAACAAATTCTGTGGTTTATCTATTGTGCCGTATCAGCGATTGGCACTTTGTTAGTTTTAAACCCAATTAATACCGCAGGACTTGAATTACAAAAGCAGTTCACGGGTTCTCTTGCAGCCAAGAGCTGGGCGATCCTCATTGGGGCCTCGCTTGTTGTTGCGTTGTTGTCTTGGAGTATCCAGCGCTTTATAGCCCCTAAACTTGAGGTTAAGCTTCAATCTTGGTCAGCTCGAAAAGCATCCAGTGTATGGATTCCGCTAGGTTCTGTAGTTTTGACCGTTGTTGTTGCCGTGCTTTTGCTCGGCACGGGCGTGCGTAACATTTTGCCGGACAGCATCAGTACACGACTTGAGAACATCAACTTCCAGCAGCATAGTGTGCTTGAACGTATTACGTTCTACAAAGATGCTACGAAACTATTCGCCGACTATCCAATAATTGGCGCAGGCGGCGGAGCATGGACTGCATTGTATGAAAAGTATCAGAACAATCCATATGTCAGCGCCCAAGCACATAACTTCTTCATGCAATACCTGGTTGAGGTTGGACTCATTGGATTTTTGGTATTTATGGCATTTATACTTTATGTTTTTTATCAATATATATGCTCGTATGTCAGACGGAATGAAGAGGAAAACGAATCACATTTTGTGTACTTTATTCTTTCTATGTCATTTTTGGTTCTAAGTATCCTTGATTTCAATATGAGTTATGTATTTATTGGTATGTTAGTCTTCCTAGGTATTGGGGGCATGGCTGCTGCAATTGAGCCTATACCCACTCGCCGTTTAAAAATGGGTGAAACTACCGCACGCGGGTTTTACAATACCGTTGCCGGAATAGCTGCTATTGTGCTTCTAATCGTTTCTATTCGATTCCTGCAGGCCAATCATTATGCTATTGAAGGTAGAGAGCTCGCACGAAGCAGTCAAGATTTCCAGCAAATCAAAGCTCCACTCGACAAAGATCTATCAATCCGCAGTACACATTCTGATTCTTTGATGCTGCTCGCATCCCTTTATCAACAAGGTTATACGCAAACGAAAGATGAGCAATTCTACACAGCGGCCGTGCAGCTACTGCAACGTGGTCTTGAAGCAGAACCTTATAATAAAGGTATTGTTAAACAACTCATTGGCATATACGAAGTGAAAGGTGATAATGACCAAGCGTATTCGCTGCAAAAAGAATATGCTAGCAACTATATCTGGGATATGGAATGGTATGAGCAATTGATCAGCCGTTCATTCGACTTAGGATATCAAGCACTTGGTCAGGGGGATAATACTAAAAAAGAATCCTATTTCAATTCAGGTCTAGCCGCGTATCAGCATGTAGTAGACGGAGTCGAGCACCTTAAAACTTTACCAAAAGGGCAAATGCAGGGCCAACCATTCGAAGTCACCCCTACGATGATTCTCAATGCGGGGAAAATGAAGTATATGTCTAACGACCCTTCAGGAGCCTCTGCTATACTTAAAACTGGCATTGCTAATGACCTGACGGATGCTACGAATCGTGAAATTGCTCGTTGGTATTTGGCTTCGCTTCAAAAAGAAGGTCAACAGGATCAGAGCGTATACGATAAACTGATTGCTGTCTCGCCTAGCGAAGCAGAGGAGATAAGAAAAATCGCGGAATTGAATTTTTAATTACAACGAATAAATTCTCTATTTTATAATCTCTTATATAAAAAGGTTTGCCTGATCTATAAAATGTACCCCTAAACTGTACCCTGTAAGATAGACACTTTAAAAAAGTCTATCTATGGGGTATTTTTGTTGTATGTTACAAACAAGATGAGGACGGAGATTACGAATGAGTAAAAAAACTTTTACAGCCGATGAAGTAAAACATCTTTCGACTAACCCCTATGTGAAGTCTGTATCGACCAAAGGAATCACGTATACAGAAGCGTTTAAACAACTCTTTATTGTATTGAATCAGCAAGGAAAGCTACCTAGAGACATTTTTGAGGCTTGTGGGTTGGATGTTCACATCCTCGGTAAGATCCGGATTAAGGCCGCTGCCGATCGATGGAGAGCGAGTTATAAGCAGCAAGGAGATCTAGGCTTACACGATGCACGAGGCAAACATTCAGGAAGACCTCTAAAGCGAGAACTAACCTTGGAAGAGAAGAATGCAAGGCTCGAAGCGCAAATTCATTTGCTCCAAGCCGAGAATGAACTCTTAAAAAAGATTCGCCTGGCCGAACGGGGGTGGAACCACGAGTAAACCTAACACCTAGTCTTCGATACCGATTAATTAAAGCCGTCATTGAGAGATACCATCTACAGCGAATGGTAAGTTACCTGTGTAAAAGTACGGGTGTTTCTACAAGTGGATACTACCGATACTGGAGCCCTTCAGCCATTCGTGTGCGTACACAGAAGGAACAGCTGGATGAGGAAATAGGTGTACAGGTCCGCCGGGCCTTCCAATTTAAAAAACGGAATAAAGGGGCTCGTTCCATCAAGATGACGCTGAAGGGGCAGTTTCAGATCGTCTGGAATCTCAAGCGAATTCGAAGGATCATGAAAAAATATAATATCGTATGTCCTCATCGAAAAGCCAATCCATACAAACGAATGATGAAGGCAACCCACGAACATCGGGTGGTGCCTAATTTGCTACAACGCAACTTTAAACAGGGCTTGCCTGGGAAGGTACTCTTAACCGATATTACCTACCTTAATTATGGCAGGAGCAAGAGAGCCTATTTATCCACCATTAAAGATAGTTCGACTAATGAGATTCTGGCTTATCACGTATCGGAACGAATGACCATGGATCTAGCCACAAATACATTGCTACACTTACAGAAGAATCGTAGATTCAAGAGGAGTCAAGACGCTTTCATTCATTCCGACCAAGGAACCCACTACACGCATCCGGATTTTCAGAAGAAAGTTAAACAAATGGGCCTTGGACAGTCGATGTCCAGGCGAGGAAACTGCTGGGATAACGCACCGCAGGAATCGTTCTTTGGGCATTTTAAGGATGAAGTTTCACTGAAAAATTGCACAACCATAGATGAGGTTAAACGAGAAGTTAAGGTATATATGATCTACTATAACCATTACAGATACCAATGGGATTTAAAAAAGATGACCCCTGTTCAATACGAGGCCACTGAAGAACTAGCAGTTTTTCTACAGATGTTATTTAGTTTACAGAAAAGAAGACATTCGTACCGAATTTCGGAACGAATGTCTTCTTT
>NZ_JACHKG010000046.1:0-37123 GCF_014203995.1 Paenibacillus sp. JGP012 | reverse complement strand
CGCGACGGACACCCTTGCCCTTGGCTAACAGTTCCTACTGCCAAGCCTGTAGCGGACTTTCACCGCCAAGTTATCGCCCGTGCCGGGCGCACTACGAAAAAGGCCGTCCATGAAGGGACAGCCTTTTCGTCTAGTTCGTAATACACTATATCGTTTACATTTTACCCCATAAAATCAGGTCATCTCCCGAAAAGCTCACGTCGTTTTAATTTTAGCGGCCAGAATCATTGTGCCACGAGGTTGCTCTCCCATCGCATCCGGTTCAAGCGTAATCGCTACCGTATCATAGTCGTTCGCGGAATCCAAGGTGTAATAGACCGCTCCCGTTCCGTCATGGCTCAGGAAGGTCCCTGCATTTTTAGGGGTATCGCCTTTGATCAGCCATACCTGAAATGCCTGATTGCCTTCCAGCGCGGGCAGATTCTCTGCCTGCACGACCAGATGGGTGCCTTTGCTGTCGATCACGATGGTTGCCAAACCCTGGGCAACGATATTCTTCGTAGCAGGGCTAAGTTTGACAGCCTCGCCCATTTTCATGCCTTGCGCCGGAGCCAGTGCTGAAGCAAGCTGCTCTTGCAGCTGTGCATTCTGCGCCTTCGCCTGTGCAAGCTGCTCCTGTGCGGCCGACGAGCCTGCAGCCTGCTGCGTCAGCGAGTCAATGCGGCTCTGCAGCTGCGCCGCGTACACGCCGAGCACCAGCGCCGCTGCCGCGAGGCCCGCACTGGCTGCGCGCCAGGCGCGGCCGCCGCGCGCACGCGCGCGCGCTTGTGGCTGCCCAGGCACAGCTGGGGCAGCCTCTTCGGCCCGGGCCGCTGGCACCGCCTTCGGCGGCAGGCCAGGCCCGGGCTGCGCCGCATGCTTCTGCTGCGGCGCAAGGTCTTCCCGAAGCACCGCGGATGCGGGTGCTTCGGGCTGCTGCGCAGGAGCGGCTGCCGGCTTCGCGCCGGTGCTCTCCTGCGCCTGGCCGAGCACGTTGCCCAGCACACGTGCTCGCATGCCTTGCGGCGGTGCCACAGGGTCCGCCGCCAGTGGCAAGAAGCCGGTTACTTCCTGCAACTCCTTTACCTCCTGGCGACACACTTCACAATTGGACATATGCGCTTCAAATGCCGCCACTTCCTCTGCGTCCAGTCCGCCCAGCACATACATCGGTGCCAGATCAGACCACTCCTCATGTCGTTCTATCATGGATGTATGCCCTCCCTTCCCGCGTCCGGATGCAATTCGGCATCAGCAAGCAGCTTTTGAAGCTGCCGCATGGCAAGCCTGACACGGCTTTTGACCGTACCCAGCGGAATCCCGAATCGGCTGGATACCTCCTGCTGCGTTAAACCAGCAAAATATATCGATTCAATCACTTGCTTCTGGTCCCCGTTCAGTTGAGAAAGCGCATCTTTGATGCGTGTGCCCTCCCATTTCCGTTGAACCTCTTCTTCTGTATTGGTATGCTCATCGGCAAAGGCCGCCAGTGTCTCGTTTTCAACCGAAGTGGCTGCTGCCCCTTTCGATCTTCGCCTCAGCATGTCCACCGCGATGTTGCGTGTGATCGCAAACATCCATGTGGTCAGCTTCCCCTGTGAGGCATCAAAACGCTCCGCATGATTCCAGATCCGCAGGAAAAGCTCCTGCACAGTCTCCTCTGCCGTCATAGGATCACCGACAATGCGGTAGGCAAAAGAATACACGGCCCGTTCATATCGGTCATATAACAGCTCCAGCGCAGAAGCGTCACGTTCTGCAATCCGCTGCATTAACCTGCTGTCCTCCATAGATTGAGTCATCCGAGGGCCCCTTTCTGTATCTTCCCTCATATTATAACCTACGCAGAAACGTTTGAAGAGGATTACCCCTGTGAACATTTTTTTTGATAAAATGAAAATCTTTCTTCAGCTTTTCATATCAAGCTTCTGTATGTACACTGCACGAAAAACAGGCCTGCATCGCTTGTTTGCTCCATCTGATCCGCATATGACTTCACAAATAAATAACCAACGGCGTCCTGTAAATAAAAAATATTGCTGAATGGTTCCGGGTAATCTCTCATGCTTTCAAGGGTCGCCTTCCTTTTTATTGCAATAAATTACAGACTGTGGTATGATATAAAAGTTGTATAACAAACAACCTCATATGATTTTCCGTCTTCTATTTAACCCCAGAATATTTTCTTCATGCTGCGACCGCAGCGAATAAGCTAACTAACCTATGGAGATTGACGAACCTGAATCACAATAACCCGGTAGACAAAGGGTTTACAAGATTTTCCCATTCACACTGGCGCGGTCATCGGAGCCGCAAGGACAAAAGAGAGGTAGGGCTTTTGTTGTTTTGGATATCACTTATTCTTGAGAAGATTGAAAACATACATCAAGCACCCGGAATTGGGTTCCGGGTGCTTTTCCATGTCCACATTCCTTTTTTCGTGACACCCGCCCTCCTTTACTCCATTAAGCAACGACACCGCCTCTTCCAAAAAAACTAGAGCAAAACCAGTACAACGCCCATTCAACCATAACAAGTAACAACTCTCCAAGCTCCACAAAATGTAACGATTCCTACAAGCCCTATTTCACCGATTTTGATCCTGTACAAATTTTAACGATTCCCAGAAGCCTTATTTCGCGTTTCCGATCCAAAATCCCCTGTTTTTGAAGGGAAATCAGGCAAATAGCGTTCCTACGAATCGTTAGAATTTTTAAAGCGTTAAAAACCATGAAATAAGGCTTCTCACGATCGTTAGACATTTGTGGGCGGCGTAGTGGGAGGTTAGACTAATTACGAGGTACGGGTACCTGTACGGGTTGTGAATTACAAGTTACTGATACGGGCTATCGGCACGGGGGCACGGGGTACGAGGTGCGGGATACAAGTTGCAGATTCGAGTTAGCAGCTACGGTTGCAGGGTTACTGGTGGGTAAGGGGGTACGACGTACGGAGTACGGGTTGTGAATTATGAGTTACCGTTTACAAACTACAAGTTACCTACCGCGACTGGTACGGACTACAAAGTTACGGGGTTCGGGTGGTATCGATTGCGATTACGAGTTACTGTTTACGAACTACGAGTTACCATGACAGTTACGAGACACAGGGTACCTGTACAGGTTGTGAATTACAAGTAACTGTTACAGGCTATGAACTACGGAGTCACGGGTTTGAGGCACTGGTTGCGGGGAACAAGTTGCGGGATAAGAGTTAGGAGCTACGGGTTGCAGGGTTACTGGTGGTTACGGGGTTACGGACTACAGACTCCGAGCTGCGCCTTGTTTGAGTGAGGGGCAGCAGCGTTTCTAAGGCCTGAATTGTTGGATTGCTTCGTTGTTCGGTTACTGGATTCTCGATTGCTAGGTTATCTGCTTGCTTGTTTGTTCAACCATCTCGTTGGTTACTTACTTGCTTACTTACTTGCTTACTTGGCTACTCGGTTCTCTGGTTCTCTGGTTCTCTGGTTCTCTGGTTCTCTGGTTCTCTGGTTCTCTGGTTCTCTGAGAAATTATGTCATAGTTGAGTAACTTAGATACTCTAGCCGTCCAACTCTTCTGGCTGGCATATCAAGTATACTTTCAATTATCCCGGCTTCCCTTGCAGACAGCTGTCGTTGTATTTGCTGCTGGGCTGGTCTTATAATGCCTGTTTAACAAACAAAGAAGAAAGGATGAGCGCAGGGTGGGAGAACAAACAGAAAAAAAGATAATCCCGGCTTTACTGCCGGAATTATCCTCTGTGCTGCTTCCCCTTTTCCATTCTATACAAACGATGCTGTGAAACACATAATCTCGCGATCCAATGATCGCTGGGGGCTTTCCGATCGGCCCGATGGTGCAGTCCACGTCTGGACTACCGCCTCTCAACAGAGGACTTAGATAAACATCGTTTTGGAGATAATGACGAGCAGAATGAACAACACCAGAATAGTTCCCATAGAGCTCCAGCTTCCTCCGCCGCATCCATAGGCAGGTGCACATCCATGGTGATATCCATGCATCATTGGCGCCTGATTCGGCTGGTAGCCGTAACTATATCCATAACCATACCCCATCGGCATTGTTCCGCAACCGTAACTGTACATTTCATGACCTGTGTATTGTTGATACCCATACATCTGTCCATGTCCTCCTTTATGCCCGTATACATGCCCCTGTCCGTTCGGTGAGTTAGGTTTAACTTCGCTCATCGTTCATTCCTCCTTAACATTTGCCTACACCCCTAAGCTATGTATTTGCCCTATGCACGGACCGGGCTATGGCCCTCATCAGGCCAAAATAGGCGTTTAGCCACTATCCCGATCCGGTCCTTTTCTTTTCTTTTCTTTTCTTTTCTTTCCTTTTCTTTCCTCTCATCCCCTTTCCTTATCCTTACTCAATCGTGTATTCCCCATTACTTTTCTCAATCTTCCATCACCCACTACGTTATCCAGAAACGCTCGCTACAGCTGCTTTATCCCGCAACCTTTATCACGCACTACTCCATCCAGCTCTCTTCACCAACCACTACTTTGCTCTACAATCTGTATCTGCCCTATTTCGCCCTTCAATGTTCATCCTCGCTATTTCGCCACATAACCTTTATTCTCGCTATTTCGTCCTTCAATGCTTATCCTTGCTACTCTCCCTTCATTCTTCATTGCCCTCCACCACTAATCTTTATCATTCCCTCCCTTCAATCTTCATCGCTCTCTACCTTCTCCTGCAATATTCACCATCTGCCCTCCTGCTTTTTCTGCCACCATCTCCATCTACTCTAACTCCACCCTCTGCCTTCCAGACGTCACCACATCCAATCCAGCTTGTCCACACAAACCAGAACAAACCCTGCCGGTCACCCGGCAGAGCCCAAACGATTACACCCAGAAGGATTTAGTGATGATCACCAGCAGAATGAACAGCACCAAAATCGCTCCAGTGGAAGTCCAGCCACCGTATCCGTAGCCTGTGCCTCTTACTTCACTCATGTTTATCCCCCCTTTGCATAATCATTAGGGTCGAAATGGTTTATTAAACCAGGAATGCTTTAGAAATGATAACCAGCAGGATAAAGAGAACCAGAATTGCACCAGTCGAAGTCCATGCACCGCCAACACCGTAGCCTACTCCACCTACAACTCCACTCATGTAAACCCCTCCTTCAATTTGAGGTACAATTCACTATATGCATGATACACACAGCGGACCGGGCTCATTATAAAAATAGGCATATGCTGCATTGCTTCAAAGAGCCAGCGCCATAATCACCGAAACACATTCCCAGCTTTGGTTATTCTGGTTGATGCCAGAACCCCAAAAGACCGCACCTCCCTTTACCCGGGAAATGCGGCCTTTCCACAACACAACGTATATGCTTCTTCTATATACAACCTTCGACATAACAATCCGTATGATTTAACACTTTCTAGCCTTAACATTCCATACATCCCTGCATGATATCTATTCGTAAGCTGAAGCCAGCTCTACAAACAGAACAAGGCTACCTCTATTTTCTTCGTGCGGCGTAATGTTCCTTAATTTGGTCTGTTATGCAGTGAGGTCAGCTTGTCCTGTACGGATTGCAGCTTCTGTACGCTGGAGGCATCCGGCTTGTCACGCCGATCATCAATTTTGACAGATGTGGAGACACGCTGGGCTCCTGACAGAAACGGAGCTTCATGCAGAGCCGCGATGGCGGTGAACACTTCGTTCAGCGGACCCTCAATAATGGTGCTCATCGAGGTCAGTTGGTATGTAATGCCTCGCTGCCTTTCCAATATTTTTTGCATGTCCGCTACATAGCTGCTCAGACTGGTGGTTCCTGTTCCAATCGGAATAACGGTTACTTCTGCAATTGCCACTTCGCTCTGCCTCCTCTGGGCCCCGATTAACCGTTGCCGCTCAAGTTTTAGTCGAGTTTTGACTCATTTTATTTTACCAGTTAAAAGCACGCGAATTCAAACTGACGTGATGACGTCATTCAATTTTTTATAAATTTTTTTTCGCATAAACTTCAAATCTTCCAATCCTTTTCCTTTGCGGATTCGCAGCTTAAATGGTATACTCGGAATTACGTTTTACTGCTTCACCCCTGTTTACAAACACTATATGTTGGGTTACAGTATTCTAACAGCAACAAAATGTAGTAATGCCGCTTCACCCCGCTTCTATGGGTCAACCTCTGGAATCTCGCGAAAAACAGGATGAAATCACCTCAAAAGGCACGCCCCTGTAGGTGTAAATCGCTTTCTCGAAACAGAACTGACATGGAGGTTAACGGGGCTGTTTGGACTGCACCCGGTATCCTTTTTTAGCAGACACGACTTGATCAGACAAAAGCTTACATACTGCACCTTGTTCTGTCGGACACCTGCACGGCGATGACAATCAAGAAGCCGCAACATAAACGGGCATTTTCAGCCGGAAGGCAGGGAGAATGCTTTTTGTATGGGCACGCTCTGTGTATACACCTTTGTTAATATGATTCCAGGATGAGTCTGTTACCGCATAAATAGCCGCATTGCAGACCTTATTTTGACTTCATTTGAGAGTACACCACCCTATTCTTTATTTAAGAATGGTTCAATTTATTTTTTTATCATGTGAAAGCGAGGAATATTCATGCCACAAGTTGTGACCAAGCCGAACAATCGCCAGCTTGCTTTTGACGAGATGCGTATCTCGGTGTATGCCGATCGTATCCTGGAAGGACTGGACATGCTCGACAAGGAACGTCTGGTACGCGGAGTAACCAGCAAGCTTCGTCGTGACGAAGTTACCGGAGACGAGATCAGCAATGCTTTTATGATGAGCGCTCTGGAACTGGTAACTAAAGAAGAGCCGAACTGGAAATTTGCAGCAGCGAGATCCCTGCTTACTTCCCTTTACAAAAAAGCGGCAACAAACCGCAGATACAAATCCTACCCGGACGAGCCTTATGGTGCATTCCACCCGCTGATTGTTGACCTTGTCAAAAAAGGCATCTATCGCGAAGAACTGCTGGAATGTTACACCAAGGAACAGATTGACGAGCTTGCGGAGTGCATCGACTATCGCAACGATCTGCTCTTCGATTACATCGGCCTGCTCACCCTGGCAGAACGTTACCTCGCCAATGATTTTGACGGAAAAGTGATGGAACTGCCGCAGGAGCGCTACATGATCATTGCGATGTACCTGATGCATCAGGAGCCTGCGGAGAAACGTATGGATCTGGTCAAAGAAGCGTACTGGGCAATGAGCAACATGTACATGACGGCAGCTACACCTACAATGTCCAATGCAGGTAAGAAGGTAGCCGGACAGCTCTCCAGCTGTTTCATCGACACGGTAGACGACTCCTTGGAAGGCATCTTTGATTCCAATACAGACGTAGCCCGACTGAGTAAAATGGGCGGTGGTATCGGCGTTTATCTTGGTAAGGTCAGAGCGCGCGGTTCAGACATCCGTGGTCACAAAAACACAAGCTCGGGCGTTATCCCATGGATTCGCCAGTTGAACAACACAGCAGTAAGCGTAGACCAGCTCGGAACGCGTAAAGGCGCAATCGCGGTATACCTGGATGTTTTCCACAAAGACATTCTGGCATTCCTCGACCTGAAGCTGAATAACGGTGACGAGCGGATGCGCGCACATGACGTTTTCCACGGCGTCTGCCTGCCTGACCTGTTCATGGAGCGTGTCGCAAGCCGTGGTGAATGGAGCCTGTTCTGTCCGCACGAAACGAAAAAAGTTATGGGCTGGAAAGACGAGAACGGCCGCGCACTGGGTCTGGAGGATTTCTACGATGAGTCCTTCGGTGCAGGTACATTCCGCGAAAAATATGAGGAAGCCGTGAATCACCCACTGCTGTCCCGTATTACGGTACAAGCGATTGACATCATGAAACGTGTGATGAAATCACAGCTGGAAACAGGTACGCCGTACATGTTCTACCGTGATACGGTCAACCGTGCGAACCCTAACCGCGCACATGGCATGGTGTACTCGTCCAACCTGTGTACAGAAATTATGCAGAACCAATCCGCTACTGTCGTGGAAAAAGAAGAGCTGGTGACCAAGGATGGACAAACTCGCATCGTGATCTCCAAAGTGCCTGGCGACTTCGTGGTCTGCAACCTGAACTCGATCCATCTGGCTCGCGCCGTACCTCATAACGTACTGGAGCGCCTGATTCCGATTCAGGTTCGTATGCTGGACAACGTCATCGACATTAACAACATCGAGGTGCTTCAAGCTCAGTACACGAACAGCCAGTACCGCGCGGTTGGTCTGGGAACCTTCGGACTGCATCACCTGCTTGCGCTGGAAGGCATTCGCTGGGAGTCTGAGGAAGCTGTCACCTATAACGATAATCTGTACGAAAAAATCAACTACCTGCTCGTACAAGCCAGCATGGAGCTGTCCAAGGAAAAAGGACATTATCCGAAGTTCAAAGGCTCCGACTGGGAGAGCGGTCATTACTTTGACCAACGCGAGTACACAACAGGTGAGCGCGTAGGTAAATATGTAACTACAGAGCAGTGGAAAGAGCTGCAGGCTGAAGTGAAGCAGAACGGCGTGCGTAACGCCTGGATGTTTGCTATCGCACCGAACGGTTCTACATCCATCATCGCTGGTTCAACAGCAAGCATCGACCCGCTCTACGAGCTGTTGTCTTATGAAGAAAAAACAACATACAAAATTGCCAACCCGGCACCGGATCTATCCGAAAAAACGATCTGGTACTACAAGACGGCATTTATGGTCGATCAGCATGCTTCCATTAATATGGCGGCTGCCCGTCAGCGTCACGTTGATCAGGGCCAAAGCTTCAACCTTTATGTTCGTCCGGATATCAAAGCGACCGAGTTCCTGGAGCTGCATCTGCACGCCTGGAGAGCCGGCATGAAATCCACGTATTACGTTCGAAGCCGTGCGTTAACGATCGAGGAATGTGATTCCTGCGCTAGCTGATCGGCATAAGGATTGTAACATCGTGATAGGAATGGGTAGCCCCATCCTGCCACGCTGACCATGATGACCACCGGGGCATCCTGTTTTGAATGCAAAATAGTGTTGCCCCGGTTCTTTTTTGCCCAAAACCTGACCACAGCATCGTAAGATGTTAAACATATGCCAAGACGGTACAGGCTTGTTCTGTCATCGTCTTTTATAGTGTAAATTCATTCAAGGAGTGAACGGATTATGCAAGTACAGAAAATTTTCAATACCGAAGCCCCTAACCAATCGACCCGTATTATTGAAGGTGAATGCTCGGGTATCCTGAACTGGAACGACATTCGTATGCCTCATATGTATAAATTGTACAAAGTACTGCTGCTCAACCACTGGATCGCGGATGAGATTCCAATGTCCAAGGATGCTTCCCAATTTGCTCAGCTGGACGAAGAGGAGCAACGTACGTTCAAAATCAACATCTCCCTGCTTGCTGTACTGGATTCCATGCAGACGATGTTTGTTGGTGACGTGAAACGTTACTTTACGGATTCTTCGCTTGAAGCGATCTCCGCGATTATCGGACAACAGGAAGTTGTGCATAACCAATCCTACTCCTACGTGCTGTCTTCCATCGTATCCGATCAGGAGCAAAAGGAGATTTTTGAATACTGGAAGCATGATCCGGTGCTGCTGGACCGCAACCGTTTCATCGCAGACATCTACCAAAGCTTCCGGGACAACCCGTCTCCACAAACGTTCTTCCAAGCTATGGTAGCTGACCTGATTCTGGAGGGTATTTTCTTCTATAGTACGTTTGCGTTCTTCTATAACCTGGCTCGTGACCAGAAAATGATGGCAACCAGCCAGATGATCTCGTACATCCAGCGGGATGAGAACCAGCACTGCTACTTCTTCGCTGAAGTGTTCAAGCAGCTGCTCGTAGATTTCCCTGAGCTCAACACACCGGAGAACATGGATTACGTGTACAAAACGATTGACCGTGCAGTTGAGCTTGAAACCAACTGGGCACACTACACGCTCAGCAACGTTCGCGGCATCGACCTCAATGAGCTGGAAGATTACATTAAATACACAGCGAACAAACGCCTGCGTCTGATGGGTATGGAAAAAGCGTATGAAGGCGTTGACGTGAACTGCATGCCTTGGATCAAACCATTCTCCGACGAAGCGCTGAACGCGACGAAAACCGACTTCTTCGAAGCCAAATCCCGTAACTACGGTAAAGTGGGCGACGATAACGGATTTGACGATCTGTAGGAGTATTCGAGCGGACAGGTCCTGATCGAGAAAACGGTGCACTGCTCGCATCCATACGGGATCTCTGTGAATACCCTGCCGGTCTTGAGTACCACTGTCTGCTATTTAAACACTCTCTCACGTTGGAAAGCTTAACAGCTGCCAGCATGGAGAGTGTTTTTTTGTCTCTAAACCTTGTAAAATAGTTGGAAGAGCTTCATATTCTTTCAATATGAAATGAGGTCTAATCATGGAAAAAGAATTGTTGGAACAGATCAACACCTGGCATGCAGAAGAAAACTATGCTCTCATTGTTAAACGTCTTGAAGAGCTGCCTGAATCCGAGAAGGACTATGAAACAATCGGTCAACTGGCGAGAGCGTATAACAATCTGGGAGAGTATCGAAAGGCAATCAAGCTGTTATTTGATATCAAGGATCATGGTCAATCAGACCCTTTATGGCAGTACCGTTTGGGCTATGCATATTATCATATTGCTGAGTACAAGCTTGCACAGACAGCTTTTGAAGAAGCTGATCGACTTGAGCCGAATGATGAGTCCACCCTGGAATTCCTGAACTGGATTCGCCCCAGAGCAGCTAAAATGGATCGCGATCGCCTTCGCTGGCAGGCAGAGCAGGCTGAGTGGGAGCAGGGCGGGCAGTTAAATCAGCTCCGGGCTGCCTCAGGTACATACGATCCTGCAACGTTCTGGCAGCAGAGCGAGTATGCACGGGACAATCACGTGTCTGCACCTTTTGACGAAGCAATGGTTCAATCTATTGAAGAGGAACTTGGTTACAAGCTTCCAGCTTCCTATATTCAGCTGATGCGCACACAGAATGGCGGTGTACCCGCACGCACAACGTTCCCGACTCAAGAGGGTACAAGTTGGGCTGAGAATCATATCGCCATTTCAAGCATCATGGGTGTTGGACGGGATAAGATGTATTCCCTTGGTGGAGAGTTCGGTAGTCGCTTTATGATCGAAGATTGGGGATACCCTGACCTCGGAGTTGTCACCTGTGACTGCCCTTCTGCGGGTCATGACGTGGTTATGCTTGACTATCGCTTCTGCGGCCCTCAGGGCGAGCCTTGTGTCGTTCATGTGGATCAGGAGAGCGATTACGAGATTACTTATCTAGCGCCCAATTTCGAAGTGTTTATCCGCGGTCTGCTGGATGAAGAGGATTTTGAGCTGCTGGACGAAGAAGAAGCAATTACCGCTGTATTCACAGAAAACCAGAGCACGACAGCGTTCTCCAAAGAAGCCATTGCTCCGTTTAAGTTCATTGATTCAGGCAGCGGTTCCTATTCTGTCATTTTAAATGCAGGTTCCTATTTACAGGATGTCTTTGACACACGCGCAGATGAAGGATTCGAAGGCGGCGGGTATGACTGGGCCTCCCTTGCGGCTGTGTTTCTTGAAGAGAAGATGCCACATCTGACTTCAGTTATTCGTTTCGATCCCGAAGCCGATATGTTCTGTGCTTATACAAATGATAAAGAAGCACTTATTGCCTTTATTCTTGGATTCAAACAGGCGTGTGAGCAGCACGATCTTATGATCGACCTGTTTTCCAGAGCTGAGCTTGATTAAGCAGAGATAAGGAGCCTTCTATGACTACTCGTATATATTTTGCTGCCAATGGTCTCGGTCATATCACCGAACATGATCTGCAACAGGCTCTTGATCATTTCAATCTCGGAACATTAGTTCACTATCAACGGACAGCCCAAGGTGTCATGGGGCAAACGCTGTTAGTGCAAACGACACAAGGTGAGTTTATTTTGAAAGGAAATCCATTATACAATGGACAGTTCCTGGAGGAGCAATTTTTTGTAGAGCAACTGGCTGTGCGCACGTCCATCCCTGTCCCCTTGCCTTATCATATCCATAAAGACACACAACCGCTCGGTTGGAGCTACGCGATTATGCCCAAGCTGCCCGGGTGTCACTTGTATGAACCGGATTTTCAAGCAGCTCTGACTTCTCAAGACCATGAAGACATTGCCGATATGCTGGCTGAAACGTTAACCGATCTGCACCATTGGAAAGTTCCGGATGCCGGGGAATACGACCCTGTTGCAGACAAAATCATGCCATTTGCCGGCTCGTATCTGGACTGGCTGTATGGCAGCATTCGCCACTGGCTGCATGATGCAGAGAAATACTCTGTTATCACCGATGCTGACATACGCTGGGTAGATGAGCAATTGAAGCGATCCGAATCCGCTTTTTTGGCTTCGGCAGTTCATGAATTTGTGATGGGCGATTTCAAGGTGGAGAACTTTCTTATCCAGAAAGGGGATCAGCCTGCATCACCTTGGAAGCTCAGTGGATTATTTGATTTTACAACCGCTTATTTCGGAGACGGCACAGCCGATCTGACCAAAATGACCGCAAGATATTTGCGGGAGGGTCAGCCCGATCTGGCAGCCCGATTTCTACGCCGCTACCGGGAGCTGATCTGTGCAGATGATCCAGAGAAGTGTGCACATTTTCGTTCACGCCTTCTTATCCACTTGCTGTATCAACGTATTCTATCGTGGGGCGAAGCCAAAGCTATCGGACAGGCGACCTGGGAGGAGGAACTGCCTTTTGCAACGTGGGCTGAGCAGTACATCGAAAGGGTGCTCTCTTTGCTGGATTAAACACTATGGAGTAAAACGGCTTGTGTGCTTAATGAAGCTATCACAACAATGAATCTGGTTACTCTTTCAAGAATTGTTCATAAACAGATTAGTATAATGTGAAAATGCGAAAACCAAACAGCCGGTGATCCCAAGGATCACTGGCTGTTTAAGTGGATACGTCGTATTCTGGATGCTCATTCTGCGCTACACATCATGCACTGTACATTTCATATCCCTTCCAGCCCCAAGCATGTTAAAAATCCAGACTGAACCGGCTTATACCTGTGCAACAGAAGTCTCCTGATGTTTCTGCAGAAACTCCACCATTTTGCGATAAACCAGTATTTCATTCGTTTTTCTGGAGAAGCCGTGGCCTTCATCATGCAAAACGATATATTCTACGTCTACGCCTTTTTCCTCCAGCGCAGCTACGATCTGGTCCGATTCTGCCTTGACTACCCTTGGATCGTTAGCCCCTTGAATAACCAGCATCGGCTTCACCATCTGATCCAGGTACGTAATCGGTGAATCCTTCGTCAGACGTCCACGGTCACGCACGGGATCACCCAGCCATTTGTCCATCATCGGCTTCCAGTCCTCGGGTACAGATTCCAGAAAGGTGAACAGGTTGCTCGGTCCAAAAATATCCACCGCAGCCCGGAACAGCTCAGCATGACGACCCGCGAGCAGCAGAGTCATATATCCCCCATAACTGCCGCCTACTACAAACAGCCGCTCTGGTGAGCTGATGCCTTGATCAAACAGCCACTGGATACCTGCGACACAGTCCAGTCTCGGCCCTTCGCCCCAATCCCGTTCAACCAGCTTGACGAATTCAGCACCATATCCGGTGCTGCCCCGGAAGTTAGGGGCAAAGATATGATATCCCTGAGCAAGCAGCAGCTGAAACATCGGCCGAAAGAACTTGCCCTCCGACGCCTGTGGCCCGCCATGTGGCCAGAATACGGTATATCCATTCGCTTGATCCGGCTTGGCTTTGAACAACAGTGCTTCAATCTCCAGCCCGTCATAGGAGTTGTAACGCACCACATCAGGATATACGAGATCATCCGGCTTCAGACCCGTTACCCGATTGGCGGTTAACGCTTCCCATGAGTCACGGCCAGCGGTAAGGCGGTAGATATTATGTGGCTGCACGGCACCGCGTCCAAGAATGTACACGTTACCGGCTTTAGTTACGTTCATCTGTTCAATCGTATCGAGCGGCATGTCTATACGGCGAGGTACACGAGCACCCTTTTCCAGCACATACATGCGATGCTCCGGCCCGGTCAGTGTCCAGATATACAGCGTTTCGGATGCCTCATGCCAGCGGATATCATCTACATCCTCGCCTTCAATGTGACACAGTACACGAAACTCTCCTGTATCAATGATGTATTCTGCCACATAGGAATAAGCCGCATTGTCATTGGTGATCAGCAGCAGGCGGTCATTTCCCGCAAACAGCACATACGGAATCTGGCTCTGACGCTCGGTTACCGGCACGATGGAGATTTGCTTTCCGTTTCGATGCAGATGGGCAGTCTGGTACGTATTGGAGTACATTTTCATGATCACATAGGCTTCTTCATTCGGACTTACGGCAACTATACTGCTGGTGACCTCTTGACCCTGATAGAGCAGCTCATCCTCGCCTGTCTCCAGGTTGCGACGGCGTGCATTCATATAATTCGGATTGCCAGCACTGGTATTATAATATAAACGTTTCCCATCCTCGGATAAATGAGCATAATAACAGCGGTCACTCGGCTCTGCCGGTACGATAGGCAGCGGTGCACCCCCCTCTGGCGGCAAGGCATAGAGATGATAATTCTCGTTACCATCCCGGTCAAAGGCAGTGAGCAGGTGACGACCCTCAGGATCGGCTTTGATAAATTGACTGCTCTGGTTCATGTAGGTCAATGGAAACGGATAACCACCCGGCAGGTCCATGGCCCAGATATTCGGTTGACCGTTCAGATTGCTGTCCATGTACAACCGCTTCTCATCTGCTGATACGGCAAAGTGTGATATACGATACGTCTGAAAATACTGCTCCACATCGGGCTTCGGAAACTGGATCATAACAAACCTCCTTGGAATGGGCCAATGATTCTAACATTGGTAAATTAAGGTTCTATTTGTCCAGTTTATCGTTTATTCCATCATTTTAACAATAGTTCTGTAAGGTATATTATGTTTTTCATTGTGTTAACTTCCTGTGCTTTCCCATTCATCCAGCGTACAGAGAGTCTGGTCTTGCCTGATACACATAACGATATAACGTAATTGCTGCCTATGCTCAACGACTGCAGCACATAATTCTGGCCGTTCCGTTCTAATACATGCTCATCATTCCGCATAGCCAGTGCGGTATCCAGTTCTCTCCACTGACCGCATAAAGATTGACCAGCTGCCTTGATCCAGGCCTCTTTTCCAGTGAGAAATTTCCACAGCAGCAGGGATGAATCATAGGGTGATGATTCATCCTCTGAACGGAGCTCTTCCATGAAATATTCTCGTTCCGCTTCCGTCAGAAATCGCCGCACGATGGCTTCTTGCCGCAGCAGCGGACGAACCTGCTCCATATCGATGCCAATGGGATTGCTGTTCGATGTAACGGCTAGTATACAGCGCCCTTTGGTATGTGAAAGGCTGAACTGTGGACCGGACAGAACGTAGGGTTTTCCGGCTGTACCGTATTGCAGGGCAATATCTCTTGCATCAGACTGCATGTACGCGGCCAGTACTTTTCTAAGGAAAATTCTCGATTGCATCCAGCAGTAAGCCCCAAGGGG
Source organism: Paenibacillus sp. JGP012 (assembly GCF_014203995.1). Classification (NCBI taxonomy): domain Bacteria; kingdom Bacillati; phylum Bacillota; class Bacilli; order Caryophanales; family Paenibacillaceae; genus Paenibacillus; species Paenibacillus sp. JGP012. The sequence continues at coordinate 21,528 of NZ_JACHKG010000046.1, read as the reverse complement.
CGAGTTTGTCTTCATTCGTTCCATGCGTGTATGCTCATCCAGACTCAGGACCTTGGAACAAACGAAATCCGTTTCATGAAGCTGAGTTTCACTTATGGGCAATTCCTGAATCCAAATATGGACTTCGTCAGGCTGCTGCACCGCTGGTATCATGGATTCCATTCCCACAGTAAGCTCCATCCTGTATTCCCTCCCGCTTGCGAATCTTCTATCTTATCACTACCATGTGCAGACGTGCCGATACAGTTATCTCGGTTATTGCTCTCGAAATATCTTCCTCCGTTAAGCTGCGTGCTATTGCACCAAGCTCTGTAAAATCCAATCCGATTACATCATGCTCGGAAATGTGCATACAGCGCTGTTTTAACGAGTCCCAGCTTGTATAATATTTACTGAGCCATCTCATTCGTGCATATTCCATATGGACTGGAGTGAACGTTCCCATCTGAATATCTTCACATATGTCTTCAAGCTCGTTATACAGAGAAACAGGATCGGAGGAATAACTGCACATGCTGCTGAATGCAAACTCCTTGCGGTAATAATGATCCCATGTTCCCCCCGAATGAAGAAGACCCGACTTCAAACCATTTGTCTGAAAATCGGAGGTATCGCCCAGCAATGCCTCTATACCGATCATGCAAGCAACCTGTTCCGTTAACGATATGCCCGTATCAGCGCGAAATCCCAAGCGAATCAGCGGCAGCGGCAAACCCATCTCAAGCTCTACGTAGCGTTGTTTTTTAGGCTCTGAAGCTTTCGCCAGGTTGAACTTTGATACGTACTTCTCTGCAGCACCGCTTTCTCCCCTTGCCGGAAACTGCTCCAGAATGTCTATGATGTTCTCTGTGTCGACAGGTCCAATCACAGACACTGACATTTGGCTGGTAACGTAGTGCGTATTGTAAGCTTCGTACAACACATCCGGTGTTACGAGGTGCACACTGTCCCGTGTCCCTGCTACATCCAGTGCAATAGGGTGCTGCTCCCCATACATCATCCGGGTAAGCTGCTGCAGAGACTGCCAGGAAGGCTGATCTGCGAACATGGACAATTCCTGAAGAATAGCAGCACGCTCCTCTTCAATATGCATTGGGGTGAAATACGGAGACGCCAGCATGCGCATAAATACATCGATACTTTTTTGGAGTTCACCTGTACAGGCCAGCTGATATGTTGTTACGTCATAACGTGTTAATGCCGAGGTGGAAGCTCCAAGGGCATGGAATATCGGCTTAACAGGCTGCTGATCCGGATTGGCAAACATCATATGTTCAAGAAAGTGGGCCCTCCCGGGCAATCCTGAATCGTGAATGGAACCATAAGGCACTGTACAGGACACAAACGTATGATGAAATTCGCTCTCCGGGAAAATATGCACAGACAAACCATTCGTTAATTGCCTGCGTACTGGAACAACACTCAATGCACGATTCATGTTTCACCTCCTAAGCAGTTCCTGTGTACTCGCTCTCAGGATATAAAATCCAGGTTAGTGCCTTGTTCATACGGGAAGCCACTACGGCTATCTCTTCTGAAGTTACACACGATACAGTCTCCAGAAATTGCTGTGTTGTCATCTCCACTTGATGGAGCAAACGGTCTATATGAAGCTTTACCATCTGCTCCGGAAGATCTAAACCCACCTGCACATAATGCATCATATTCCGGACAGCTCGGTTCATCTCTGCTTCATTGATATCCCCGTCGCACAGCTTCATCCACTGCGCATCAATCGCTTCCAAAACATCTGTTACATAACTGCTGCTGGTTCCTGTTGTCACATGAAGCATTCCCCTATAGTCATCCAATGTGCTGTATATTTGGTAAACCCACTGCTTTCGTTCACGGAGTTCAAGGTGAAGCCTGGAGGCAGGTGACGCGCCAAACAGGGAATGAAATAAAAATAGAGCTGCATAATCAGATGATCCATAGGTCACTCCGGTAGTAAAAGCCACATTGATCTTGCATTGCTGGATATCGGCCAGCTCCAGCATCATCTCCCCGAGCTTCTGCTGTTCCGCAGATCGTGAATTCAAGGTAACCGGCGAGCTGTGCTCGTTGTCTGTCATAATAAATGCAGGCATAAATGTATCCAGGACCTGCCTTATCATCGTGTCCGGCTGGATATCGCCGATGATATGGACATGAAACGGGCTGCGAAGCACTTCGCTATACCATTTTTTCAGTTCACCCTCCTGCACACATGTCTGCAGCTGCTTCAAATCCTGCGCAGTGGGTCGCCCGATGTATCCCAGACCTTCCATACAGCGTCCCCGCACCACTTCATCCCATGCAGAGCTGTTATATCCCGCATAGTGTTCTGCCCAGATGAGCTCTTCCTGAATCTGAGCATCTTCTGCATCCGCTTTTCTATTCGGCTTACCGCTCGAACAACCAGCCAGGCTTGCTCCATACAGCAGTTCAGCAAGCAGATTCATTGCCATCTGCATCCGTTCCTGCGTGCGAGGCAGTACATCTGCAGGCATATGCATTCGAATGGAAGCCACCTGCGTGTCTCCTTTGTGCTCCAGATCGAACTTGATCTCATTCACGCCAATAGACCATAGCTGGTGATGAAGCTCTCTTTTTCCCGCAGCATCCGAGCTCACCTTAAACAGCATCCGCATAATTACGGCAAACACCATCGGTGGAATTCGTCCCTGCACGTTCACGATGCTTAGATGAATATAACGATTAATGTACCTGCGCGTGGGCAGTACATGAACGGATACATGATTGCGCTGCTCTGTAACAAAAGACTCCATGCTTGCCGTCCTCCTGTTCGAAAAGAACGTTAATTCAAATTGTAAACCATGCCATTCCCCGTGTTCAGTCCCAGCTGACCAAATCCCTCCAGCGGCCTGGAGAACCAATCTACATGCCCCTCCGTTTCATTGGTGGGAATTTCAGAATCATTGTCTTGCCAGTGTATGACCTGCTGATGATGGCGATCCCAAAATCTCCATTGTTCGGGCTTTGCGAGCAGCTGTTTACGAAACGGCTCGTACACAAATTCGGCAGATTTCTGAATATCCTCTTCTAATATGAAAGGTGGAAGGAATACAATTTTGGTTCGAAAATCATCTGTTAACATCATGAAATAGGGACATACCGGCTTACGCGCCTTGGCCAAAATGCGAAAAATACCGCTCCTCGTCTGAATGCGTGAGCTGAGAAATGGAAGTTCCAATGCCCGATTGTCCGAATTGTATCCTGTCTGTCCATCGACGAAAAGATTAAAGGATCCCCCTTTGCGTAAATGGGAGTACAGCCGAATACCAATCATCTCATCCTCCGCGTTTAACAGCTCGGCACCTGAGTACTGCCGAAGGGCGTTCCAGGATGACAACTTCAGTTCCTGCTCCACAGTCCCTCGCTCAGCCACCAGATAGAAGGGCAGTCCCGCCTTCATGCAGCCTGCACGAATCTCTTGTCCAATCGTGATCATATTATGTCTGACGAATCCATAGTGCCAGGTCAGCAAAGCCCCGCCTTCCTTCAGCGTAGTTTGCAGATGTTCACGCCCCTCCACCTCATCCCAGTCCATAAACCTGTAGGGCTGCTGTTTAAGCTCATCAACCGTACGCAAAAAGGCCAGATAATCCATCCAGATCGATTCCAGCGATGCCTTCTGCTGAAGGGGAGAAAGCTCCTTCACAATATTCATTAATGCGTAGAAAAAACCTAACTTAATCCCGCTTTTTTGTTCCCGTTGCATCTCTTCCCTAACCTGTTCCTGATGTGTAATGTATAAGGTTCGAAAATCCTGCATCGCTACACCTCTCTCCTGTGTGAATTGCCGGAAACGCCAGCTTCGGTTAGTACTTCCTCATCCTGTGTATCCGGGCAGGCGAGCATCGAATGCTGACGCTGATTCCGATCCATGCCATCCAGCATATAAGCCAGCATCCGAAGAGCCATCTCATAGTGACCGGGAATAAGATGATCTGCCTGAACACCCTGCCCTTCCACCATATCCATACCCTGATACGAAATCGGGACTTCCAGCGCTGCTGTAACACAATCCCGTATATTCTGCCAGGTCGGCCCCCCGGCAATAGGAAAGTCCACATAAGGAAAACTGCCCGGGTCAAGGGAATCCAGATCGAAGGTTAGATAAGCCGAATCTGCTCCATAACGCTGTCTGACTTCATTCAGGACCTGGCTCACCCTATCCGGGTTCATCTGTTCCGCTGAGATCTGTATTAATCCGGGATGACGATACATCTGCTCTGCTGAACGAAGACCGCGCAGTCCAATTTGTACAACAGCAGCAACCGTTCCCTGCTCCAGCAGATGTCTGACAAAATTGGAGTGGCTCGGATTTTCTTGATAGATGGCATCTATACCGCAGTCATGATGAGCGTCAAACTGGACCAGCATGGTTCGGTTGCCTGACATTTCTGACATCCGTCGAAGCACCTCATACGTAATGGAATGATCTCCACCGATACAGCATAATCGTGTCTGCTGGTGCATCGCTTGATGCAGCGCAGCCTCCAGCCCCCGTTGATAAGGATATAACGTCTCTCCTTCAATCGGGGGATGTCCGTCCAATGGTTGCTCACCCATCATGCAGGTGCCCCAATCTTGTATAGAAGCTGTGTGCAGCAATTTTTTCCCATTCCCAATATCATATAAGCTGGAATTGCCGCCTTGGCTTAACGAAGGATAAATGACCTTTTTCCATGATTCTTCTCGCAAGGCATGTACGAATTCTCCCACGGAGGAGTGACGAATGCTTGTCCCGCCAGAGTAGGGAATGCCCAAGAGCGCCAGGCGAGGAACCTCATGACCGGAAAGGGGTCTGTACAAAAAAAAAGGCGCTTGCGCAGACTCAACCCCCGGCAGCTCCGGGGGACAGCGCGGCTCCAGTTCCTCAGCATGCTCCAACTCATAAAACTGGCTAAACGTTTCATCCGCAGCAATCCAAGTATCTGCAATGCGTCTTATCAAATAAGCAGGTTCTGATGTTTTCATGCCGATTCCTCCTGTAGATCACTGAATTCACGTTTGTGTGGAATATCCTTGCTGAGACAACTCCGCTTCCCCCTCTGTAATACGTCCCTGATCTGCTGCACCACCCACGTATTCCCGCTTTAACAAGCGCATGAAAGGCAGAAAGAAACACATGCCGATCACATTCATCCCAGCAATCACTCCATAGAAATAGATGACCTGATTGAATGTACGGGTCAAGACCCAGCCTAGAGCGATAATGATCAGGAAATATACAGCATTCAAAAGTAAAGCCTGATATCCGCGACCGCTCTGTTCCATCGTGAGCAGCGTAGTCATCATCGGCCCCATGCCAATATAGGATAGGGCAACAATGGAAAGATACCTTGCTGCTTCAGCACGAGTTGCTGCATCTTCGATAAGAAATGAGACAAGTGGATCTCTGCAGATCCAGACCACAATAGCAATAACGACGTACAAAGCAAAAGCGTGGATAAGCCCCTGACGATAGCTTGCATAAGCTCTTTCACGATGAGGAGCCTGCAAATTATGATTGATAATAATACCGATCGCTGATCCGATCACAATACCCGGCAGAATAGCCATGGTCTGGATTCGGTATCCTACGCCAAATCCCGCAACTGCTCCTTCTCCAAAATAGCTGACGATTTTATTAAAGAAAAAAGTGCTCAGAAATATCATGCAATACGAGAAAAACACAGGAATACCCACATGTCGAAGTGTGATTAAATGTCTCTTAGCAAAAACAAACCTTTCCTTAACCGTCTCTTTACGAATTAACAGCACCAGCAGCGATAGGGCTAAGGAAGAGACAGAAGTAATCAGATTGGCATAGATGATACCCTGCAAATCCATCCTAAGTATCGAGACAAATGTATACACAAGAGCAATGTTCAGCACTGCCGTGCCTACTGCGTTCAAGGAAGCTGCCTGCGCCCGGCCTAATCCTCTTAGTGCGGCGCTGCTTACTGCTGCAAGCACAGCCGGGACGGATACTGCCATCATTCCCGCCACATACCTGGTAAACATCGGTTCAATGTCGGCAGGCACATGATAAAACCATGAGAGCACAGGCGTCAGAAGCAGAACCATTCCCCCTGACGCCACGGCGAGCAGCAGGGCAATGCCGAGCATATGCATGAACAGCTGGGTGAATGCTTTGGGGCCGCCTGCACGGCTGCGGGCCACCGCAACCTGAACAGATAGCTGCATTGCTTCAATGATGGAGATCATCACAAACGAAACGGGAATGTAAAGCGACAAGACGTACAGTACACTCTGATTCGTATGACCCAGAAAAAATACATTGGCTAACTGGGTAATCACATTAACCATAGAAGCAAGCAGCATTGGAATGGCCGTACGAAATAACAACCGGTGGATCGAACCCGTCGTATAATCAATCCCTTTCATTGGGCCACCTCCACAATCATGAAGTCTTGATTTCCTGATTCAATGTCATTCTGCTTAACAGCGGCTTATGCAAAACATGTACACAGCAGGCAGATATAGTTCTGGCATCATCCCATGAGATCAGCAGCACACGAGCACCGGGCTGGATGCTTCCCTTTTGCAATCTGTCAGCCAGCTGTATCCATACATCGCCGCTCTGATAATCCACCGTAGATACACTGCAGCTATAGGGAGCGTGAATCTGTGAAAGCAGATGCCCACCGATATGCCATCCCAGACTGGATTGCAGAATAACCTGCTCAGCTGCGTAATCAGACATCAAATGTTGTATGCTCCCAAGTATCTTGGCTGCAAAATCACTCTCTGCAGAAGTGATTACTCTCTTTCCTGCATAATAAATTTGCAAAGCCCCCTGATCACCTCCCGATTCAAGCGCCACGGCCATGTCGGACAGTTCACCTTGAGAAGCGGAACGATGTCGGTATGCATCCGGTCCGTCATCTTGAAGAATACGCTGCTCAACTAGCACAATCACCGCTTTTTCCCTTGGGAGCTTACTCCAGAGAGCAACCTGGATAGCCTCTGTGCCAGCCAGTGCACCCATATGGGTTACACCAAGGGGATGCTTAACCTGCCATGATGCGCTTTCAAGCATTCGGGCAAGCGGAGCGGTTAACGCATGACGCTCAGGGTACGTTTGAGCCAGAACCATCCAGTCCCAGGATGCATGTGTGCCCAGCTTTTCCAGCACCATAAGTGCCAGATCGCCTGCTGTCAGACGCCTCTCTCCCCAAAGCAGTGACCGGGACACCGACCCTGCACGGCCATAGTAATGATCCTCCATGTATATGTGCGGCAAAACATAAAAATAATCGTCAGGCGTTGGCCAATCCAACGAATATAGGTGATCCTCAGCTGTAAGCCAGCTTATATGATCCACATAGATCGGTGTGCCATGTTCAGCATAAACAGAATTAGACATGCTGCATTTTCCCATTGGCGTAAGCCTGAAATACGTTGATTTTCTGAATGGAGGTGGTTCCTTCCATAAACTCAAAGGCTCTCGCATCACGATACCACTTGTTCAAAAGCGGATGTTCCAGCATGGAACCGGGTCCCATCATATCCAGTGCCCATTCTGTAACCTCTTCTGCCAGCGAAGCTGCTCGTATTTTACTAAGAGAAGCCAAATAACCCTTGTTTGCATCATGGTCAATCTCTGCTGCTGCATGCCGAATCATGTTACGTAGTGAGTGCAGACGTATTTCCAGTCGTTCCAGCCCGGTCTTTTCACGTTCCGTGAAGACCGTTCTATGTTCTGTTACATAATCATAGGCAGCTTGTGCAACACCGAGCGCAAGTGCTGCAACACTGGGACGCATCCGGTGAAACGTACGTAGAGCCCCCCATAGCCCGCGCTTGGTCGGACTTAAGTGACGCCCTAAAATATCCTTCTCCTCCAGCGAATATGACTGGAATTGCAGATGACTGAGACGAAGTCCACGCAGACCCATCGTATCCAGTGGTGTTGCGGTGAATCCCGGCTTGGAAGGATCAATAATAGCAGCCTGAATGCCCAGAGGCGTACGGTTGGTCTGGGCAAATACCAGACCGATGCTGGCGCGATGCCCGTTGCCAATATAAAACTTATGCCCCGTCAGCTCCATTGTATGATCCGGATGGCGCGTAATCCGTGTGCTGATTTCCGTGGCGTCCGAACCCTTCTCAGGCTCCGACAAGGCAAAGACAGCCCATGCTGGTCCCTTCATAAACTGGCTGTAGAAGCGCTCCTTCTGTTCCTCATCCCCCAGATCCATCATGACAATGCTGGACATGGAAGGCCCAGGCCCTCCCAGAAATACGCCGGCATCTCCTGCAGCCAGCTGCTCGATCGTAATCACTCTCTCCAGAGAAGTAAGTCCGTAATAACGATCATTGCCTATCGTGACAATAGGCTGACCTCCGTATTCAGGTGGAATCATCATATGATTAATGGCCTGTAATGATGAGGTGTGCAAAAACTCAGTGATTCGGTCTGGTTCCTGGTCAATGGTCAGCCCAATCTGACGAAGCTCGGCCGCATACTGCTTCATGACCTGTTCAAAAACAGCAATTGTCGATGGCGTAATCATCAATAACCCTCCCTGTCTGGTAACAGCAAGTTTTTGACCAATTGACCTGCATATGTATATGCGGATACTCCATGTCTCAGATAACCGTAACCGCCACCAAGGCGCTGAATCTGCCTGAATGCCTCATCCAGTTCCTCATGGAGCCACGCATGAGTACGGAAGGACGCAATGTCAGAACTTCGGGAAAGGAGACGATCTTCATGTAGCGTTTCTGCCATATAAAACATTGTCAGAATATCAGCGACCATTCCTTTGACAAGCTGATGCTGAAACGTGGACTGCCCTCCCGATATACGTACCGACAAATGCTTGCGTACATATTCAAGACCAGCCTTGCATAGCTCTATTCGGAACTCCAGCAGGTGATCTCTCAGCCTTGCCGGGTTCACCTCATCACTAGTTGCCCCGGCCTGCTCACCGCTGTGCGGCTGCACTTGAACTAACAATAGACCGGAAGGCTCCAGCATCCGGTCCTGTACCTGAACAACATGCAGCTGCTCCCAGCGGTACATTCCGCCTGCCTGTTCATGCCATACCAGTGGGGCTTGGTCCAACAGAGCAGCGGTTGCACACACATATGAACCTGCAGCCAAAAGCACAGGATGACTTTTTATACGTAACGCTGTACTCTCCAGAATATGCGAAATTGGAGCAACCGGACGACCAGCAGCCCTCTCTCCAACAGGTTTTGCATCTGCGCTTTGGAAATCAATAACATGCATCGCTACCCCTCCTGTTCATTCTTCACAGCCTCCATGTTCAACCAGTGCAAAGCCAAAAAAACTACCCAGTCCGATACTGACCATAACGGATCGTCCCTTCGGGCATACCCAACCCTCTTTCAATCCTGAGCTCAAATTAATAAACGGGTCTGTGGAGAAGGTATGTCCAATTCGCGAAATGTTATCCAGATAGATTCGTTCGAGCCCTACCCCCGTACGCCGGGAAAATTCCTTCCAGGTGGTCCAGTTCACATTGTGAGGAAGTATATGATTAATATCTTCAAAACCTAAGCCTTGTGACGCCAGCAGTTCCTGCATTCCCTGGATAATATGATCAATATATACTTGATTAAATGCTGATATTTCTTCTGGAGCTGCATGGTAACCTGCATGAAACCGGTTATCCCGCAGGACATGAGCGGCCTGTACGACATGCTGACAACTCTCTCTGCTTAGTAAAACCGCCACGGCAGAATCACCCAGAATTGCTGATTTTCGCAGATACCTCCATTCTGGAGGCAAAAAGTTGAACTGATCTGCGCAGATCAGCAGCACATTTCGGATATGAGGCTGGGTTTGCGAGAGACGATCGAGCCATTGCAGTGCAGCAATAGAGGTAGCACAATTCATCTGGGACAAGCCGTAGAATGGTACATGCTCCAGCTGCAGGCGGCTTAGAATGCGCTGCATAAGCCGATAGTCGCCTGGAGTCTGCACCTGAAAGGAATGCACATAAAGAACAAGGTCAATCTCGGAAAAGGGATATCCCTTCTGGAGCCGCTCCACAGCATAAATAATTGTATCATCGAGCATCTGCTCACTGTCCGTTACGGGCACCCCCTTCAGATGGTGGTACTTACGCAGAAACTGAAGCTCGCCAGTGCCCAGCTCCAATGCACTGAGCACTTCTTCCGGCTGTTGAATCTGCTCAGGCAGATACACTCCAATGTCCACAATGCCAAATGCCAATGTTTGGCCTCCTTCCTCCGTTAGCTCGCATATTGGATATGCTTATGTTCGGATCATTAAACCATGGATAAAGGAGTCTGTCTTCTCCAGATGCATGAGACATATGTACTCGCCGCTGTCCGTCTCCCCGAGCATCTGCTGCAGACTAAAAAATGGCGCGGCACTCCAGTGTGAAGGATCGTAACAGTTCTCTGATTGACATTCCCTGTACCACTGGGCATCTTGGCAGAGCTCTTTCAGATCGGGATGTATGAGCAGGCTGATTCGACTCCGATGAACATCCGCTGCGCGGACTAATCTGTCAAGTACCAGACCTGCTGTATCCTTGATCGAGTTCTCCGCATACTGCATATCTACACCCAGTAAGGCGGGGCCGCTACCTGTCATCCGATCAAGGTAGATAGCCGCAGCAGTATCAGGTCCGGCTGTTGAGGCAAGCTCATCGATTTTATAGGGAAAAGACGTCTGATCCATAACAAGCAGCATCCCCTTGGCATATCCTTCTCTGTTCAGGTAATGTTGCAGCATATGCAGCGCTGCAAATGGTGCCCCAAACCCAAGATCATTTACGGCAAAACTGATAAACTGTCCCTGATAACGATTCATCAGGTAGTTCACTACAGAGATATCCGGGCGGCTGTTGGGAAAATTGTGAGCCAGCAGGAGCACATCTACTTCTGGTATCATTCGATAAAGCCCGGTCTCCTCCAGAAGTTCAACACTCATCTCATGATAGGCATTGTTGCAGCTTGCCTGCAAAAGTTCCGCATCATACTGGATTGAAGTACCTGCAAGCAGGTCCTTGTGAAAACGGATCAAGTCAGGAAGGGCGAGCGGGGCCTTCCTTCCCTCAAACAGCCTGACCTGCATATCCCGAATGAAAACAGACGATACCATCAGGCTGCGATAAGCTGCTTTTCAATATAAGCTGCGAGAGAACCAACCGTATCAAATACATCAGGTTCAAGCTCATCCGGGTCAATCTCCAAGCCTTCAATCCGGTCTTCAAGTGTCATCAGCAATTCCAGCACCGAAGTTGAATCCAGATATAACTCATCAAACAAGGACGTGCTCAGTTGGATATCTTGTCTCGCTTCTGTATTCAATACCTCAGCAAGGGCACCTTTGATCTCTTCAAGCAAAACGGCTGTTGTCATGATATCTTCTCTCCTTATCAATTCGTTATTGGTGTAGGCGATACTTGTACAAGACGTTGTTTGCCAAGCAAATCTTCAGGGGTATCTCGTTCCCGGATCAAAAAGGCTTCTCCCCCCACAATCAGCACTTCAGCCGGACTTCCATGGCTCAAAAAGTGTGTAGGAGACGCGGTTGGACCATAAGCACCTGAATGGAATACACCAAGCAAATCACCCTGTTCCACTGGAGGCAGCGACACACGTTTGCCCACAACATCGTTAGGGGTGCATAATGGACCTGTGATATTGTATTCAGCCTCAGGAGTCTCGCCGTATCTTGTCAGGGATGCGATCGGGAAGTTCCGTTTCACATAAGAGCCTGTACCTACAGCTGCCATATGACAGTTTGTCCCTCCATCCGTAACAACAAAATTCTCTCCATATGATGGCTTCACATACAATGCCCTACTGACCAGCATCCCGCAGGTTCCCACCAAATACCGGCCAAGCTCCATAAACAGCCTGGTTTTCTTGTGGCTTCGCTGAAATGATTCGAACATTGGATTCAGCTGCTCTGTCAGTTCGCTTATGTCAAGGAACTGTTCACCCTCATGATAAGGCACACCTAAACCCCCGCCGACGTCAACCATTCGCAACGTAATATCCAGTTCATTTTCGATACGCTCCGCAAGCTCCAGAATATGACGTGTGTTCTCAACGATTGGCTCAATCTCTAACATTCGGGTGCCCATATACACATGGAGACCCATAATCTCTATATGGGTGTACTTCTCAAACTGTTCTTTTCCCTGCAGCACACTTTGTTCGTCAATTCCAAACTGACGTGGTTTACCTCCCATTGTTAGCCGTGACCCTTTGACAGAAAAGGAAGGATTCACACGCAATGCAACAGACATCATTCGCCCTTCATGGGCAGCAATCTCCTCAATACGCTCAAGCTCCTGAAAGGATTCACACACAATGGCATATATCCCGCAACGGATGCACGCTGTAATCTCGGCATCACTTTTCCCTGGTCCAAGAAAAATAATATGTTGCGGGTCAACGCCTGCCTCTACAGCGGTATGAAGTTCTGCCAAGGAACAAACCTCAGCCCGAGCCCCCATCTCCCGCAGCATGTTCACAATTGAAATATTCGGGTTGGCTTTAAGGGAATAGAACAGCTTCACTTGGGGTGTAAGCAGCCCCCGAAGCTCTTGATACACCTGCCGAAGCACTTCACCGTCATACACGTACAGCGGAGTTCCAAACCTCTGAGCGATACTAGAAATAGGAAGCCCTTGAATCTCGTATTCCACAGACACTCACCTCACCTCGTTAATGGAAGACAGGGCGGCTTCTACTGCCTCGTCAAGAACTGCCAGTCGTTCAGGAGAAGAGCCGATAATGATACCGTACAGCCGCCCGGAGAACATCGTTCCCTCACTTTTGAATGCTGCATTTACTGTGGCAAAATTATTGATCAGCAGGCCCTCTCCATTCTCTGGTCTGAACATCCATTCACCCAGCATGGCATGAAGTTCCTTATACTCCAGCAGGCGATGAAGCCGCAGAGTGTATTTTTTGGCCAATCCATAATATCCATCAGGCAGGTACTGCTGCTGAATATTGAGCTGGTAGGTAGACATGTTAAACCTTGCATTGATCTCCAGGTTAGGCCAGACGGTACCATCCTCATCCAGAATAGCGTCCATACCAGCAATGCCATAATATCCATCGCCATACAGCGCTTCACCGATGCGTGCTGCAGCCTCACGGATCACTCCAAGTTGAGCTTCACTCAGCCTGGATGGCATAAGATGCCCTTGATGTACACCCTGCTCTACCAAGGACTCCTTTACACCAAGAAATTCAACCCCGCCGGATTGGTCAATAAGAATCTGATAGTTCAGATCGCAAATTTTGTCAATCCACTGCTCCAGCACGTAATTGATCTTGCGAATGCCTTTTTTGCCTGCCTGCTTCTCCAGCATGCTCATGCACTTTTGAAATCTGGCTTCATCCGGGATTACGGTAATGCCTTTGCCAGACACCCCCATGGAATCCTTCAAGACCAGACGGCCGCCCTGCTCCAATACGAATTTTAACTGTTCAAAACCGGAGGCCAGCTCTTCCAGAGACGCACACTCAACACCAGGGATCTGGCGAATATCAAGCCGCTTGTTCAGTCGTCTCGAATATCCTTTGTCATTCACCTGACGAAAGATCATGGAGGAAGGAACCGCCAAGGGAATTCCTGTAAGATGCGATAGCTCTTCTTCCTGCTCTGATGTGCCAAAAGGAACCAGATACACAGGTGATTCTGCTGTCTGTGCCAGTTCTCTCAGCTTGTCCATCGTGGCAGAGCACTGCAGCAGACTTGCCGTTATGTTAAGTCCCTGATTGTTGTGTTCGGGTGCAATATACCGGGACCTGCCAAACCCCAGAGCTTGTGCAGCACTTATAAAATCCGGGCTCGGCAAACTCTTGAGCAGCACAATATCTTGATCTCCGGCAAGAAAAACCCCCAGCTCCTCCATCCGGTGTACGACATCCGCAGCCGAGCCTATGCTTAATGAGGGCAGCTTAAGGATTTCCGGGTCCTCCCAGTATTGTTCCACTTCAAAGTTATTCAAATAGACAAAGGTAACATCATGCCGGCCCGTTAACGCCCACTTCAGTCGGCTTGAGAAATCGGTTAACACCATGGTCATCGCCATCACCCCCTGTTTCTGCATATTGCATCACTGCTACACTGAATGTAACGCCAAGTCCAACGGTGACAAGCAAATAATAATCCCCTCGCTGCATCAGTTTCTGCTCCAGAATAGCCTGGAGATTAATGTACGGGTCTGAACAAAAACAGTGTCCGATCTCCTGTACATTCGATGTGTAGATGCGTTCATAAGGATAAGATAAACCGGCAGCGACCTTCTTCCAGGAAGACAGATTTACATTGTGAGGAACAATATATTGAATCTGTTGTAAAGTCAGGCCCGCTTGCTCCACAGCTGTGACAATCACTTCACACAACCGAGGAATGTATATCTCTTGAAATTCCCTGAGGATTTGGGGAGAACCCGTCAATACATTGCAGAATTGCCCCAAAGTTATACTGGTGAGTCCAACGACGTGGCTTCCCGCTCCCCTGCTTCCTACCAGAACGGCTGCCGACGCCTCTCCCATTACCGTTGTATTGGGGATCAGCTGCACTACGGGGCTAAAGGTTTTCTCGCCCGTTAAAATTAAAATATGGTCATCCGCTTCCAATGAAGGCAGCAATGTCTCCGCCACATGAAGGGCAATCAGCCCTGATGCACAGTTCTGCTGCGTAAGCGAAAACGCGATGGCATGCTGCAATCCGTAAACCCTCTTTAGAGCTTGCAAAATCTTCATAGGAAAGGGGAAATTTTCCTGAATTGTGTGGCAATAAATGATATACTTAATCGAGGTGGGAGCAACGTCAGGATGACCTGTCACCTGGGCAAGAACCTGTCCAAGCAACGAAGATAAATCCCCATCCCTGTCGTGCCGAACCTGCTTCAAACCATGAATTTTCTCCAGCACTTTGGTCTGGGCATGGTTAAGTCCAAGGTGCTCGCTCAGTTCCCTGATCGGGACAATGTGCTCCGGAATGTGAGACCATATCTGCTTAATATGCATCAGTATCAGACACCTCGTTATACAAACGTATGGATCTCCCTTTATACAAAACGTATGAATCTCTTTAAAATGGAGGGAGAGAAAGAGCTTCCGCAGAAGCTCTCATCTATGAAACTAACGTATCTTAAGTAAGTAGAACATTAGGACGTGTCTTGAAACCTACTGAATTGCATCTTTTACCGCCTTTTCGCCCCCTGCTGCGTCACTTTCCCTTGACGTGCCCCGGCACGTCTGCGGAAAACTTCCTGGCTTGGAACGAAAATTCAGCAAAATCTGCTTCCTTCAGCGTTTTCAGACACGCCCTAGGCACGAGCCAGGGCAGCACGGGCTTCCAAAGCACGAGCTTCGGCTGCGCGGGCTTCCAAAGCACGAGCTTCAAGTGCACGAGCTTCCAAAGCACGGGCTTCAAGTGCACGAGCTTCCACCGCGCGGGCTTCTACTGCACGAGCTTCCACCGCGCGAGCTTCTACTGCACGAGCTTCTACTGCTGCACGAGCACTCACTTCACGTGCCTCGCCCAGCCCATTTACTTCCAATTGTGAAGCTTCAATTTCTTTACGCTTCAATTGCTCCAGTGTAATGGGAGTCGCTTTAATCACCATTCATTTTTCCTCCTTTCATCTTGGATACTATCATTCTATAATCTTCCAAATCGCATTTAAACTGTAAATGGAGGTAAATGAACCTCAACCTTACTTACCCCGGCTTTTGCTCACTCTGTGGATGCAGTATACCCATCCATTTTCAACGCTTAAAACTATATGCAAGGGATGGTGAATGAGGATGATCGGACCCAAAATCAAAAAAATCCGTGAGCAGCTGGGACTGTCTCAGAAACAACTTGCAGGTGAGGATATGACACGTTCCTACATAAGCCTTATCGAAAAAGGCAGGGCCGTTCCTTCTCACCGCGTGTTGAAAATCATCGCCAGAAGACTTCATACACCCGTGGAGTTTTTTGTAGGGGGAAGCGCGCAGGCAGACAATGATATTGCTCAGGCTGTTCTGGACAAGGCCAAAACCTGCTATGCTGCGCAAAATGACTCTGATTGCATACGTATAGCACATAAAGTGCTGACACTAACAGAGGATATATCGGATCAATCTGAGGCCTATCTGCTTATTCTGCGGAGTTACAATCGGCTTGGGGAATATCGGCGCACTTTGGATGAGGGGGATCTTGCATCTTTTACAATTATCCAAACAGGAGATCGAGAGCACATTGTAGCGTATTATCTGGAAATGGGACGAGCCGCATTTCATGCAGAACTATATCATGATGCCCGGAAATATTATGAGCAGGCACATACTTACAGCAGCCGACT
Organism: Paenibacillus sp. JGP012; assembly: GCF_014203995.1. Taxonomy (NCBI): domain Bacteria; kingdom Bacillati; phylum Bacillota; class Bacilli; order Caryophanales; family Paenibacillaceae; genus Paenibacillus; species Paenibacillus sp. JGP012. The sequence continues at coordinate 5,185 of NZ_JACHKG010000046.1, read as the reverse complement.
CAAACATCTGCATCATGAATACATCTGCGCATTAACTTATCTTGGCACAACCCATTTACGTCTGGGCAATGTGGACGAGGGTCTGGAATATTATATCAAAGCGGAGAAGGAAGCCCGTATGACGGGACAAGCGGAATTGTACGGAGAAATAACGATGGGTCTGGGCAAAGCCTATTATATGTCGAATCATGAGGATCATATGCTGTTAAGTCAGGATTGGACTAGAAAATCCGTAGAAGCCTATAAACAGGCAAACAGCGACTCCTATGTTCTGGCACTTCACAATCTCGCTGTCATTCAACTTCACATCGGACACAAAAAAGAAGCCCTTGGGCTGCTCAATGAATGTGCAGTAATCTATGACCAGCGCAAGCTTCCTCACAAGAAGGCTTCCATACTGGAGGAAATCAGTAAAGTGTATCTGGAAGAGAATAACCCCGAGCAAGCAGAATCAATTATCAAAGAAGCCCTTCAGCTGCTGGAGCTCCAGGATGAAGGCATGCTTCGTGCCAAGTTATACCGCCTGCTGGGCATCGTATTTCATGAGAAAAATAACCGTGATCAAAGCTACTATTTTCTGAGGATGAGTCATGATCTGCTTAAACGAATCGCCGCCAGTCGCGAGGCGGATATCAGCCAGCAGCTTATTCGGTTGAGTTTGCAGGAACCTAAAATGAGCTATGAGGACTACAAATCTTATATCAGGTAAACGATCTTCACCTAACAACTAGGGAGACTCGGATGAGTGAAATAAATAAAGGGGCTCCTTGTAGAGCCCCTTCACATGAATGAGCCCAGCTTCCAGAATACATCCTGTGCTGTGCTCAGCGAGTAGGAACCGGATCGTTCAGTTCCAACGAAACGTTCATTGGTTGGTTTGACACCGAAATATGCTGTCCGTAAGTTTGGACCAGTCCTCCACGGAGCCCGTAGATATGAAGCTGTCCCGAAATGAAGGGTACAAGCATGATAATAACAAAACCGAGCTGCATTGCAGCGGCAAGCCATTTCGTACCTCTTTTCTCCATATTTATCTCTCCTTATGTTTTTAATCAACATCAGACCGGTCATCGTATCAAGGTGACCTATACTATATCTTACGGACATTTTCAGTGACTTAAAATACGTTAATTGCCATTTACCTCCATTTTCCTGCAAATTTCACGAATAAAAAGTCATATGTGGTTTTTCCTCACGATAATATTTTAGCCGCTGCTGCAAACTGCCTGTGTGCAGTTCAAATAAATGACCGTCCGGGTCTGTAAAATAAACCGATTTCCCATCCTTCGCATCTCTTGGTCTTCCGGGGATAATATCGGCTCCGGCTGCTCGCAGCTGCTCTACCGATGCTTCAAACTCCTCTTCTTTTACAGTAAAGGCGATATGGGTATAGGTACGTTCCGTATAATTACGAAGAACATCCTCCTGATTCAAAGCAATCCAAAGCCCGGCCAGTTCAAAGTAAGCCAGCTTGCGTCCTTTTACCTGGATTCGGGCACCTAGAGCCTGCTCAAAGAATGTAATGGATTGCTCCAGATTGGATACGGAAAAGCATAAATGGTTGATTCCCTGAATGTTCATATGGCTCCTGACACCTCCGGTTATTTTAAAGGGATACATCCTTATTATGGTATACGTTTCCTGCAGAAAACAAGCATTCTAATCGGATCACACCGCACCTTCCTCTGGGCGAATGCATAGGGTAGGCTTATCAAGGAATGTTCGAGGAGGTTGTGCAAACGATGAACCCGGTCTATCCATTTTACGGTGAGAAAACCGTGTGTAAACCGCAGAAGCTGGCTTTCCCGCCCCAGCATCAGGATCAACAGCCCGGTCTGGAGACATTAATGGTTCCCGAGCCCATCAGCGAGGACCCTGCTTATATTGGCAGCTGCAAGCTTCAAGGCAAAGTTGCGATTATAACTGGCGGCGACAGCGGCATTGGACGGGCGGCAGCGATTGCTTTTGCCAAGGAAGGGGCAGACGTTGTTATTGCTTATTTGTACGAACGAACAGACGCTGAATGGACACGCAGCCGGATCGAGGAGCTGGGTCAGCGCTGTCTGTTGATTGAAACCGATCTGCGGCTGAAGCCCAATTGTGAACAGGTCATTCGCAAGACAATGGAAACGTTCGGCAAAATGGATGTGCTGGTCAACAACCACGCCGTGCAATACGTGCAGCAGAGCATTGTCGACATCTCGGAGGAGCAGCTCTATCATACGTTTCAGACCAATGTATTCTCGTATTTTTTCCTGATCCAGAGCGCCCTTCCGCATCTGTGCAAAGGAGCATCCATCATCAACACGGCCTCCATTACGGCTTACAAAGGTGATGTGCGACTCATTGATTATTCCTCAACCAAGGGAGCGGTCGTGTCGCTCACGCGTGTACTTTCCCAATCCCTGGCGGATAAAGGCATTCGGGTAAACGCTGTTGCTCCGGGTCCAATCTGGACTCCGCTTATTCCGTCCAGCTTCTCGGCTGAGGATGTGCAGGTGTTTGGCACAGATACGCCGATGGGCCGGGCAGGCCAGCCCTATGAACTTGCAGCAGCATACGTCTATCTGGCATCGCGTGATTCCTCCTATGTTACGGGTGAATGCATTCATGTGAACGGCGGCGATATGGTAACTACGTAAGCATATGCAGCTGCAGCTGATTCTATATACGTTTGATTACTAATGAAGCACATAGACATAGAGGATAGAAAAACAGTGCAAGTGAAACGCTCGCCCAAGCTTTCTGTAAGAAGGCTTGGGCGAGCGTTTTGTGTAAGGAGCTTTAGTTCAATGGTTCAACAAATAGAGATGGGGATGGAGATACCGGAACCGGAACAGGTGCAGCCGTGGCTATAGATACAAATAAGATATAGAGATGATTACGATTATGGTGGTGGCTGTGGATACTAATACAAATACAAAGTTAGATATAGAGATAAATATAAATAGTGATACCCATATGGATATGGGTATGGATATGGGTATGGATATGGGTATGGATATGGGTATGGATCTGGGTATGAGTATGTGTGTGTATATGTATGTGTACGTGTCAGAGATAATCCATTGTCCCAAAAATTTCACCCTGCGCTTGCCAATGTCAGGTTGGATTTGGAGCGTTTGGCAGGAGTTTGACGATCTGGTTGCGAAAAGGGTTTAGGAGCTATCGCTTCGGTTAAAACAAAATCTGACATCTCGCGACAAGGAGCTGACCCACCATGAACTTTGATTCTCTCTACCAACCCTATCCCTCCTACCGGGTACCCGTCTATGCCAAGCAAGGCATGGTTGCTACATCCCAGCCGCTAGCGGCACAAGCGGGGCTGGATATATTGAAGCAAGGCGGCAATGCAATCGATGCCGCCATTGCTACCGCAGCAGCACTCACCGTGCTGGAGCCAACGTCCAATGGCATTGGTGGCGATGCTTTTGCCCTCGTCTGGACGGAGGGCAAGCTGCATGGCCTGAATGCCAGTGGGCCTGCGCCTCAGAGCATTTCGATTGAGGCGCTGCAGGCGGCAGGCTATACGGACATGCCGAAGCTGGGGGTTGTGCCGGTGACGGTGCCTGGCGCACCGGCGGGGTGGGCGGAGCTGAGCCGTCGTTTTGGACGGCTCACGCTGGCGCAGGTGCTGGAACCGGCCATCCGCTATGCGGAGGAAGGTTATCCGCTTGCGCCGGGGCTTGCCCGCCACTGGGCACGGGCAGCCGAGGTCTATGCACGCCAGGGCGATGCGGATGCAGGGCGTGCGTGGTTTGAGACGTTTGCCCCTGGCGGGCGCGTGCCCGCTGCTGGGGAGCTGTGGCGCTCGCCGGGCCATGCGGCCACGTTGCGCCGGATTGGCGAGAGCGAAGCGCGAGACTTTTACGAAGGAGAACTGGCGGAACGCATTCACGCTTTTATGGCCGAGCACGGCGGTTACCTGACTCGTGATGACCTGAAGGCTTTTCAGCCGGAATGGGTTGATCCGATCTCGGTATCTTATCGCGGCTACGATGTGTGGGAGATTCCGCCGAATGGGCAAGGGCTGATCGCCCTCTCCGCACTCAATCTGCTGAAGGGCTTCGACTTTTCCGAGAAGGAATCTGTCGTCAGTTATCATCGGCAGCTGGAGGCGATAAAGCTGGCTTTTGCCGATGGGGAAAAATACATTACGGAAGAACGCAAGATGGGCGTATCCGTGGAAGAACTGTTATCCGAGGCCTATGCCGCAGAACGACGCAAGCTTATTGGCGACACAGCACAGGCACCAGAAGCTGGTGATCCGCGAGCAAGCGGTACTGTTTATTTGGCAGCCGCAGATGGCGAAGGCAACATGGTTTCTTTTATCCAGAGTAATTATATGGGCTTTGGCTCAGGACTGGCGGTGCCGGGCACAGGCATCGCACTTCAGAACCGCGGACATAACTTCTCGCTCGATCCGCAGCAAGCCAACGCTCTGGAGCCAGGCAAACGCACATATCATACAATTATCCCCGGATTCCTGACACGCGGCGATGAGGCTGTCGGTCCATTCGGGGTCATGGGCGGTTTTATGCAGCCCCAGGGTCATGTGCAGGTCGTGATGAATACGATCGATTACCACCTGAATCCACAAGCAGCCCTCGATTCGCCGCGCTGGCAGTGGATGAAGGATAAAACGGTGCTCGTAGAGCAGGGCTTCCCGCCGCACATTGCCCAAGCGCTCGCCCGCAAAGGACACGACATCCGCACCGAGCTGGACGCTTCCCAGTTTGGACGTGGACAGATCATCTGGCGCAACCCGGATACAGGCGTACTGTGCGGAGGTACAGAGAGCCGGACAGATGGCTCTATCGCGGCCTGGTAGAACCAATCACACTGTAAGAACGATACAAAAATATCGCTGGCATGGTGCAAATAGCGAAGGGATGATGCAATTATCGCAGGCACGATGTGACAGTTATGTAGATGCTGGTAGGAACATATTCGTTGATACAACAAAGCCACAGCCATGCAGACACTGGTGGGAACATATCAGTTGAGATAGCCCTGGATATATTTGAGTGTGAGTGTAAGTGTAACGATCTCAGATGACCTTATTTGTGGGGTTTTGGGCTTTCTGGAATTCTAGCTATGATGAACATAAACCAAGGATAGCCCTCCATATTGCTGCACTCGTAGGTTAAAATGGAAAGTGACAAAACCACCATTTCAGAGCTAC
>NZ_JACHKG010000045.1:0-37605 GCF_014203995.1 Paenibacillus sp. JGP012 | reverse complement strand
CGTAATGGTGGGTGGTACTTCCATTGTACAAGGAAACATATGACGGTCTCTATTTTTTTTACAAATTATTACTCCGAATTTTGGCAAGTACAGTTTCTAAGTTCAAATTAGCAATATCTGCACACGTAATAAGTGGGAGTTGTAGACTCGAAAATAACGTTTACATGCAGGTGTGGTGTAGGTATTGCTTTCCTCCTGCAAGCATGATATAATCAATTTTGCTGCGGAAAGGTACCCAAGAGGCCCAAGGGGGCTGACTCGAAATCAGCTAGGCGTGTCACAGCGTGCGTGGGTTCGAATCCCACCCTTTCCGCCACTTCACGTTTTTGTTTATCGAAACCGTAATGTAGTACATAAGCTCCACGAAATGGAGTTTTGAATAGAAAAATGCAGAGGGCTTTCCATTCGGAAAGTCCTTTTTTGAATCATTTTTATGGAAGAAAAATAAAGAGCCCCGAAGGGCTCTCTATCCGGCGGTACATGTTTAGTCAGATCACAATCGGTCGTAACGACAGAAACGCTGGCTGTACTGCTTGCTACAATACGCGTGCTTCAGACGAGGTCTTACACACCCATATGCTTCTTATATTACGTGATGCAACTCCAACAGCGAAAAATCGGCTTCGTTGTCCAACGGAACCACACCTCTCTCGTGTACCGCCTGATTGTATTATGTGCATATTGAGTTTTTATATACGTGAACATTACAAAATATTTTAGTGCACCCTAGCCTTGGTCAGCTTTTTCCACTTGCGGTTATGGTTGCTGGTTTCCGGGAAAGCTTCGCCTTTCTTCAACGTAACTCGCTTGGGATTGTTAATTTCCGTATGAAAACTTTTCTCTCCAACTTCCGTGTACTCTCCATCGTTCGGTGCTTTATCTCCCGGTTCAAATTCGGTTCGTTCACCCATATCAAGCAGCCTCCTCCACAGAATGAGATCAGTGTTGCTTCTATAGTGTGTTCAAGTCATGGCTTGATCATGTTGGTGATTGTGTACCAATCTGTACAGGGAACGTTTGCTTGCATTTCGTCTGTGGATTTGTTATATTAATATAGTTCGAGTTTGTGCTCGTTCCTTGCTCTCAACCTGGATTGAGGGCCAGAGTCCATAAGGAGGTGAAAATTATGCGCAAATATGAAGTGATGTACATTATTCGTCCTGACGTTGAGCAAGAAGTTGTTCAAGCTACAGTCGATAAATTCCAAGGCATCATCTCCAACGGCGGTGGTGAGGTTACTGCTCACGACGTTATGGGTAAACGCCGTCTTGCGTATGAGATCAAGAAATTCCGTGATGGTGTTTATGTTCTGGTACACTTCACTGCTGAACCAGCAGTAGTTACTGAGCTTGAGCGTCTCATGAAAATTTCCGACGAAGTAATTCGTTATCTCATTACTAACGACGTTAAGTCTGCTTAAGACAGTAACTCGTGATTATCGCACCAATACGCTCAGAAGGAGGGGATTACATTGTTGAACCGTGTCATTCTGATCGGCCGGTTAACCCGGGACCCTGAGTTGCGTTATACTCCTGCAGGAGTAGCCGTGACACAATTTACTTTGGCCGTAGACAGACCGTTTACAAGTCAAGGGGGAGAGCGGGAAGCAGATTTTATTCCGGTCGTAACCTGGAGACAGCTTGCTGAGACCTGTGCAAACTATTTGCGTAAAGGTCGTCTGGCTGCAGTCGAAGGACGCATTCAAGTACGGAACTACGAAAATAACGAAGGTAAACGTGTATACGTAACCGAAGTCATTGCCGATAATGTTCGTTTCTTGGAGTCAGCTAACCGTGAAGGCGGTGGCGGCGGGGGACAACCTATGCGTGAAGAGCCTTCTTATGGAGGCGGCGGCGGACGTGCCAGCAACAATAATGCTGCGCGTAGCAACAATCAGGATCCTTTTTCCGATGACGGAAAACCGATTGATATATCGGATGATGATTTGCCATTTTAACGTGAGCCGATACTCGTTACGAGATATGGGTTACATGATAGGAAAGGACTGAAAAGCATGGGCTTCAAGCAAAGAGAAGGCGGAGACGATAAAAGACCGGCACGTCGTGGTGGTCGTAACAAACGTCGTAAAGTGTGCTTCTTCACAGCGAACAAAATCACTCACATCGACTATAAAGATACGGACTTGCTTCGTAAATTTATCAGCGAACGTGGAAAAATTTTGCCACGCCGTGTAACAGGTACTAGCGCTAAATATCAACGCATGCTGACGATTGCAATCAAACGCTCCCGTCAAATCGCATTGCTGCCATACACAACTGAGTAGTCTCTACTCAGTTTGCATACAAGAGCAGTCGGCTTATAGCCGGCTGCTTTTTTGTTGTGTGCATAAACATATACAGGAGAGAGAGCACCTATGAAAAATGGAGAAAATGAAAACGTATAATCATGTATTTTTTGCAAAAGAAGCTTTCAAAGGCGAGATGAACTATAATAGAGTTTAACTTGTATAGATGAGAACAAAGACCTTCGCTATATAGCCTGTGACTGGAAATTGAGTCAAAATAACATCGGGAGAGTATATGAATTCAATACAACGTAAGGAAAGAATACGAAGAAGAAAAAGCTTGAGAAACTGGATCATCGCAACGCTGTTTATATCTATTGTATTTGTATGGTTACAGCAAAAAGGAGACTTTGATGAGTTATGGCCGGATCAGACGATCCCCGAACCAATACCTATTACGGGACTACATCCGGTGGTGGCTGAGAACGAGGGTGTACTGGTTCGTATGGCTGCCAGGCGTGGCATAAATGTTGTAATTACCCACGGATACAGAAGTGTGGAAGAACAGGACGCGCTTTTTGCTCAGGGACGATCAGCATCAGGAAATATCGTTACCAATGCAAGAGGAGGGGAGTCTTATCATAACTATGGACTCGCCATTGACTTTGCCTTGAGAACTCCTGAAGGAAACATCGTGTGGGATATGGAGCGTGATGATAACGGCAATGGCAAGTCAGACTGGATGGAGGTCGTAGATTTGGCCAAGGATATGGGTTTTACCTGGGGCGGGGACTGGACAGACTTCCCGGACTATCCTCATCTGCAGATGGACTTTGGTTTAAGCATTCGTGATTTGAAGCGTGGCAAAAGGCCTCCAACTAAACAATAATAGATATATTATATATGCATTAATATGAATAATTATTATAAAAGTCCTGCTTATCGTAGGACTTTTTTCTTTCTTTTGTAAAATAAATGTTCAAAAGTGACAATTAACTCTTTACAGCAACAAATAAATAAAACTATACTAGAATAACTAGATTTTTACGTTTTTCTTACAAATGTTGTATAGATGCAATGATTCAGCGCTTTTCGATTCCTTAAATATATTCTTCTCGTAATCGACAAAATCCTTCTATATATGACATGAAATTTACATCGTTTTTCTTTTTGGTGTGAAAATATCATGGAAATTACAAAATCGCGTTATAGATATGTTATATATGGCTCATGAAAATCTTGTAATACTTATCCCCCTTTCAATGAAGAAATGTTCTCACATAAACGATTAATCCTTTTTAAACCCCGATTTAGATACCTTTTAGTTAAAACTAATACCCAGAACTGTAGTAAAGAAAACATTTATTCCAAAAAACACAAAATAATGATTGACGTTAACTAAAATTACACGTATGATTACAGTAATTATTTGTAATTATAATTCCGCTAGGAATTATCAACATTAATTGACCAATGGTTTAAATTGAAACTTATGATCTTGATTCTGTTTACGATAAGGTATTTTGTATACACTTTTGTTCATTTTATTGAAGAACTTGGAAATATACAGTAGATGCATTCATTTACTCACGAATACAGTCTGCGGAATTTACGGGGTTAGGGTGATTGATTTGAATAATGAGCTATTGGAAGTCAGAGATCTTACGACATCATTCAGAATTGAAGATAACTATTATGCAGCAGTTGACCACGTTAACCTGAAAGTTAAGAAAAATGAAGTGCTCGCTATTGTAGGGGAGTCCGGCTCGGGAAAAAGTGCTTTTGCATTCTCGCTGATGGGGCTGCATAACAAAGCTAAAATTGAAGGCCAAATTCTCTACAAAGGACAAGATATCGCTAATCTCCCTCCTAATCAGTTGAATAAACTGCGCGGGAAAGAAATGGCGATGATCTTTCAGGACCCTCTATCCGCATTAAATCCTCTCATGATCATAGGTGAACAGATTGAAGAGATCCTTACGCTTCATCAACCTAAGCTGTCTTTGAAAGAAAAGAAAGATAAGGTTATTCACTTATTGAACCAAGTAGGGATTCCTCGTCCCGAACAAATATACAAGCAGTATCCCCATGAATTATCTGGTGGCATGAGACAGCGTATTGTCATCGCGATTGCGATTGCGAACAAACCGGAGCTGTTGATCGCTGATGAACCGACGACAGCACTTGACGTTACGATTCAGCTGCAAATTCTTGAATTGATTCGTGAGCTCAAAAATGAGATTAATGCAGGCATTATACTTATCACCCATGATCTTGGTGTTGTAGCCGAGATGGCAGATCGGGTTGCTGTAATGTATGCAGGTGAGATCGTTGAGATTGCGGATATCGTAACGCTTATGACCAACGCGAAGCATCCGTATACACGCTCATTGCTGAACTCTATTCCTACAATTACCGAAGAAAAATCCAAGTTGCATGTCATTCAAGGTATTGTGCCTTCTCTCAAAAATCTTCCTCGACAAGGCTGCCGCTTCAAGGCGCGTATTCCTTGGATCAGCGAATCGGCTCACGAAGACAACCCGAAAATGCATGAAATTGCACCAGGTCACTTCGTAAGGTGTACCTGCTATCAGCATTTTCATTTCCCTGATCAAGCAGAGGAGGAATAACATAATGGCACTACTCGAAGTAGAAGGACTCAAAATACACTTTCCGATTCGCGGAGGATTACTTAAACGGGAGATTGGCAGTGTAAAGGCCGTTGATGATGTTAGCTTTACCATCGAAGAGGGCCAGACATATGGGCTTGTAGGAGAATCAGGCTCAGGCAAGACTACAACAGGCAGAGCTGTAATTGGTCTTAACCATGTAACGGCTGGCAAAATTTTATTTAACGGTAAGGATTTAACCAGAGAAAGACGCAAAGATCGTCAGCTTCAGCGGGATGTGCAGATGATATTCCAGGATCCGTACTCTTCGCTTAACCCGAAGAAAAGAGTTCTGGACATCATTGCCGAGCCTCTCCGTAACTATGAGCGTCTGACGGCAGCTGAAGAGAAGAGACAGGTCGCTAATTTGCTGGAAAAGGTCGGGCTTAGTCCCGAATCCATTCACAAATATCCGCATGAGTTCTCAGGAGGACAGCGTCAACGGATTGGAATTGCTCGTGCTATCGCACTCAAGCCCAAACTGATTATTGCTGACGAGCCTGTATCGGCTCTTGATGTATCTGTACAAGCCCAGGTGCTTAATTTCATGCAGGAGATACAGAAGGAACTCAATCTGACTTATCTGTTCATCAGTCACGATCTGGGCATTATACGCCATATGTGCAACCAGATTGGAATTATGTATAAAGGTCGATATGTGGAACAAGGGACAACAGATGATATTTTTGAAAATCCCCAGCATATTTACACCAAACGTCTTATCGCAGCCATTCCGGATATGGACCCGACCAAACGTGAGGAAATGAATGCATTCCGACAACAGATCAAATCCGAGTATGAAAACTCATACCGCAATTTCTTCGATGAGGAAGGGCTTGCTTATTCGCTCCAATCCATTTCCGATACTCACCGGGTAGCTCTACCTCAGAAAGGTTGAAGGCCATATGTGGAAAACTATAGTACGCCGAATATTTATTATGATTCCTCAAATAATTTTGCTTAGCATTCTTGTCTTCCTGATGGCCAAAGCCATGCCAGGGGACGCATTGACGGGATTACTCGACCCGAGCGTTGACCCGAAAGCGCTGGATGAACAGCGTGAACGACTGGGGCTGAATAACCCATGGTATGTGCAGTATTGGGACTGGATCAGTCATGCTGCCATAGGTGACTTCGGACAATCCTTCCGTTTCAAAATGCCAGTAACCGACCTCATTGGTCAACGGATTGCCAATACGTTCTGGCTTGCTTTGGCAACGCTCATTCTCACGTATCTTATTGCGATCCCGCTCGGAATTATCAGCGGACGTTACAACGATACATGGTCTGACCGTTTGATTACAGGTTATACGTACCTGGGCTTTGCAGCACCGCTGTTTATCTTCGCTCTGGTTATGGTCTGGATCTTCGGCTTCCGTTTTGGCTGGTTCCCGACTGGAGGAAGTGTGGCACCGGGTCTCACACCAGGCACTTTCGAATATGTCATAAGCAAAATACACCATTTGCTTCTGCCGGCGCTATCAATGGCATTAATCTCTACCGTATCCACGGTACAATATTTGCGCAGTGAGATCATTGATATCAAACACAAGGAATTCGTGCTTACGGCAAGAGCCAAGGGTGCTTCGGAATCCCGAATCTACAACAGACATATTTTGCGAAACTCCCTGCTGCCGATTGCTGCATTTTTCGGTTACGAGATCACGGGACTGATTGGCGGGACCATCTTTATCGAAAGTATATTCAGCTATCCGGGTATGGGGCAGTTGTTCCTGAATTCCATCTCATTACGGGATTTCAGTGTTGTTACAGCACTCGTATTGTTATATGGGGTTGCTACAATTCTAGGAGCGTTGCTGTCTGATATTATTCTGGGCTTGGTCGATCCGCGTATTCGCATTAAGTAAGAACTTGAAGATTTCGGGGTGAAAACAGATGAGCAGTGTCAATGATGTGGTAGTACCTTCGCAGAAAACCGATAAAAGCCCCTCGAGCTTAAAAATATTATGGCGAGAGTTGGTTAGGGATAAAGTAGCCTTGGTCTCACTTATATTCCTAGGATTAATCTTCGTTCTTGTATACGGAGCCTCCCTGATCCTGGATCAGGAGGAAATTGTAAAGGTTGATTTGTTTGCCCTATATGAGCCGCCTTCTGCACAATATTGGCTTGGAACAGACTATGGTGGTCGAGATGTATTTGGCCAGCTGGTCATCGGAACAAGAAACTCACTAACCATTGGTATTCTGGTTACATTGATGACTGGATTCATCGGCATTTTGGTTGGAGTGATATCTGGATACTTCGGCGGCATGATTGACAACATGTTTATGCGTGTGGTGGACTTCTTCATGATTCTGCCATTCCTGATGTTAGTTATTGCCTTTGTTACTGCGGTACCCAAATACAATATCGTTTCCTTCTCATTAATTATGACCGCGTTCCTATGGATGGGGATTGCCAGGCTGATTCGCTCCAAAGCACTTCAAGAGGGCGAGCTGGAGTATATTAAAGCCTCCAAAACATTGGGATCGTCTCACTTTAAAATTATTGTATCTCAGCTTCTTCCCAACCTGAGTTCAATCATTATCGTTACGATGACGTTGAACCTGGCATCTAATATTGGTCTTGAATCCGGGTTGTCTTTCCTAGGCTTTGGTTTCCCAGAAAGCACACCCAGTCTGGGAACACTCGTAAGTTATGCACGCAACCCGCAAACGTTGGAATACAGATGGTGGATATGGCTACCTGCATCACTACTGATTCTGGTATTGATGTTGAGTATAAATAATGTCGGACAGGCGTTGAAGCGTGCGACGGATGCAAGACAAAGAAGAGGTTAAAAAAAGGGAGGAAAGGTTCATGAAAAAAGGATTATTTTCACGAGCACTATTTTTCACGATGATGCTGGTCTTTGTATTGGCGCTTGCGGCGTGCTCCGAAAAAGAGGCAGCAACACCTGCACCGGGCACAAAAACAGAAGAGGGGAAAACGGAGGAAAAACCTGCAAATGAAGAAGGGGTATACTCCATTGAAGACTTCAACAATGTTAAAACAAATGAAGGCACTGCGATTGAAGGCGGATCAATTACTTTTGGCCTTGTATCCGATACAGCTTTTGAGGGTACACTCAATTACAACTTTTATTCCGGCGCACCCGATGCATCAGTATTAGGCTGGTTTGATGAAGGTTTGCTAACTTGGGACAAAGACTATGTCTACACTAATGATGGTGCAGCAACATATGAGACTTCTGAAGATGGTAAAACATTTACGCTTACGATCCGTGATAACGTAAACTGGCATGATGGCAAGCCTGTAACTGCAGAAGACCTGCAGTTTGCTTACGAAGTTATTGGCAGCAAAGGCTATGACGGCCCGCGTTATGATGGTAACTTTACAAGCGTCGTAGGTATGGATGAATTCCATGCCGGTAAAGCAAAAACAATCTCTGGTATTAAAGTGCTGAGTGACAAAAAAATCAGCATTACGTATAAAGAGGCATCCCCTTCTCTGCTGACAGGGGGCGTATGGACATATCCACTTGCCAAACATATCTTTGGTAACATGGATGTAGCCAAAATGTCTTCTTCCAAAGAAGTACGTGAAAAACCTATCGGTTTTGGTCCATTTAAAGTTGAAACGATTACTCCAGGTGAGTCTGTAACTTATGTGAAGAACGAAGACTACTGGCGTGGAGCTCCAAAACTGGACAAAGTGACGTTGAAAGTAATCAACCCGACAACGGTTGTTCAAGAGCTGAAATCTGGCGGTGTGGATATTGTAGATTCCTTCCCAACAGACCAGTATAAAGATAATGCCAATATGTCCAATGTTGAATTCCTGGGTGCGGTTGACCGTGCATATACGTATATCGGCTTCAAGCTGGGAACATGGGATGCTGAGAATGGTAAAGTTGTAACCAATCCAGACGCTAAAATGGCAGATAAAAACCTGCGTAAAGCGATGTGGTTGGCTGTAGACAATGATCAAGTAGGTAAACGTTTCTATAATGGTCTCCGTTGGAACGCAACAACACTGATTCCGCCTTCTCACCCTGAATTCCATGATTCCAATAATCCAGGTGTGAAATATGATCCGGAAGCTGCAAAGAAATTGCTTGACGAAGCTGGTTATAAAATGGACGGAGAATTCCGTACAAAACCGGATGGATCCCCACTTGAAATTAATTTTGCTTCGATGACGGGTAGTGACATTGCTGAGCCCCTTGCACGTTACTATGTTCAATCTTGGGCAGCCATCGGTCTGAAAGTGAACCTGGAAATGGTTGAATTCAACAGCTTCTACGATCGCGTTGGTAACAACGGTAAGGACGATCCTAATCTCGATGTATACCAAGCTGCATGGACAGTAGGTATTGACGTAGATCCAGCTGGATTGTACGGCCGTGATGCACTGTACAACTTCTCCCGTTTCTCTAGTGAAGAGAATGACAAGTTGCTGGCACGTGGTATCTCTGCTGAAGCTTTCGACGTAGAGAAGCGTAAAGAAATTTACAATGAATGGCAGCAGTACATGGTGGAAGAGGTGCCTGTCTTCCCAACATTGTATCGTGCAGAAGTTGTACCTGTTAACAAACGTGTAATGAACTATGCAATTGGTGATGGAACAGGTGTGTACTTGAGTGATCTTGCTGTAAATGCGGATAAGCCTGTTGTTGCTCAATAATCACTAATTTCCTTCAGCTGACTTAACTTAAAGTGCCTCCAGATTATGAAAAGGTTACTTTAAAGAGATAAACTAAACATGGATTCCGACACTCTGGCATGGGGTGTTTGGGGTCCATGTTTTTTTGTAACCAAAAAATAAAAAAAATTTAACTTTTTTTCAAAAAAGTGCAGACAAAATGCCTCTTTGCTTCGTCTATATAAGTAAGAGGTGATAATACGATGAAAAAATGGTGGAAACGGGCAGGCATGCTGTTCACTTTACTCATTATTATATATTTGGGCGTAAAACCGGACATGCTGGTGGGCAAGCCTGGCATCAAGGCAGAATCTGCTGTGCTGATGGACATGAATTCAGAACAGATTCTGATGAACTACAACGGCTCCGAGGAGATTGCACCAGCTGGTGTCAGCAAGCTCATGACCGAACTGCTTATTATGGAATCGGTGGCAAATGGAGATATTCGCTGGGATGATCCGGTGAATGTCAGCCGGTACGCCAGTTCGGTCGGTGGCAATCAGCTTGCGCTGAAACAGGGAGATCGCTTCACCGTTCAGGAGCTGTTTCAGGTCGTAGCCGTCTATTCCGCCAATGACGCAGCCGTTGCGCTTGCAGAGCATATTAGCGGCTCAGAGCATCAGTTTGTACAGCGCATGAATCAGAAGGCTGCAGAGATCGGATTATCAGGAGACACTCACTTTACCAACTCCACCGGTTTAAGTGAAGCCATGCTGGGTCCCAATCGTCCGCAGGATGTACAGGGGCAAACGTTAATGACTGCCATGGATGCTTGTAAGCTGGCGAGATATTTGCTTAATCATCATCCCGAGATTCTTAAAGTATCCAGTCAGATGCAGGTATCCATGCATCAGAGAGGCATCTATATGAGCAATACCAACTGGATGTTATCTTCAATCGGCGGAGTGTATGCCTATGATGGTAATGATGGTTTGAAGACCGGTTACGATAAGGATACCGGATATCATTTCGTAGGAACGGCTGAGCGGGATGGCAAGCGGCTAATATCGGTTGTGTTTGGAACAGATACACGGGAAGCTCGGTTTGTTGAGACGCGTAAGCTGCTAAATTACGGTTTTTCAAGTACAAAAGTCAACTAACGATAGCAGATGTTAAGTGAAGGAAATATTGTTATCAAATAGATAAACATGGTAAAATCAGGTGTAGCTCTTTCCATGACAATATTTTATTTCATTTTTAAGGGGGAAATTATTTGAACAGGTTCAGCAAAAAAGGTTATGCACTTACGCTGTCGATGGCGATGTCCATTGCTTTGATTCAGCCTGCGGTGCAGGCGGCAGAGACAATCAAGCCTACGGCGGCTGTCTCGGAATCTATCGTTTCCAAGGCAACCCAGACTCTTCAGCAACTCGGATACATAGATGGGACCACAGATGGAATGAAAGATATTGCATCTCCAATTACTCGTGCAGAAGCAGCAATCATACTGCAGCGAGTGCTTGAATTGGATGCGCCAGCGGTACTTACAGGATTTGCAGATGTACAATCGAATGATGTGGCTGCTCCAGCTATTTATGCACTGAAGCAAGGTGGTCTCATTCAAGGTAAGGTGAAGGGATATGCGCCGGACGCACCGCTTACACGTGCACAGATGGCATCTTTGTTCACCAGGGCTTTTGAGCTGAAGGACAACGGTATACAGGTCGTCTACAGCGATGCAGATCAGATTCCGGCTGTACATGCGACAGATGCCATTCGGATGAAGCAGCATTTTATTATCGAGGGTAGTGTATTTAACGCCAAACAGGCTGTTACGCATGGCGAATTTGCGAATGCTCTGTATCTTGCGCTTGGACTTGATGTGAAGAAAGAAGGGCTTACACCTCTGGAGGACTTCTTCAAACAGCCAGCTCAGGCAGGTTTCCAAATGTCACCTGATGGAAAAAATCTGGCTTATATGGAACCGTGGAACAATCGGATGAATATTGTCGTTAAAGGGAACGGACAGGATAAACCTGTACGGATTACCAGTGAAACGGACCGCAGTATTGCCGGGTTTGCATGGGCAACCAATGAGAAGCTTCTTTATTTCAAAGATGCGGCTGGAGATGAGAACTATCACCTGTATGTGACGGATATTACTGGAAAAGAAAGCAAGGATCTGACACCATATTCGAATACAAGAGCGTTGCTGATCGATTCTTTGCAAAATATTCCTGATGAGATTCTGGTGGGTATGAACAAGCGTGATCCGAGAATTTTCGATGTATACCGGATTAATATTAATACAGGGGAGGCAGTGCTTGCTGCCGAGAATCCGGGTGATATTACAGATTGGGTGACGGACAATGAAGGCAAAATTCGTGTAGCCATATCGATTGATGGCGACGTATCTTCCCTGATGTATCGCGAAGCCGAGAACCAGCCATTCCAACCTCTGCTCACAACAAAGCTAGGAGATACCTTTGCTCCGTTCATGTTCACAAGCGACAATAAAAACCTGTATGCGGTATCCAATATCGATCAGGACAAGATGGCTATCGTGGAATATAGCCCGGCAACAAAAAAGGTGACCAAAACTCTTTATGAAAATAAAGATGTGGATGTGAGCAATATTGTTCCTTCCAAGGAAAAAGGCAAGATTCTTGCCGCAGTATATGAGACGGACAAAATGAATTATGAGTTCTTTGATGATGGGTTCAAGTCATTAGTGCAGGATATCAAAGCCAAGGTTCCAGGCAAAGAGGTTAACATTTTAAACACCAGCAATGACGGACAGGTATTGTTCATCTCCTATAGTGACAAGGCGATGGGCACCTATTATTTTTATGATTCAAAGACAGGCAAGCTGGATAAACTCGCAGACACAGCTCCATGGATTAATGAATCGAAAATGGCAGATATGAAGCCTGTTACGTATAAATCACGTGACGGTCTGGATCTCCATGGGTATCTCACGCTTCCACCGGGAGCACAGGCTTCTGAGCTTCCGCTCGTCGTTATCCCGCATGGAGGGCCTTGGTCTCGGGATTCATGGGGGTATAGTCCGCAGGTACAGTTCCTTGCAAGTCGCGGGTATGCGGTGCTTCAGGTGAACTTCCGTGGCTCTACCGGATATGGCAAGAAGTTTTTGGAGGCAGGCAACAAACAATGGGGCAAAGCGATGCAGGATGACCTCACGGATGGTGTAAACTGGCTGGTCAAAGAAGGCACGGTTGATCCGAAGCGAGTAGCGATCTACGGTGGATCGTACGGAGGTTATGCAGCACTGGCAGGCTTGGCCTTCACCCCTGACGTCTATGCTGCCGGGATCAGTTATGTAGGTCCATCCAATATCTTTACATTGCTTGACTCGCTACCACCTTATTGGGAGTCGGGACGAAATATGTTTTATGAGCGCGTAGGTGATCCGGTGAAAGATAAAGAGCTGCTCACAGCGATCTCGCCGCTATTCCATGTGGACCAGATGAAGGCGCCGCTGTTTGTCGCTCAAGGTGCGAATGATCCGCGTGTCAAACAGGCTGAGTCCGATCAGATTGTGGAAGCGCTGCGTAAACGCGGGGTTGATGTGCCTTATATGTTAAAAACAGATGAAGGGCATGGCTTCGCTAATGTGGAGAACCAGCTTGATCTGTACCGTGCTATGGAGAAGTTTCTGAACCGTCATCTAATGCAGTAGCCGGATAAAGGAAAGTTTTTAAAGAAGTAAGTATGTATAGATGTATGTATGAACGAAGCTTACTTGGTAATATACAAGGTATAACAAAGGTGAGGCTGTGCTCTGATTCGATGTGAATCGGGGTGCAGCTTTTTTATAAATATATCTCGCAACGATATTCATCAATTGACATAAGGATAGGCTTTATTTTAAAATGACCAATGAGTCATTATTATTCATTCCAGTTTATATATAAGTATTATTCGGTTGGTACGAAGGCAGAACAAAAGATCAGAACGGGAGGTAACCAGGGATGCAAAAAGAAATGAAATGGCCGTTGATTCTGTTTGCAGTGGGTGTATTTATGGCGGCACTCGATAACGGAATTATTACTTCGTCGCTGACCACGTTGAATGCTTCGTTTGGCGTATCGCCAACATGGGGAGCTTGGACGATTACACTTTACACACTAGGGCTAGCGATCAGCGTACCGATTGCAGGCAAGCTGTCGGATCGATTCGGGCGTAAGAAGCTGTTTCTGATTGAGGTTGCTTTATTCGGTATCGGATCACTTCTTGTCGCATTGAGTACTTCATTTACCTTTTTCCTGATTGCCCGGGTTATTCAGGCACTCGGTGGCGGCGGGATATTCATCATTGCCAGCTCCTATGTGCTTAGCAAATTTCCGGCCCAACGACAAGGGACTGCACTTGGACTTCTCGGAGGTATGAACGGTATTGCAGCGATCCTCGGGCCGAACATCGGTGCATTTATTCTTGATGTAACCGGGAATTGGCACTGGTTGTTCCTCATTAATGTACCGATTGCGATATTGCTGTTCCTTGCTGGACTCAAATATATTCAGGAGGAGCAGAAGCTGAGCCGTGCAGCCGTCGATTGGAGCGGTATTGCAGTATTGAGCCTGGGCGTGCTGAGTCTGATGTACAGCTTCAGTAATCTGAACGGCGTGAACATGCTTCAAAGCATGGCTTCGCCAATGTTCTATGGCTTCTTTTTGGCCGGAGTAGCTGTATTGGTTGTTTTTTATTATATGGAAAAAAGGCTGGAGGGATCAGACCGTGAACCGGTCGTTTCCACACAACTGCTCGGCATTGCGTCATTTCGCTGGACGCTGCTTATTGCTTTTTTCTCGGGAGCCATTCTGGCCTCGGTTATTTTCATTCCAGGTTTTGTAGAGCAGTATCTGGGCGTATCCAGCACGGCTTCCGGGTACTGGTTTACCCCTCTTGCTCTGGCCTCGGGGATTGGAGCTGGAGGCGGCGGCTACCTCGTGGACCGAAAAGGCCCAATCTGGACGTTATCCGCAGCAGGATTACTCTCTGCGATCGGTTTTCTGTTGTTTCCGCTGTGGGTAGAGCATATATGGCAGTTTGTTATCGCGAGCAGCCTTGTCGGGATTGGTTTCGGTATGATGCTGGGTGCGCCGGTCAATGTGCTTGTTACGGAACAGGCGGGCGAAAACAACAAAGGCATCGCGGTGGCGACAAGCTCTCTGTTCCGCCAGATGGCAATGGCGATTGCGCCAACGATTTTTGCCGGATTTCTGGCACGTTCGTTCTCCAATCTCGGCTCCAATATTCAAGCTGGTCTTGCATCAAGAGGCATCGAGGTTCCACCAGCCATGCTGGAGCAGTATGCTTCAGGCGGGTCATCGGGAAATGACGTTTCCAGCCTGATGACGGGATTATCCAGGATTCCTGATGCCAATATACGGGAAGCACTGCTTCAGGCAGTACATCAAACGACAGGCCAGGGGTACAACGGGCTATTCTGGTCCGCAGTTATTTTTAGCGTGCTTACCTTGGTTGTAGCTCTTGTTACTGGACGTCTTCGTCAGAAAGAGAAGCAGCAGATGAAGAAGGAGCCTTCGCACTCCGTGTAACGAAAAGAAACCTATGGCGCATAAAGAAGAACAGTGAACCTTTTGTAACCGAAAAGGAGGGCGCTGTTCTTTTTAATTTAACCCGATTGTAACTTTTCATTGTGCTGGAATGATTACAATAGAACGAGCATCAGCGGTGCTCCGGGACGAAAGATAGAAAAGTTCGGAGAACTGCGTGTCATCAGACGTATTGAACGTTTAATGTGTAGTAATGATTTTCAATTTTGAGAGTGAAGAAGGAATCGATGAATGAAAAGCAGAACTAAAGAAAAGAAGAAGAAAAGTCGCAAAGGCCTATATATAACACTGATTTCACTTGTTGTTTTGCTCATTGGCGGTTATGTATTTCGTCAGCAGCTCGCTGTAGCCGCATTTGATCTGTTCCTCGCGGACACGGTAGAAGCACAGCTGACTCATTCTTACGTGCCACAGGAAGGCAATAATACGCCTGATCCAACAGTCTATCGCAAAGAGCCATTCTCTGTATTACTTCTGGGCTCGGATAAACGTGACTATGAGAAGTCCCGCGGACGTTCCGACGCAGTCATCTACGCCGTTGTAAGGCCTAAGGAGTCTCGAGCGCTGCTGGTATCCATTCCGCGTGACACGTATGTTCAGATTGTTGGAAGGGATGCGGACAAGGACGGGACGGATGATTACGACAAAATCGCGCATGCTTATGCCTTCGGTGGGGAGAATATGTCCATCAATACGGTGGAAAAGTTCCTTGATGCAGATGTAGGCTACTATGCAACGATCAATTTTCAGGGAATCAAAAAGGTCGTCGATGCGCTCGGAGGTATTTCGCTGCCCATTGATCAGGATATCGTGAACAAAGATCCAAATCATGAGCAGTTCACAATTAAAGGCGGCAAACCGATCTATGACGGACAGGAAGCCCTTTATTATGTGAGATACCGTGAAGACAGTGACTTTAACCGTACGAATCGGCAGCAAATTTTCCTGAACGCCTTTGCAAACAAAATGCTGAATCTAAGTCAGATTGCTAAGATTCCTGAGCTGTTCCAGATTATGGGGGATAATTTCCAGACTGACATGCAGCCAACCTTTATTATCGATCTGGCGAAGCAGGTGCTGACCCAGGATAAACCGCAGGTTTCCAGCTTCACGATTTTGAGCGAAGGCATGCGTAAAAACGGCGTTTATTACGGTCGTGCTGATGAGAAAGATGTTCAATATGCCAAAGAGCTGATTAAAAACTGGATGGATCAATCGACCCCAGCCGGTGAAGTCATGATTCCCGACCGGCAGAAGATTGAATAATGAATTCCATACAGAGGGTGTATCTTGCACAGCAATCAGCAGTACGTTTAATGAGCGGGCTGCTGTTTTTTTTCTTTGTGTGGGGCGCTTCAATATGTTAGATTTCCATCCTTTTGGAACATCTATCGTTCTATAACGTATAATATAAGTTGAGCGAGCCAGTTGAACGAGAAATACACAAGGAGGATACGCAGGGGTATGAACATCGCATTTTTTTTGCTACCCAAACAAGAGGTTACATGTGTGACGTCGGACTCTACGCTGCGGCAAACGCTGGAACGGATGGAATATCATCGGTTCACAGCAGTGCCTATTTTAAATAAGGAAGGCAAGTATATTGGTACGGTTACGGAAGGCGATCTGCTGTGGTATATGAAAAATGCCGAGGGAAAGATAACCTTTGAAAACGCTTCAAAGTTTTTGCTCAAAGACGTTCCGCTTAGGCTTGATATAAAGCCGGTGTCCATTGATGCGAATATGGAGGATCTGATCAACCTGGCCAAAGTACAGAACTTTGTGCCGGTCGTGGATGATATGGAGCGTTTTATCGGGATTGTGAGACGCAGTCAGATTATCGAATATTGTGAAGGTATTGTGGCCAAGGAGTCCGTTAAGGCTAAATAAGTTGGATTCTTTTCAAAAAGAATGGGCCCTTAGGGATAATCACAGCGATTATTACTAATATATATGAATAAGATGTACGGGGCTCCGCATCGTACCTGACATTGAGTTTTGGAGAATTTCTCCGCTTTTTGGGGTAATTTTGCGGGCCCCCTTTTTATGCTATAATCGAGAATAAAGCTTTTTCGGGGAGAGTGACTTTCGCCAAATGCCTAAAGAACTGGATGTAGCCAAAAGGGCTAAAGTGATTGAATGGCTAAAAACCGAAGTACTTGATCAGGTATCCCGATTATTCAAAGCATTGTGGGAAGGCAGCACGATTCGAATCGGAGATAGTCTTGCCAGCTTAATGATGAGCAGCTACATATTGGGCCGAAGGCTTGGTATTCCATTCAAAGATCTGGATGCACTGCTTGTTGAGAAGTTGAAAAAGCATAAACAGGAAGGTCACCAGCTTGAAGACTGGTATCAGGATATTTCCGCGCTCGAAGATCATATGCGTAAGAGGTGAATTTGTTGAAATTTAGCTTTAAAACAGCTGTCTGGAGTGCAGCAATGCTGCTTTTGCTGCTATCGCTGCTTACTCCGTTATCGGTGCTCTCCATTTTCTTCATGATCATTCCAGGAGTTATTTTGTATGCTTCATTATCTGTAAAATCGTTTATATGGCATCTCCTGCCCGTTGCTATTGTATTGTTAGTGGTGCATCCAATTTATCTGTTATTTATGTTGGTCTTTATACTTCCTGCAATCGCTATGGGCAATGCTTATAAGAAGCAAAAGTCAGCGCTGTTTACTTTAATGGCTGGTGGCGGTACGATGCTGGCAGAGTATCTGCTGTTGCTGTTGATCGGCAGTCTCATATTCCAGTTCGACCTGTCTACGTACATTAAAGATGTGGTACAGCTCACGATTGAACCGCTTACCAATTCATCCAGTCAGATGATTAACGGATTTGTGTGGACACCCGAGATGACAGAAGATGTGGCCAAGCAAACCCAGTTAATGATTCCATTTGCATTAGTGGTGACCTCGATGGTCATGGCCTTTATTACACATGTTATTGCGCGTCCTATTCTTAGCGTGATGGGCATGAATGTGCCTAAGCTTCCACCCGCAAGAGAGTGGCGTATGCCACGTTCGTTGATCTGGTATTACTTCCTGGCACTGATTATCGAGGTAATCTCCAGACAAAGTGATGGAACGTATTGGAAGATGATAGCAATGAATATGTCACCGCTCATCAACCTTGGCTTTATGATTCAGGCGATCGGCTTTTTCTTCTTCCTCTCACATCTGAAAAGATGGAACCCGGTTATTCCGTATCTACTGGGAGCAGCGGTCTTCTTTATTGGTCCGCTTCGCATTGTCGGAATTATCGATCTGGCGTTCCCGCTCCGTGAGGCAATATCGAAATCAAAACGATAGGGTGATGAGTCATGCCTAAATTTCTAAAGAAACGCTGGCACGGCTATTATACCGTATGGGCGTTCATACTGCTGCTGCTGCTTGTGATGTTCGTTACGATCTACAACTGGACGCTTGGTTTGATTAGTCTGATACTGGCTTCGGTGCTGGGAATCGTCATGATTAAGGCAGAAATGGCATTCCGCCGGGAACTGAACGATTATATTAATGGCCTGACCATTCGTATTAAACGAATGGAGGGCGAGGCCGTTAGCATGCTTCCGTTCGGAATTGTGCTGTACAGCGAGGATCGTACGGTAGAATGGCATAACCGCTTTGTTGCAGAGATGTTTCATGAGAAAACATTGGTGGGCAGCTCTATGCCTAATTTATTTCCGAATCTCCCTCAACCAAAGGAGAAAAAGGAAGCATCAAAAGAGCCTTCATCCAAGGAGTTTCATGATGAATTCCAGCTGGATGATCGTTATTACGGTGTAATTCATAACCCGCAGGAGCGGTACGTGTATGTGTATGAGATTACAGAACTGGCTATCCTTCGGGATAAATATGAGAATGAACGTATTGCGCTGGGTATTCTTATTCTGGACAATCTGGACGAGGCTGCTCAGGGTATGGATGATCAGCAGCGTACAGCTCTCATTGCCAGAGTCACCAGCGAGATAACAGCTTGGGCGAAGCAGTATGAAGTATATCTTCGCCGTCTTTCTTCAGATCGTTATCTGATGATGCTCAATCATAAATCTCTGCAAGAGCTGGAGCAGAGCAGGTTTGTCATTCTGGATGAGGTTCGGGAGATGACAGCTGATCTGAAGGTGCCGATGACGCTCAGCGTTGGACTTGCATTTGGCTCGGACAGCATCAGTGAGCTGGGAGAGCTTGCGCAGTCCAGTCTGGATATGGCCCTTGGGCGAGGTGGCGATCAGGCGGCTGTGAAGGCGGGACAGCGTTTATCTTTTTACGGTGGAAAGTCAAATGCAGTGGAGAAACGTACCCGAGTCAGAGCGAGGGTAATTGCTCATGCGCTGCGTGACCTGATGCAGGAGAGTGACCGCGTGCTGATCATGGGGCACAAGATGCCGGATATGGACGCCATTGGCGCATCCATCGGGGTGTGGAAGGCGGCAAGTCTGTATAACGTTGAGGCCCGTATCGTGCTGGATGGCGTGAATCCCTCCATTGAACGGCTGATGGAGCAGGTAAACAAGGATGAGAAGCTGTCCAAAGCACTTGTCTCACCGGAGCAGGCTACCCAGCTGATGACGGAGCACACGCTATTAGTGGTTGTAGATACCCATAAGGCCTCCATGACGATGGAGCCCAAACTGGTTCAGGCTGCAACGCGTGTGGTCGTGGTGGATCACCATCGCCGGGGTGAAGAGTTTATTAATGATGCGGTACTGATCTATCTGGAGCCATATGCTTCATCTGCGGCGGAACTTGTAACCGAGCTTCTTCAGTATATTCATGAGAAGGTGCAGTTTACTCCACTTGAAGCAACAGCCCTTCTGGCTGGCATAACGCTTGATACAAAGCATTTTGCACTGCACACAGGTTCCCGGACTTTTGAAGCCGCGGGTTTCCTTCGTCGCAGCGGTGCAGACACAATTATGGTGCAGAAGCTGATGAAAGAGGATCTGTCAGAATATATTGCTAAGGCAGAAATCATAAAGCATGCTAAAATGGTATATGGGAATATTGCGCTTGCGGTCACTAGACCTGGCAACAAAATTTCACAGATGATGATCGCCCAGGTGGCGGACACATTGCTTAACATGAAGGACGTAGTCGCATCATTTGTTATAAGTGAGCGTCCGGATGGACTGATTGGCATCAGTGCGAGGTCACTGGGCCGTATGAACGTTCAAGTAGTTATGGAACGGCTTGGAGGCGGCGGCCATTTGACCAATGCGGCTGTGCAGCTTGAAGGAACGCTGGGAGAAGCGGAGAAACGGCTGATGAACGTTCTGGCTGAAATCGAAAAGGAAGAGGGGTTGTTCGAATGAAAGTCATTTTTATAAAAGATATGAAGGGTCAAGGCAAGAAAGGGCAAGTGAAGGAAGTATCTGAAGGATACGCACAGAATTTCCTGCTGCCACGGGGCATTGTACGTCTGGCTACTGAAGGTAACATGAAAACACTGGATAACCAGAATGCTGCGGAAGAAAGACGCAAACAGGAAGAAAAAGCCGAAGCAGAGGTTCTGGCGAAGAAGCTGGAAGCAGAAGTAACGGAGCTAAAAGCAAAAGCTGGTGAGGGTGGTCGTCTGTTCGGCGCAATTACGAGCAAACAGATCGCAGAAGCTTTATCCAAAAAAGGCCTGAAAGTGGATAAACGTAAAATTGAGCTGGAAGAGCCGATTCGTACGCTTGGTGTAACACAAGTGACCGTTAAGGTTCATCCTGAAGTGAAGGCAACCTTAAAGGTTCAGGTAACGGAGGAGTAAAATGGGCGGCGAAATGTTATTCGACCGGATTCCCCCGCAGAACCTGGAGGCCGAACAGGCTGTGCTGGGTGCAATCCTGCTTCAGGGCGAAGCTCTGATTACAGCGATGGAACGGGTGCAAACCGAGGATTTCTACGACAAGCCCCATCAATTGATCTATGAAGCGATGATTCAGCTGGGTGAGGAAAATCAACCGATTGACCTTGTTACGCTGACTTCACGTCTGAAGGATAAAGGCGAGCTGGAGGACATTGGCGGTGTCAGCTACCTGGCCAAGCTCGCTCACGGTGTGCCAACGGCGGCCAACGTGGATTATTATGCGCAGATTATCGAGGAGAAATCGATGCTGCGTCGTTTGATTCGTACGGCAACACAGATTGTGAGTGAAGGGTACACAGGCGGAGAAGATGTAGCAGCTATGCTTGGTGAAGCGGAGCGCCGCATTCTTGAAATTTCCAACAGACGTTCCAGCAGTGGTTTTATTGCTATTCAGGACGTGCTGATGGAAGTTTTCGATAAAGTTGAAACGCTGCATCAGAACCGTGGAACGACAACCGGTATTCCATCGGGCTTCATCGACCTGGACAAGATGACAGCAGGATTTCAGCGCAGTGACTTGATCATTGTAGCGGCCCGTCCATCCGTAGGTAAAACAGCCTTTGCTTTGAATATCGCTCAGAATGTAGGTATTCGGGCGCAGGAAACGGTAGCTATCTTCAGTCTGGAGATGTCAGCTGCACAGCTCGTACAACGGATGATCTGTGCGGAAGCCAATCTGGATGCTGGAGTTCTTCGTACAGGGGAATTCAAGGGTGATGAAGACTGGCAGAAGCTGACGATGGGGATTGCTGCTCTCAACGAAGCCAACATTTTCATCGATGATACGCCAGGTATTACGGTAGCCGATATTCGTGCCAAATGCCGTCGTCTCAAGAAAGAAAAGGGCCTTGGCATGATCTTGATCGACTACCTGCAACTGATCAGTGGACGCGGCAAAGCCGGGGAGAACCGTCAGCAAGAGGTATCCGAGATTTCTCGTACACTGAAGCAGATTGGCCGGGAGCTGGAAGTTCCCGTTATCGCGCTGTCCCAGCTCAGCCGGGGTGTAGAGCAGCGTCAGGATAAACGTCCAATGATGAGTGACTTGCGGGAATCGGGTTCGATCGAGCAAGATGCTGATATCGTAGCCTTCCTGTACCGGGATGACTACTACAACCAGGAAACCGAGAAAAAAAATATTATCGAGATTATTATTGCCAAACAGCGTAACGGTCCGGTAGGCACGGTGGAACTGGTCTTCCTGAAAAACTTTAACAAATTCGTCAATTACGAGAGGGCGCATAATGACGCCTTCGCGATGTAGAGGATAGACTGTGATTACGCTGAACAGGGGTACACAGGCTATCCGGTACAACCCAGTAATAGAAGAATATCACGGTTGAATATCAGGATTTATACCATATATAGCTTGAATGAATAGCAAATGTAAAAGTACCGGTGAATACAGTCAAGGTGAACAAGACTGTATTCATCGGTTTTTTACTGTGAAATAAGGTCATAATTCCGAACATTAAGCAAGTGCCATATATAATTGTTCGCCATTTCATTTGACTTTGAAAAAGCGGACTGTTACACTAATACTGCTGCGTTAAAGCAGTGCAAACCTTCCCTTGAATGTAAAGGAAGGACATTTTCACTGTCCGTTAGCACGCTTCTCAGTCGGTTAATTGCGTAACATGCCTGCCGGGATAGAGGACGGACAGACCAATACAAAGGTGCGCAAGGCACCCACGGAGGTATGTTAACTATGTCAACGGTAGTTGTAGTGGGAACGCAATGGGGAGACGAAGGAAAAGGTAAAATCACGGATTATTTGGCTGAAAGCGCTGATGTGGTCGCTCGTTATCAAGGTGGCAACAATGCAGGCCATACAATCCTGATCGACAACAAAAAATATAAACTGACGATGATTCCATCGGGTATCTTTTACACAGACAAAGCATGTGTGATTGGTAACGGTATGGTTATCAACCCGAAGGCACTTATTGAAGAAATTAATTATATTCATGATAATGGCTTTACAACGAAAAACCTGTCCATCAGTGAGCGTGCGCATATCATCCTGCCATATCACATGGTTCTGGATGCACTGGAGGAAGAGAGCAAAGGCCCGAACAAAATTGGTACAACAGGTAAAGGGATCGGCCCTTGTTACATGGACAAATCTGCTCGGATCGGTATTCGTATGGTTGACCTGATGGATGCAGAAGATTTCGAACTGAAGCTGCGTCATCTGGTAAAAGAAAAAAATCGTGTCATCGAGCAAGTGTACAACGGTACGCCGGTAGATGTGGAGGAAATCCTGAAGGATTACCTCGGTTACGCAGAAGTGCTTCGCCCTTACGTACGTGATACATCTGTGGTACTGAACGATTCCATTGATGAGAACAAAAAGGTATTGTTTGAAGGAGCACAAGGTGTAATGCTGGACCTTGACCAAGGTACTTATCCTTATGTGACTTCATCCAACCCGTCTGCTGGGGGCGTATGTATCGGTTCCGGCGTTGGTCCGGCGCGTATTCAGCAAGTTATTGGGGTAGCCAAAGCATATACAACACGCGTAGGTGACGGCCCATTCCCGACAGAATTGCATGATGCGATTGGAGACCAGATTCGTGAGACAGGTCATGAGTATGGAACAGTAACTGGACGTCCACGCCGTGTAGGCTGGTTTGACAGCGTTGTTGTTCGTCACGCTCGTCGTGTGAGCGGCATTACAGGTCTGTCCCTGAACTCGCTGGACGTTATGACAGGTCTGGATACAGTGAAAATCTGCACAGGCTACAAATTCCGCGGTGAAGTCATCACTCACTATCCGGCAAGTCTGAAAATGCTGGCAGAATGTGAAGCGGTATACGAAGAAATGCCAGGGTGGAGCGAGGACATTACGGGAGCGAAGAAGCTGGAGGATCTGCCAGCGAATACGCAAAACTATGTGAAACGTGTAGCCGAGTTGACAGGTATTCCAATCGCAATTTTCTCTGTAGGTCGTAATCGTGAGCAAACGAATCAAGTTCTGCCAATCTATGTTTAAATCAATATGCTGTTGATATCATCACCTTCAGCTGCTGCTAGAAATAGCGGTGGCTGGAGGTTTTTTTTGTGTCTGTATCGGATATAATCCCGAGATTTTCGTCAATACTGGCTAACAGTATATCAATCGTATATCCTACAATCCACCTGGATCAAGGGAAGTATCGTTGGAGGGAGAGAAACAGATATGAAGTTGCTGTTATGGTTTGTCAAAATTGTACTTATCGTGATGCTGGTCAGTTCCCTGACCCTGCTGACGACAGGACTAATTGTGCAATCGTATGCGAAGTCATTGCTTGCCAGTTTTAATATACAGTGGGAAGGGCAGCCCACGGGTCTTCTGGGGATGTTTCAGGGGGCAATAGGTAGTAAATCCAATTCACCCACCGAGGGAGAGAAGACGGGAAATACACCTACGGATAAGCCCGCTGGAGCGGAGGAGGAACAGGCCCCGGAGAACTCGATTTCAGTCATGGGCAACGCTAACGGGACGAA
This sequence comes from Paenibacillus sp. JGP012, assembly GCF_014203995.1. Classification (NCBI taxonomy): domain Bacteria; kingdom Bacillati; phylum Bacillota; class Bacilli; order Caryophanales; family Paenibacillaceae; genus Paenibacillus; species Paenibacillus sp. JGP012. Next base: position 13,139 of record NZ_JACHKG010000045.1, on the reverse strand, counting down.
GAACGACTCAGCAGGTGTGGATGCAGGCAAGGGATCAACCCCGGAGAGTTCAAGTGCGGGTGCAGGTCAAACAGGTGCAGGTCAAACAGACAGCAATTCAGGTGCGGCAGCGGGCGAGGGTGATGATGCTATTGTTGTGTCACCCGATGATATTACAGGCGCTAAAAACAAGCTGCCCACGGCAGAAAAGGAGCGTATCTTCACTTTGCTTATGAACAAGCTGCCGCAGAAGGAAATGCAGCAAATCTCGGGTGCAATGGAGGGTGGGCTGACAGAGCAGGAGCTGCGGGAGATTGAGCAGGTGATCTCCAAGTACCTGACAAGTGAAGAGTACGACAGCCTGATGGAAGTGCTGCAGACGGAATAAAGGCAGAGGGAGAGATAAGCAGTTAAACAGCAAGAGTCGTATACCCTGTGCGAAACCTAGTCTGACCAAGGAATAGGCGAACGGATATACATCAGTATGATAGACTTGCCCAAATCTTTCTCCTATAATTGAATTATTATGTTCAGGAGGAAAAAGATATGAAGCTGAACAGCAAAGCGTACGATATATAACAACCGTCACAATGTGCCTGGCAGATCGCTTATCTTCGGATTCGTGGCCCTCCACTCATGCTTTCTTCAGATCAGATTGTACTTCAAGGAAAGCATGAATACCGAATACAGGAGGACTAGAGATATGAATTCATCGAATACGACGAAAGTTACAGCGAATATATCTGCTGAGCAGCTTGCAGAGATAACGGAACGATTCGCATCAGGGTTAACAGAAGCTAACCAGCCCTTTTTAGGATGGGATTTCAGCTTTATTACAGGAAGTGGACGGCTGCAGAGCGGCGTATTGCCTTGGTCCTACGGCACGATCGCGCGCAGACATATACAGAATGCGAAACGACTGCTGGATATGGGCACAGGTGGTGGAGAGCTGTTATGCAATTTAGCCCCTCTGCCAGCATATGCTTGTGCAACGGAAGGTTATCTGCCAAACATAGCGGTTGCTCAAGAACGATTGCAGCCTTTAGGCGTGAAGATGTTTCCTGTAACAGATGATGCACAGCTGCCTTTTGCAGATGGAGAGTTTGACCTTATTATTAATCGGCATGAATCTTATGATCCACGGGAAGTGCAGCGCATATTAGCTCCAGGCGGTGTATTTCTGACACAGCAGGTAGGCTGGTCAGATTGCCGGGAGATCAATGATCGGTTAGGTGTTCCTATGCCGGCGGAATATGCGGGCTGGGAACTGGATTTCGCAGTGCAGCAGTTATTGGATTGCGGGTTTACTATCCGGAAACAGATGGAGGCAGCACCTGTGCAGCGCATTTATGATATCGGGGCATTGGTGTATTATTTGAAAACCATTCCGTGGCAGGTGCCTGACTTTACGGCGGAGAGATTCCGCGAGCCTTTATGGCAGATTCATATGGAAATCGAGCAGCATGGATTCTGGGATATGAAGCAGAAGAGGTTTATTATAGAGGCCGTTAAGCTGTAGGCGATTAAGAGTTAATAATAAACTATAGAATTTATATAAGTTGAACTATTCATTTACACGTGAACGGAGAGGACAGAAAAAACCTGAAAAAGCAGAGCGGTCGCCTTTATCACCGGATTTTCCCCTTTGGAGAAGGGAATCGAAAAAATCTGGAGATAACAGCGATTGGAAGGTTGTTCTGTCATCGGAGTGGATGGTGTAAAATCTTTAGTTTAACTTATATAGCCTTAGTATGATCCCTCATCAGAGTGTCTCTGATGGGGGATTCTTTGTGTTTACATGAAAAATTTCAAAGTGATTACATAGGTCTTAGAAACTAGTCCTATATTGAGACAAAAAGTACATAGTAGAGCTGAGGTTGAGGCATAATGGGTGATGGAACAAACGATAAAGTAGATGGATATTTCAGGAAAACGAGACGTGGCGCGGCTTTATGATGTGAGGATAGGAGTTGAAATGATTGTAAAACCTGTGTTAAAGTATACGGGTGTGATAAAAGGTTAAAATTTTGACACTTTTATAAGCACAGCTAAAGTCCTGTTTTTACAGAAACATATAATCAACTCATATTATTGGACTCGCTTGCACATGACTAATTCGCAGGTGATGTCTGACCAGAAAACGAACAAAGAAGTGCTGAAAAGGAGAGAATCATGAAAGGTTTCAGAGGCATACGCCAACCGGGCAAAAACCGGGTACACGAACAATCTGGGGAACACCGGACGGCCGAAGACAAAAACAACATGAGCATGTCCAACTTCAGTTCAAATAAGAAAAGAATGATGGCGCCGCGTAAATGGATCATTACAACAGCTTGCGGTATTCTGATTGCCGCATCCGTTGGATTTGGTGCCAAACAATATGTGACTTCCAATACTGTGCCATATTACAAGGTCATGGTTAAAGGTCAGGAGATTGGTGCAATCGCTAATGAAGCACAGCTGCAGCAACTTTTTGCCCAGAAAACAGAAGAATATCAGGGTAAATATCCGGATGCGCAGATGGTGCTGAATACAGACGGGATTACAACGGAGTCGGCACGAGCCTACAAGCCGGAAGTGAACAGCGAGGAAACTTTGGATAAGCTGGGGCAAATGTTAACTGCTTATGCTAAAGGTGTAGAGCTCAAGGTCAACGGTGAAGTCATCGGTATTGTGAAGGATCAGGAAACAGCAGACGCGATCCTGCAGCAGGTACAGAGCAAATACATACCGGCATCGGCTGTACGAAGCTCCCTGAAGACCAAGTCGGTATCGGCGAATTCTTCCAAGAAGGATAAAGGCCCAAGCACAACGTTAAAATCGGTAGACATTAAGGAAGAAGTCACTACGGATGTGGTGAAGGCTGATCCGAATAAAATATGGGATGTGTCGGAGGCGGTTAAGGCGTTAACCGTTGGTAAAGACGCGCCTGTAACTTATGTCGTTCATGAAGGAGATACGATCTCTTCCATTGCGGCACGTTATGGTATTACACAAAAAGAGATTCGCCAAAATAACCCGGGGATCAAGGAGACTTCTCTCCAAATCGGACAAGAGTTAACGCTGACTGTACCGAAGCCGGCAATTACGGTTAAATCGGTCGAGCAAGTGGTGGAGCAGATCGAAGTGAAACCGCAGGTCGAGGTGCGTAAAAGTGCCGAACTGAAGGCGGGCACGACCAAAGTTGTTCGTCCAGGCCAAAGCGGACTGAAAAACATGCAGTATCGCATCACCAAAGAGAATGGTGAAGTAGTTCGGGAAGAATGGCTGGGCCAGGAAGTGATTAAAACAGCCGTGACCGAGGTAGTGCTCAAGGGAACGAAGGTTGTTGGTGAGGGCACAGGACAATTTGCGTGGCCTGTATCCAATGCAACGATGAGCAGCAGCTTTGGGCAGCGTTGGGGCCGTCAGCACAAAGGTGTTGATCTGGTCGGTAACCGTGATGTCAAATCTGCGGATGAGGGTGTAGTTACTTTTGCAGGACAGAAGAACGGTTATGGGAATGTCATCATTATTAACCATCGTAACGGATACGAAACACTATATGGTCACTTGGATAGCATTGGTGTAAACGTTGGCCAAGTGGTTGAGAAAGGTGACAGCATCGGTGTAATGGGAAATACAGGGCGTTCCACGGGAACACATCTGCATTTCGAGATTCTCAAAAACGGCATTGCCGAAAACCCGATGACCTATCTGAATTAATTGTAAAGCAAAGGCATCGCATATGTGATGCTGACATGGGAACAAGGTTAGCTGTACAGCTGGCCTTGTTTTTTGATGTGAAATATTTTTAAAGGAAACGGCTTCCAAGGGCCCGAGCAGGATGTGACCGTGCCTCAGGTATGTTAAACTAGAGTATAGATCGTTGACTATAGTCAACAAACCGATATGGATTTATAGACTATCAAAATAGATTAGAGAGACAGCGCCAGTTGGCGGATCAAGCAGGATATAGGGGTGAATTCAGCCGATGCAGGGAAAGATTTTGGTAGTGGACGACGAGCAGCCCATCGCAGACATTCTGAAGTTTAATCTGGAAAAAGAGGGTTACGAGGTCATCTGCGCATTTGATGGTATTCGTGCGGTAGAACTGGCGTTATCCGAAAAACCCGATCTGATGCTTCTGGATCTGATGCTTCCGGGCAAGGACGGGATGGATGTGTGCCGCGAGGTACGGGCTCATCTGGAGATGCCGATTATTATGCTGACAGCCAAAGACGGGGAGATCGACAAAGTGCTCGGTCTGGAGCTGGGTGCCGATGATTATGTCACCAAACCGTTCAGTACAAGGGAGCTGCTTGCACGAGTCAAGGCCCAGATGCGCAGACAGCAGAAGCCAACAGCGATTGTAGAAGCGCCGGAGGAATCAGAGAAACAGGTGCTGCGGCTGTTTGATCTGGCGTTTGATATGGATATGTATACGGCTTACAAGGGCGGCGAGCCGCTTGATCTGACGCATCGGGAATATGAGCTGTTATATTATATGGCCAAGCATTCCGGCAAGGTGATGACACGGGAGCATCTGCTGCAGGCTGTATGGGGATACGAATATTTTGGTGACGTACGTACGGTGGATGTGACCATCCGCAGGCTGCGGGAGAAGATTGAAGAAAATCCAAGCAAGCCGGAAACGATTCTGACTCGCCGGGGGCTTGGTTATCTCGTGCGCAGTGCCAAAAGCGTGGGGATATAATGGGCCGATTCGCGCGATTTTCGTTCTTTCGAACGATTCAGGCGAAATTGATTATTATCTATGTGCTGCTGATTCTGATTGCGATGCAATTGATCGGCGTTTATTTTGTCAGTGCGATGAAGAACTCGCTCACCAGCAACTTCACGGAGGATTTGCAGGCCCGGGCGGAGATGCTGTCCGTTCTGGTAGGTGAGACGATGGCTGGTGGAGAAGCGGAGGCTGGCGAGGACAAAACGGAGAACCTGCGGGTGCTGGTGAACAATCTGTTCAACATTAACGGTGCCGAGATTCAAGTGCTGGATGCCAGCGGCAAGGTTCTCACCACCTCGCTAAGTTCACATTCCGACTATATCGGACGCAAAAACACTCAGACCGTAGTCAGCCGTGCGCTGCAGGGCATTCGGGACAATGAGGAATATATCGTAGATGAGGATAATGTTCGCAAAAAGGTTGTGGCCAAGCCGGTATTATCCGGCGGCAAAATTATTGGAGCGGTCTACATCGCCGCTTCGATGAACGAGCTGTACGCGACGATGGAGGGCATCAACAAAATTTTCATCTCCGGCATTCTGATTGCTCTGGTATTAACCGCGGTGCTGGGGGTCATTCTGTCTCATACAATTACGCAGCCGATCAAGGAAGTGACGAGACGGGCAACGGCGGTGGCTGAGGGGAATTTTGATCAGCAGACACCGGTATTTGGCACAGACGAGATTGGTCAGCTTAGCCGTGCGTTCAATTATATGACAAGCAGACTGCGTGACGCTCTTTCCCAGAACGAAGAAGAGAAGGAGAAGCTGACCTCCATTCTGACCAACATGAGTGATGGGGTTGTTGCGACCGATGAGTTCGGCAAAGTGATTCTGGTGAATCGCCGTGCCAGCAGCATTCTTGGCATGCGCCCATCCGACATTGAAGGCAGGCATTTTGCCGTTCTGCTCGGCATTGATCCAGAGGATGCGGAAGCTCTGGCGAGCGGTTTTACTGGTTCTACGCTGCTCCAGATTGCCCCGGCAGGTCAGGAGGAGCCGGTGGTAATTCGTATGACGTTCACTCCCGTTCATCGGCGTGAGCTTGGAATCACGGGCACGATTGCGGTGCTGCAGGATGTAACGGAGCAGGAGGAGCTGGAGGCGTCGCGGCGTGAATTCGTGGCCAATGTATCACATGAGCTGCGTACACCGCTGACCACGATCAAGAGTTATGCTGAAGCGTTGGATGATGGGGCATTGGAGGATCCGCAGCTTGCGGGACGTTTTGTTGGTGTCATTCAGAATGAGACGGAGCGGATGATTCGTCTGGTGACGGACCTACTTCACTTGTCCAGGCTGGATTCGAAGGAAGCACTGCTGCGGAAGCAGCCAATTGATATTTTGGAAATGCTGGAGGAAGTAACCGATCGTTTCTCCTTCCAGATGCATCAGAAGGACATTCAGTCTGTGCTGTCTGTGGAAAATGATATTCCGCCCGTGCCGCTGGACCGTGATCAGATTGATCAGGTTCTGGATAATGTCGTATCCAATGCGCTGAAATATACGCTCGAGGGCGGCACGATTACGATCGCTGCCCGGCGCAGTGATGAGCATACGCTGGCCATCTCCGTATCGGATACGGGCATGGGCATTCCGCAGCGGGATCTGGATCGCATATTCGAGCGATTCTATCGTGTAGATAAAGCACGTTCTCGCAGCATGGGCGGCACCGGGCTCGGACTGTCCATTGCCCGGGAAATTGTAAGGGCCCATGACGGCAGCATCTCACTGGAATCCGAGGTTGACGTTGGCACAACGGTAACTTTTACACTGCCAATGCGTGATAAAGGGGGTGAGCACCTTGAAGGAACGGATTAAATCTCTGGTGCTCGCTGCTCTTGTCGCAGCAAGTCTGGTACAAAGCTACTTCCTGATCTATCGTTTGCCGGGAGGTGGCGATTCGATCGTGACCTCGGAAACAAATTATGTGAAGACGGAAAATATGGGTCAGGAGCGCAGCATTGAGGAATTAATTTTTCCGGATCAGATGATTATTCATATGGGGCAGGACAAACATACCGTGTTTTACCCTGGCAACACGTTCTATCAGCTCATCTATTCCAGGTTAAAAGGCCGGACGTTCGAGGATTTCCAGCGCCGCAATGTGCAGTCGGTCAATTGGGATCAGATTCGCAAGGAAAGCCCGGGGTTTGAGTTATCTTTTAAAGAGGGCATGCCCGTTGCTTTGCTGCAGCGAGTGATGCGTCTGGGTACGGATACTCTTTTTCAGGGAGAGACGATCAATCGTATTGCTATATATACAACCCCGAATGATACGAAGGCACATGCGCTGTTCTTCAGTGCCAAGGGCGATGTGGTCTATGAGGCTGCGCAGGCGGATTTGACGGTGCAGGATGTGCAGCAGCACGTTGATTTTGGGACAAGCTGGACACCGTACACGCTGATGGAAGGCGGGTATTATATTCCTGCACAGGCACTGGATGCAATTGAGGCCGATGTGCCGACAGGCCAGTTCACGGTGGAGCAGATGCAGCGAAGTCTGTTCTTTGATCCAAGCATGACCCGGAATATTCGGGAAAAGGATGGGTCAGAGATTTATACCGACAGCAAACGCAGTCTGCAAGTGAAACAATTTCAGCGCTGGATCAGCTATACGGACCCGGCAGCACCGCCTGCGGGACAGAGTGATGCGTCCAAGGATGCGCTGTCGGCGGTCGATTTTGTAAACCAGCACGGCGGCTGGAAAGGGCGCTCTCGCATGATGCTGAGGTCGACGGACAATAAAACGCAGCTGCAGTTCCAGCAGTATTATGGCAGTTTTCCAATCATGGATTCCATGCAGTTTCGCTTTGGCACGATCAATATGGAGATGCAGCAGGAGACGGTGTCGAGTTATGAGCGATCTTTGGAATATTTGAACGAGGGTGCGGAAACGAAGAAGTCGATCAAGCTGCCTGGCGGGGACAAGCTCAAAAATCTGATCCGAAAGGTAGCTGGCGAAAATCGCAAAGTTGTGGACGTGTACCCGGCCTATCGTACATCAGCAATGGAGGACGGCCTGCGGCTGATCCCTGTCTGGGTGATCCGGTTCGGAAACGGCGAGGAAACAACGGTATCCTAGCTGTTATGCAGGAGCATAGCAGGAAGAGTGGATGCGATGCAGGCAGGAACATAGTGGGGCATGATGTTGAATGTTCGATGTTGGCTGTTGGGTTTTGGAGTAAATCAGGGCATTCATCCGTGCTGTGCTGTTGTGCCGAATTCTAACGAATCACAGAGACGCTAAATGACGGATTTGGGGGAGTTGGGGAATCTAACGATTCCTGGTGACGCTATTTCGGTAATAATGGGCTAAAAATGGTGAAATCATGTGATGACTCGCGAAATAAGGCTTCTCTGAATCGTTAGAATTAAAACGAGCGGAAAATGGGTCAAATAAGGCTCCTATGATTCGTTAGCCTGAAGTGATTAAACAGAAGAGGAGGTGAAGGTTCTGGATTGGGGACGAGCGAAAAATGTATTAATTTATGCTTTTCTGCTGCTGAATCTGGTGCTGGGGTATCAGATCTGGATGGATGCGCGAGAGACGGCAGGAGCCAATCTGGACTTCACCTCACTCGCGGATAATACGCAGCGGGCTATGGAAGAGAAGGGCATCCAGGTGCTGGCGCCAATTCCGAACGAGACGCCGAAGCTGCCGAAGCTGTCCTATGAGTTTATCGAAGAGGACAAGTCCGGTATTGAAGTAGAGCTGGAGCAGCCTGTGGACAGCAAGCTGATTTTCTCGCCAAGCGAGCTGGCCGATGCGCTTCAGGCGGAGATTCCGCAAATCGGCACGTACCGGCTGGACCAGCTGATGGCTGAGGATGGGGCTTTTGTGCTCCACCCGCTGGTGGACGGAAAGTGGCCGCTCTTTAACGTGAGTCTGGAGCTGTTCTACAGCGATCAGAAAATCACGGGATATCATCAGACTCCGGTGCGGATTACGACCGCCGAGGAGAGCGATCAGCAGGTGCTTCCGGCGTCGAAGGCGCTGGGAACGCTGATCGAAAACTTTTTGCCAAACGATGCAATTGTGAAGGATATTCAGCTGGGCTACTACGGCCAGTTGTTCAATTCAGATATACAGGTAGCGATGCCGGCGTGGCGGTTCGTGCTGGAAAGTGGCGAAGTGTTGTACGTGCAGGGCATCAGCGGGGATGTATTCAGTCCCAAGTCAGACAAACCAGGGGAGTAATGCGTTATGGGGATATATTTTACGGTGTTATCCAGCGGTTCGACAGGTAATGCCACGGTCATTCAGCATGGGGGTACCTCACTCATGATTGATGCGGGTCTCAGCGCGAAGCGGCTGGAGGCACTGTTTCTGGAACGGGAGATTTCGGGGACGGAACTGGACGGCATTCTGGTAACACATGAACATTCGGATCATATTAAAGGACTAGGCGCGATATCTCGGAAATATAATTTACCGATCTATGCAAACACGAATACGTGGGCGGCATTGGAAAAGTCAGTCGGAGCCATTCCCGAGGAGAACCGGCGGATATTTGAAACGGGTGAAAAGCATGATTTCGGCTCGCTGCGCGTGGAATCCTTCGGCATTTCGCATGACGCGGCTGAACCGGTAGGTTACACGTTCGATGATGGAAGCGAGAAGCTGTCCGTGGCGACAGACCTCGGTTATATGAGTGACAAGGTTCGCGATGCGATCTCCGACTCGGATGTGCTCGTGCTGGAGGCGAATCATGATGTCGAATTGCTGCGCATGGGACGATATCCGTGGAACACCAAGCGCCGGATTCTAAGTGACATCGGGCATTTGTCGAATGAAGCCGCAGGTGCGGCGCTTAGTGAACTGATGAACGGACGCATCAAGCGCACGTATCTGGCACATCTCAGCCGGGATCACAATATGATGGACTTGGCAAAAATGTCGGTGCGTGATGCGATGGAAAGCCGGGGCTGTTTTTATCGGGATCATGAGTTCAAGCTCTGTGATACGTATTATGATCGTCCTACACCATGGGATAGGGTGGGTGAGCCATAAAGCTGTCCAGTTCGGCGGCTTTGAGCTCTACTTCCTCACGGGTCAGTATGCCTTTATCTATAAGTAATTCAATGATGGTGCTGAGCGCCAGTGTGTTGCGATAATGCTCTTCTTTGAGATCGGCCAGCTTGGCCGCCATGTGCACTTCGTCCATAGCAGTGAGTGTTCGCGTGCGTTCCATTGTGGAATCCTCCTTCGTTCTATGAAGCTCTGAATTGTTCTTTTACTATTATTGTAGTCAGGCTTGGTGGAAAACATTCCTCTTTTTGCCGCTAACATTCTCCGGGCAGGGTGTGTATGCTAAAGCTGTAGCTGTTCGGGCGTTGTTCTGATGATGAACGGCAAATGAAAAAGTTTGGTCATTTAGCAAAAAGCACGCTTAGGGGACCAGGTTTTGTGGTGATAAATACTATGGACCTTTATTGTTAAGTGAGTTATTCGCGAGAATTTACGTTTATTTACGTAATTATGCAACTTTTTGGGATTTAAAGTGTTTAGTATAATAAGGAGCATTGTGATTTTGGCTGTTTTGCGTATGAAATGGAATCTCGAATCTCGCAGCATGCGAGAGCATGATTGATAGAGCATACAGGATGGAATGCCATTCTGTTGTATATAAAGCTCGTGCCCGGGATGATTCCGGGATGAGGCGAAGTACAGGACCATTTTGTGAAAATGCAAAAAAAGCATGGGGAACAGGGGGAGTCTTCTCTTTTTTCATGTAATAACTGGGCGGCAGTCAGGGTCTTGATGCGTGACAACGAAGGGGAGAGGATCACGATGGGATTGTTTGGAGATGATTTTTATTCAACCAAGGTATCAAGACGCGCCGAACCTGAACAGAAAGGCAAACTTCAGATTATCCGTCCGGGAGGAGGACGACGCACTCGTGATCGCTGGAGTAATCCGCGCAGGTCACGCTCGGAGATCAGTTCGACCGTCAAGGTAGCGGTCATCAGTTCGGTGATCAGCTCCATCGTGACGGTTACGTTGTTCAGCTTCATTAGCCAGCCCTCGGCACAGCTGCCTTTGGCGAATGCTGCCGGTCAAGGCGCTGGAGTGGCACAGACAGCACAGGCGGCTGATCCATACGACCGCATTATCACGGCTGCGGCAGAGGTGCGTCCTTCGGTGGTCAGCATCGTGAATCATAAAACAGGCAGCAGCCTGTCCATGGAGGATTCCGCGCTGGGCTCCGGGGTTATTTTCAAAAAAGAAGATGGCAAAGCCTACATTATGACCAATCACCATGTTGTGGAGGGCGCCAGTGATCTGGAGATCGTGACCGTGGACGGGGAAACCCATAAAGCCAAACTGGTGGGCAAGGACCGGGTGAGCGATATCGCGGTATTGTCGACAGAGGATAAAGGACTGGGTGCAGCAGCGGAAATTGGTGATTCCAGCAAGCTGCAGCGCGGACAGACGGTGCTGGCCATCGGTAATCCGCTGGGTCTCGGCGGTACGCTGACCTCCGGAATTGTGAGTTATACGGATCGTATTCTGCCCGTATCCATCAACCAGGACGGTGTGTACGACTGGGAGCAAAATGTTATTCAGACAGATGCGGCGATTAACGAAGGCAACAGCGGCGGAGCTTTGGTTGATCTGGACGGGAAAGTCGTAGGCATCAATACGATGAAAATCTCGGATACAGGCGTGGAGGGTCTGGGCTTTGCGATTCCGATGAATGAAGTGATGAAAACGGTGGATTCATTGCTTCTGAACGGCAAAGTGTCCCGTCCTTATCTGGGGGTATACACCGTTGATCTGAGTAATCCATATGCTCCACTGGATGATGAACAGCGTAAAGACCTGAAGCTGCCATCGCACGTGGACAGTGGTGTAGTTGTACTGGAGGCTTCCGGGCCGGCATCCGAGGCAGGTATGAAGCTGAATGATGTCATTACGGAATTTGACGGGCAAAAAATTACCTCTACGCTCGATCTGCGTAAATTCCTGTACGATAAGAAAAAGATCGGTGATACGTTAGAGGTCTCATTCTATCGGGACGGCAAAGCCGAGAAAGTATCGGTGAAGCTGACGGATAAGCCGGAGTAAGGCTTTGAGGCGGTTATGACGGTGATTCTCACATTGCATTGTGGAATGGGCTGTTGTGTTGGCTTGGCTGAAGCGATGATTTAGTTAAAGGCAATACGGAAACAGTTATTCATAGAGAGAGTGATCAGAAATTCTGACCACTCTTTTTATATTGATGCTGCACAGGGAACGGGCACGAGGGCAAACGGGTATATTTTTAGAAACGAGTCTTTGTTTGGCGTGGGGTGCATACCAGTGTTAATATGTAAAATTGGTTGAATGCTTGGGTGCTTCTACTCAGGAAGTCCCGGAGCCAAAGGCGCAGATACATTTGTTAGCCTGTATGGTAAACTAATGTCAATGTGTTTACATAGATCGTTGATGCAAATAACAGCTGTATAACGTGAGAATCGGCTGGCTAATCTGAAAATGGAGGGATTCAAGATGAATCTGTTGAAGAAAAAGGTACTTGGCGGAACCAGTTTGGCCTTATCCATGCTGATCCTGTCCGCATGTGGATCGGAGGGTACTCCGGCTGCACCTGTAGACACGAGTGCGCTGCAGGACAAAATCGCGGGGCTGGAGAAAAAGCTCACCGAACAGGGCATTAAAAGTGATGAACAGGCCCAGAAAATTGCTGCGTTGGAGAAAAAGCTGACAGAACTTGATGCAGCTCTCCCTGCTGCTGGACAAGGTGTGAACGGTCAGACACCGACCAGCGCGGGCAATAACGGCTCCGCCGGAAAAGGGGACGGGGTGCTGATTACGTTTTCCCAGTATGAGAAGCTGGAGGTTGGCATGTCCGTGGAAGAGGTCATCGAAATTCTCGGCGGCGAAGGTGAAGCGCTAAGTGAAGCGGAGAACATGGTCGTGTATAACTATAAAGGCACAGGTGGCAATGGTGCCAATGCCGTGATTGCTTTTCAAGGTGGGAAACTGCTCACGAAGGCACAGTCGGGGTTGGAGTAGGCTGGGAGCGAAGGAAGCTTAGGGGAAGGTAAGGGATAGAATAAGAAGAGTAAAGGCAACGACAAGGGCAGAGCAAGGATAAGAGCAATTAAGGGTAGACAAGGCTAGATAAGGATAGACAAGAACGAATGGTGATAGTAAGCACTTAGTGGTAAGGATAAGGTTACACTAGGGAACAGACAAGAGTATGGACAAGATAGACAAGAGCAGGGACAAGATTAGGACAGAGCAAAAGTGTGAAAATAAGCGCATAAATTTAAAATTAAAGCTGAAGCATTCCTGCAAGGATACCAGAGGTGGGTATCGTTGGAAGGGGTGCTTTTTTATAGTGCGCCCGGCACGGGCGATAACTTGGCGGTGAAAGTCCGCTACAGGCTTGGCAGTAGGAACTGTTAGCCAAGGGCAAGGGTGTCCG
>NZ_JACHKG010000044.1:0-39548 GCF_014203995.1 Paenibacillus sp. JGP012 | reverse complement strand
AGAAGACATTCGTTCCGAAATTCGGTACGAATGTCTTCTTTTCTGTAAACTAAATAACATCTGTAGAAAAACTGCTAGTTCTTCAGTGGCCTCCCCGAGGGACAGCATCTTTGTCATTTTTTTAAATTCTTCATATTTAACCATTTTGTCAGGTATCGTCAGAAGCTTTTATTTCATCTCATACGTGATATTAAGAACGGTGCTCACTTTAACCTGCCCCGCTTCGATCTGCGTACCTGCATTTGAATCACTTTTCGCTGAAGACATGAGCGATTCATTCGCATAGAGTACAGGAACGTTACCATCCGGTTGGCTTACCGAAAGAACTGCTCCAAGCTGGCGTTTAACTGCTTTAGCAATTGCTCCGGCTTTCACATCTGCATTGGCTACTGCCTTAGCAATCACTTCGGATTCGTATTTCTCCGGATTCTCTACTGTGAAACGCACATTCTCGATATTGTTGGCTCCTGCCTGTGAAGCTGCATCCAGCAACTCACCAATCTTGTCCATATCACGATACGTCACAGTCAATGTGTGATGAGCCGTATACCCTTTGATCTTTTGCCCGTCTTTTTCACTGTACGTGTAGTTCGGCTGCACGTAGAACTGGCTTGTTTGAATATCATCTGCACTGATCTTCCAAGTGTTTTTCAGCAGGTTGGTCACCTTTTGAATTTTAGCTGCGTTTGCTTTCTGCGCTGATGCCGCAGTTTCTGCAGTACTGTTCACACCAATGGACAGGTAGGCAATATCCGGCTTCACCTGAATTTCACCCTTACCTACGACATTGATTACATTTTGCTGCACTCCCTGAACCTCTGCCGCGTATGCGTAGTTTCCTGGTGCAACCCAGGCTGTACCTCCAACTAATAAAGAGCTTGCCACCAGTACCGCGCCGAACGGTTTCATCCATTGTTTACCCATTGCGATTAACCTCCTCATATTTAACTTCTCAAACTTGAAGCGATTTGATACCTTAACAGACGGGACAAATTCCATAATGTTGCACTTGACGGCGCCGATAACATACAAAATTATCTCTCAGTGCACGTGTGAACGTCCTTGGTTCAACTTATATATAACGCAAAAAAGCCCCTTGCGGGACTTCTTCATCACATTTAAAACAAGCTCAACTTTTATGCTTATTGGTTTTCGAGCTCTTCCTTGCTAACCAGACTAACTAAAGCGTTTACAGCCTGATCGGCGTCCGCGCCCTCTGCACTGATATGGATTTCCGTACCCGTGCTGATCGCAAGGCTCATAATTCCCATAATACTTTTAGCATTCACTTTTTTATCGTCCTTCTCGACGAACACTTCAGATGAGTACTTATTCGCTTCTTGAACGAACAGTGCTGCAGGTCTGGCATGGAGACCCGTTTTCAAACGGACAACTACCGGGTGCTTTGTCATAGAAACTTACCCCCTATTATGAAATCTGGACATTAAATACACAATTATATTTATACAACATTATACCATTAACCCGTGCAGGACACTAGAAGAAAAAACGCAGCCCCCGGACTTAGGCAGAAAGCCGATGCCGAAGCATCTCCTTCACCCGCACGAGCAACCTGCAATGACCTGATAAGGTCATAACAAACCTTAAACTTAAATGATTCATTTCAACCTTCAGCTATAACGTTCTGCGCGCACTTTCTCAGCAAGCTCATCAATCTTCCGAAGGCGATGGTTCACACCTGATTTGCTCACAGTGCCTTTCAGCAATTCGCCAACTTCCTTCAGGTTGATGTCGGGATGGGCAAGTCTTACCTCTGCCACTTCACGCAGCTTATCTGGAAGCGATTCGAGGCCCACTTCCTTTTGCAGTAAACGAATATTGTCAATCTGTCTGACAGCCGCTCCGATTGTTTTGTTCAGATTGGCTGTCTCACAGTTCACGATCCGATTCACTGAGTTGCGCATATCCCTCATGATACGAACATCTTCGAACTTGAACAAAGCCTGGTGTGCACCGATGATGCTGAGCAGCTCAATGATCTTCTCGCCTTCCTTAATGTATAGGATGAATCCTTTTTTCCTTTCTATACACCGGGCATTGAGATGAAATTCATTCGCCAGATCAACCAAAGCCTGGCAATGCTCCTCATACATCGACGCAATCTCCAGGTGGTACGACGAACCCTCCGGGTTGTTTACTGATCCGCCAGCCAGAAATGCACCGCGAAGATAGGCCCGCTTGCAGCAGTTTTTCTCCAGCAGCTCTTCGTTGATGCCGGGCGTAAACAGGAACCCTTCGGAAACAATATGCAGCTCCTTCAGAATCTCTTGCACCATTGACGGAACACGAACAATATATACATTGTTCTTTTTCAGCCGCATTTTCTTGCGTACCAGCAATTCTGTATGCACTTGAAAATGCTTTTTAAGCAGAGAGTATGCCCGTCTTGCAATGGCAGCATTCTCTGTCGAAATATCCAAGATGACTTTTTTATTCGATAACTGCACTGCACCGAGCATACGGATGAGGGCTGAAAGTTCCGCCTGTTCGCAGCACGGTTCGCTTTCAATCATCGTTAATTCTTTTTTAGTTTGTGCTGCAAATGACATGAGACTTCACCTCTTCCGTAACATCCAATTTTGAACCAGCTGGTAAATGTGATGACTAAGCTTGTCGGCATCATGACGCAGATAGGTTTTGAACAGAACAAGCGTATCTGCAACTACCTGATAACCCGAGCTTTTCAGTACATTCATATCAAGCACAACCGGCTTTGCACCTTTTTCCGCATACTTATTTTGCACTTGCAGCGGAATTTCACCATTGTTTACGATCACATAGTCGAAGAGCTGATGACCGATATGCTCCTGAACCGCTACAAGGTGATCGCTCACGGTGTAATTATCCGTCTCTCCCGGCTGTGTCATCACATTACAGATAAACATCTTCACTGCATCTGCTTCAACAACGGCCTCTGCCAGCTTGGGTACAAGCAGATTGGGAAGGATACTTGTATATAGACTGCCTGGGCCGATCAGAATCGCATCCGCTTGGCGAATCGCCTCTACCGCTTCTGGCAACGGCTCCACGTGATCCGGTTCAAGGAAAACCCGTTTAATGCGTCCGCCTGCTTCAGGAATTTTGGACTCGCCTGTAACAATGGAACCATCCTCCATCTCCGCATGCAGCACAACCGCCTGACCAGCTGCCGGGAGCACCTGACCCCTAACGGCAAACACGCGGCTAAGCTCCCGCACAGCGGTCACAAAGTCGCCTGATATATCCGTCATTGCAGCCAATATGAGATTGCCCAGGCTGTGGCCTGCAAGCCCAGCGCCTGTATTGAAACGATATTTTAACATGTCTGAGAGCAGCGGTTCAACATCTGCCAGCGCGGTAAGCACGTTACGAATGTCACCAGGGGGCGGCATTTGCAGCTCACTGCGCAGGATGCCTGAACTTCCACCATCATCTGCAACCGTAACGATGGCCGTGATATCCATCGGTTTTTCCTTCAAACCGCGAAGCATCACCGATAATCCGGTTCCACCGCCCATTACAACGATTCTCGGACGTTCTCTTCGTGGTCCGGCCTCTTTCATCCCTTCACCCTCTTCAATGACGGTCCCGGTCGGCGTCGCGATGGCTTACGGTAACAGCTTCAGTCTCGCTGCTGCCGAGCATTTTGCCCAAGTATTCCGATATTGCTACCGAACGATGCTTGCCTCCGGTACAGCCGATTCCAATAATAACCTGGCTTTTGCCTTCCTTCCGGTATTGCGGAATCAGAAAATGCAGCATATCCAGCAGCTTGGTCAGAAACGCTTGCGTTTCAGGCCATTTCATAACATATTCGTATACTTCACTATTCTGCCCCGTATTCGGCCGCAAATGATCAATATAATGCGGATTCGGTAAAAAACGAACATCAAATACGAGATCTGCATCAATCGGGATACCGTATTTGAATCCGAAGGACGTAATGTTCACCGATAACATCCGGCTCTCCAGATGGGAGAAACGTGAAATGATGCGCTCCTTCAGCTGAGCAGGCTTCATCGTGCTCGTATTCAGCACCTGGGTTGCCGAGTTTTTGAGCTCCTCCAGCATCTTGCGCTCCAGCTTGATGCCATCCAGCGGCATGCCTTCCGGTGCCAGCGGATGTCTGCGTCTGCTCTCTTTATAGCGCTGCACGAGCACAGAATCGGTGGCATCCAGGAACAAAATTTCGCAGTGAATCGTAAAATGATCTTTAATGTAGTTCAATGATTCAGACAATGCAGTAAAGAATTCACGTCCCCGCAGATCGATGACCAGTGCTACCTTGCCAATCTTACCATTTGATTGTTCAATCAACTCTGCAAATTTGGGAATCAAAACAGGCGGTAAATTGTCTACACAGAAAAAACCCAGATCCTCCAGGCTTTGTACAGCTATCGTTTTACCCGCTCCGGACATGCCCGTAATGATAATGAGCGTGGCGCCTGTGCCCGGTGAGCCTTCACCTTCAAGCATAAATGTCCCCTCCTTATCATATTGCTGTCGGATGATCTTGTTACGAGGTTACTACGAACGCAAGAGAAGACCTGCAGCACCTACGATACCTGCATTATTACCCAGTGTAGCTTCCAGAATCTGAACACCCTGCTGCAGCGGCTCCGGAGTCAGTTGCGCGAATACTGTACGAATCTCATCAAACAGGAAGTCACCCGCTTTGGAGACACCGCCGCCAACAATGAACAATTCAGGATTCAGCACAGCTGCAACAGTTGCCATCGCTTTACCCAGATAGAAGGCCGCACGCTTGACAATACGCAGCGCTACTTCGTCGCCTGCTTTGGCTGCATCAAACACTTCCTTGGCAGCAATCTTGTCTACCAGTGCAAGCGATGTATGGTCACCGCGCTCGACAGCATCCTTGGCCATCTGAATAATACCTGTTGCCGAGGATACCGTCTCTACACATCCCATTTTACCACAGCCGCACTTGATCGCCTCCAGATCAGGCACCACACTGATGTGGCCCAGCTCTCCCGCCATACCCGAGAAGCCCTGATAAATTTTCCCATTCAGGATAAGACCACCACCAACGCCTGTGCCGAGTGTAAAGCATACACAGTCATCTACGCCCTTGCCAGCTCCTGCCCAGGCTTCACCAAGAGCAGCAACGTTCGCATCATTATCTATTTTGACAGGCTTGCCCAGTCGTTCCTCCAGAACCGAACGAATGGCAACATTCCGAAATCCAATGTTAGGGGCATGAACAATAATTCCCTCGCGTACATTCGTGAAACCGGCAACTCCTGCACCGACACCTTCAAGCTGTTCCCAGCTGTATAGCGATTCGGCAATGATATGACGGACATACTTCTCGATGTTGGCGATAACCGTGTCAACGCCCTGATCCACTTCAGTCGGTCCTTCATACGTATGCATAAGCTGACCTTGATCATCACATATACCGACCTTGATTGCTGTTCCGCCGAGATCGACCCCAACGTAGATTTTCTCAGACATGCTGCAAGCCACCTTTATCTATCTAAAATAGTTTAGTCCTACGTACCAACTATAATTGAAGGATACGCCGGGGTCAAGACGAGAAGACCTCTCGACATACCCAGTTCCTGCGGTATTGTGAACGATGTCACACATTTTTTTGAATACGCATACATCCTGCTTTTATCTACTTAAAACGCAGGCTCTCTCTCCTCCCTAATAGAAAGGGAGGCCTCACCTCATGATATATCATCATCACTCGTTCCATTCATGAAAAATGACAATTGTCATCTGATATTCATGACAATGCTTACTAAACCATTCACGTCCTCACAGGTAAGATGAATGTATCCCATTGATCAGACAAAGGACGTGATTATACATGAAGAATTCACATAAGAAGACCATCATTACATTGGATAATGTTAGCAAGCAGTTTGGAAACAAATCAGCTGTCCGCGAAGTTTCGCTTGAAATTGTTCAAGGTTCGATTACTGCTATTCTCGGCCCTAATGGTGCGGGTAAAACAACAACGATTAAAATGATGCTGGGCCTCACCAGCCCTTCTTCGGGCAACATCCGAATCCTTGACATGCCTCCAGGTCACAAGCAGGTCCTGCAGCGGATTGGTGTCATGATGCAGGATGTCAGTGTTATGGACTTTCTTACCGTACGCGAGATGATTCGTATGGTACAAAGCTATTATGCAGCTCCACTGGACACAGCAGCATTGGAGAGATTAACCGGCCTGTCACCCAATGATCTGAACCGAAGAGCAGAAAAGCTGTCCGGTGGACAGAAGCGCAGCCTGAATTTTGCGTTGGCCATGACTGGCAACCCCGACATTCTTTTTTTCGACGAGCCCACGGTAGGCCTGGATTCCGAGACTCGCAGACAATTCTGGGCGCAGATCCGCGCACTTGCGAAACAAGGGAAAACCGTGATCTTTACCACACATTATTTGCAGGAAGCCGACGAAGCAGCTGATCGGATTATATTGTTCAATGAAGGCACTATTGCTGCTGACGGCACACCGGAACAAATCAAAAATGGAATGACCAAGCGAACCTTGTCCTTTACCTATACACCTTTTCTTGAGCTGGATGGCGAATCAACTCCTAAAGAAACCGTGGATACAGCCGCAGCGCCACATCTCAACTTGATCAAAAAAATACCGGGCGTGGATCAAGTGCAGTATCATCACCATCGGTGCATTCTCCACAGCAAAGATACAGACGCTTTGATTCGTCAGATCATAACGATGCAGCTTCCTGTTCAGGACATCCGCATTGAGGCAGGACAACTGGAAGACGCCTATGCGTCCATGCTGAGTAACGTTAAGGAGGAGGAACAATAATGTCCATGTTAATTGCTCAATCCCGTGCAGAGATGATTCGTATGATTCGTAATGTCTATTTTGTGTTTTGGTCCTTGCTGATTCCAGTGCTGTTCTACGTACTATATACACGTATATTTACAACCGATGCTGTAGATGCCCAGAAATGGAATGCTCATTATCTAATGTCCATGACCTGCTTCAGTGTGATGGGTTCGTCGATCATGACACTCGGTATTCGCCTCGTACAAGAAAGAGCTCACGGGTGGGTTACCTACCTCAGGGTCACACCGCTGCCAAACTCTATTTATTTCGGCGGCAAAATGATAGGCCAGACTTTCATCCATATATGCTCGATTATCGTCATCTTTACGTCCGGTTATCTGATTAACGGCGTCTCGCTCAGCTTCTCGCAGTGGATCATATCTGCATTATGGATTCTTGCCGGTTCTCTGCCCTTTCTTGCTCTCGGCACCTGTATCGGGACGCTGCGCCGAGTGGATACCGCAAGCGGATTGAGCAACGCCTTATACCTCTCTCTCGCCTTGCTTGGAGGCATGTGGATGCCGCTTGACGTTATGCCAGGCTGGCTTGCACAGATTGGACGCTGGCTTCCCTCCTACAGTTTTGGCAACGGTGCATGGGTCATCATTGGCGGTGGCAAGCCGCAATTACGGGACATTCTTATTTTGGGAGGTTATCTGGCGGCATTTATGTTACTATCCACATATATCCGCAGCAGACAGAAGGAGGCGTAATCTCGGTATATGCTTCGAGGATTTGAGCTTTTCCCTAAACGATTCGGAATCTATCCTTACATCTGGATGATTTACTTAGCTATGCCTCTATACTACCTGGCAGACGCTCGTGGACATGAACAATACATCGGAATTATGACTTTTATTGTATTTGTCCTGACCTATCGGCAGCTATATATGACAGCAGGCCGCATTCTATTTTCCTACTGGCTCATTTTGCAGATGTTATGTGTTTTTATCCTGACTATGATCATCGATCCTAACATGTTTTTTCTTGGTTTTTTTACGGCCAACTTCATAGGGTGGTATACCGGGAAGCGAATTTTTCGAGTGTTTCTGTTGGTATTTGCAATCATTCAGACCATCCCGATCATTATGGCCATAGCTCTTAACCAGCTCAGCTCCCAGCAGCTGTTGTTTTTCACTCCATTTTACCTCATCATGCTGATTTCTCCTTACGGTATTCGCACCATGCTGGATCGGCAGCAGCTTGAAGCCAAACTTGATGAGGCTCAACAGCATATCAAGGAATTAATCAAACGCGAGGAGCGGATGCGCATTGCGAGAGATCTGCATGATACGATGGGGCACACGCTTTCGTTAATTACATTAAAGAGTGAGCTGGTGGCAAAGCTGATTGGCAAAAATCCGGAACGTGCGATCCAGGAAGCTCGCGAGATCGAACGCACTTCCAGAGCAGCCCTGCGGGAAGTGCGTCAGCTTGTCTCCGATATGCGAGCGATCAGCCTTGTCGAAGCCTTGGCTGATGCCAAGGAGATGCTGCGCAGCGCAAATATCGAACTCGAGTTGACTGCCGCGCAGGAGGTATCGAATGATATACCAGATCTGACGCAGAATATGGCCAGCTTATGTTTGCTCGAAGCGGTGACTAATATCGTGAAACACAGCAAAGCAACCCGCAGTCGTATTTTACTCATGCGAGAAGTAGATGGAATTCATATTACCATTCAGGATAATGGAACAGGAATACCAAGCAATCAGCATCAAGGCAATGGCCTGAAGGGCATGTCGGAACGGCTGCATCTGATTGATGGCTCCCTCCAGATAGACTCGGATACACAGGGGACCCAATTGACACTGTTCCTCCCCATTGTTGCAAACGAACTTCAAGGAGGGATACCATCATGATTCGTATTTTCATTGCTGAAGATCAGCGTATGCTTCGGGGTGCTTTAGCCTCTCTGCTTGATCTGGAGGATGATTTTGAAGTGATTGGCGAGGCGGGTAATGGAGAGGAAGCCTTGCAGCGTATTATTTCACTTCAGCCCGACTTGTGTCTGATGGACATTGAGATGCCTGTTATAAGTGGGTTGGATGTCGCTGAACGCATACAGCAGCTTGGACTGAACTGTCGCATAATTATTCTCACGACTTTTGCAAGACCGGGGTTTCTGGAACGTGCTATACAGGCAGGGGTACAAGGCTACCTGCTCAAGGACGAACCCAGTGACCGTTTGGCTGAAGCCATCCGTCGTGTCATGAATGGTGGTCGCGAGGTATCACCCGAGCTTGTGTTTGGTGCTGCCAAATCGGCTAACCCACTAACAGAGCGGGAAAAGGAAGTGCTGAGACTGGCCGCCACTGGCATGAACGCCAACCATATCGCTGAATCCCTGCACCTGTCTTATGGAACGGTGCGCAACTATTTGTCAGAGGCCTTTGCCAAACTGAATGCCAAGAACCGGATGGAAGCCGTAGCCATAGCTGAACAGAAGGGGTGGCTGTGAGAAAGCAAATTCTTATGTTACCCATCACCTCCGGTGCAGGGATACCAAAAAACGCCTTCCAGCAAAGTACTGGAGGCGTTTATTCTTTTTCAAACAATTCAGAGTCAACTATCTTAAAGATCAATTACAGCTTCGACTCAACGCGCACGGGCTCGTCGGTTCTCTCCATCTTGTTGACATCGAGAATGTCGAGCATGAACACAAAGATGGGAATACCGATAATCAATCCCCAGATTCCAAGAAAGTGCTGCGATAGAATCAACACAATAAAGGTGTAGAACATCGGCAGTTTGGTTTTGTGCGCCATCAGCTTCGGATTGAGGAAATACGTCTCCAAGGCATGAATGATGATAATCATAATAATCACGATGATACTCATCTGCAGCCCGCCTAGCTGATACCCGATCAGACAAAGCGGCACAAGGGAGATCATCACGCCCGCAACCGGCACCAGACTCAGCAGAAAGACCATAATCGTCAAGGCAAACAGGTACGGATACCCGAGAATCCACAGGCCGAGCATTGTCAGCACCGTATTAAATACAGCAATCAGGAGCTGCGCTTCAATCACCTTACCAAAAGAAGATACAAACTTGTCGCCCAGATATGCTACTTCATTATAGAACCAGCCGATTTTACTCGTTTTGAATTTGGACGTGAATTTATAAATCTCTTTCTTCTGCAACAGGAAGAACAAGCTCAAAATGATAACCAGCAGAATAAACTCCAGCCATTTACTCAAGGCAAAAATGTATTTCAATGCTTCATTCGTATAATTTTTAATGTCGAAGGACTGCAGGTAACCAGCAATCTTGGAGGCAAAATTATCGCCATCCGCCGTGTCAAGGAACTTCATAATTTCATTGGTCAGCTGCACAACCTGATCAACGATCCGTGGTGAATATCTTGATATTCCAAGCACAATGCCGGCAATAACAATCATATAAAGCAGGATAACCACAAATTTGTAGTTAATTGGAAAAAATCGGTTCAACCCTCGTGTAATCAGATGCTGCAGCCTGTTCATAACATAGGTCACTAGGAATAACAGCAGAATCATATGGAGCATGCTCCCCATACTGAACAAAATCAAGCAAAACAGCAGTAAAATCAAAAAACGCCTGACTGTTGCATTTTGTAACCACTCTTTTATCATTTCCCCCAAATTCTTCACCTCACAGCTAATATAACCTATATGTATGTCCATATCATGTCCATTGTTGAAAAAAGAGAAGCCCTCCGGCTTCTCTCATTGTATGAGACTTCCCGTCGTCCCTTATATCCAGCTTATGCCAAGCCAAAGGCCTGGCATGCGTATTACTTATTCAGCGTTTCGCTCCAATCGTGAACGATGCTTCCCTCCAGGAACTTTTCACAGTCCATCGCTGCCATACATCCCGAGCCTGCGGCTGTAATAGCTTGGCGATATTTCGTATCCTGCACATCACCACAAGCAAATACACCTGGAATATTCGTCTCTGTCGTACCTGGTTTCACTACAACATAGCCATGCTCATCCAGTGTGATTGCATTGCCAAGAAAACCGGTATTCGGGGTGTGACCAATCGCTACGAATACGCCATCCGCTTCAATCAGCTCTTCCTGACCAGTTTCGTTATTGCGCACCTTCAACCCTTTTACACCCATTGCTTCAGGTACAACCTCAAGCGGTGTACGGTTCAATGCCCACCTTACCTTCTCATTGCTCCGAGCACGATCCTGCATAATCTTCGATGCACGAAGCTCATCCCGGCGGTGAACCAGTGTAACGTCTGTTGCAAAACGGGTCAGGAAGCTGGCTTCCTCCATCGCGGAGTCGCCGCCGCCGACCACAACAATTTTTTTGCCACGGAAGAAAAATCCGTCACAGGTTGCGCAGGTACTAACTCCCCGTCCTACATTCTCCTGCTCTCCCGGGATGCCGAGATAACGTGCCGAAGCACCGGTGGAGATGATGATTGAATCTGCCTCAAGCTCACCGATACCGCCAACGCTAACTTTAAAAGGCTGCTTGCTGAAGTCAACTTCCTCCACCCAGCCGTTCTTGAATTCCGCACCAAAACGCTCTGCCTGCTTGCGCATGTTGTCCATCAGTTCCGGTCCCATGATGCCTTGCGGAAAGCCAGGAAAGTTCTCTACTTCCGTTGTCGTTGTCAGTTGCCCGCCCGGCTGAAGTCCTTCAATCACCAGCGGATTCAGATTTGCACGAGCCAGATATATTGCCGCTGTCAGCCCCGCAGGTCCGGTTCCGATCACAATCGTTCTGTATTTAGACATATAGATACAGCCTCCTTCATCAGGTTGAGAATGTGTTCTACTCACGAATAACTTGCCAAGATGATATCCTACAGGCATTTTGAGGCCCACTCGTTAAGTTTACCCGTTTTCCCGGTCAATGTATCCTTCTCCTCAGGACAACGGCATTGGTCACGCATCCTTAAACATATGACAGTATTCAGACCCTAGGCGTTCGGCGGCGCAACATTGCAGATCAGATTAATCTGTCTCGCATACTTGCTGACAGTAGATGCGGATATGCCGTAACGTTCCGCGATGCTCTGGTACGTCACGGGCCTGCTGTTATTTTTGGAAGCCAAATATTCAAGGCCTGCTGCCCATCCTTCGATCTGCTTGGAGCTGGACAACTCTGGATGTACTCTGGATACATAATCCGTCCACAACCGTTCCATCTCCTGCTGCACCTCTGCCTGAGCCTCAGACATCTGGAGCGCCCGATCGACTACGATCTGCCAGTGGGGTGAAGCTCCTGCACTGGATGGATTCGTTTTATACTCAGTATGGTCCAATGTACGATCAGATTTCAGCGGCTCACCGAAACTGGAATTGGAACTGGACAAAAGTCTGGACACCTTAGCCTTGGCACTCTTGGCATCCTGACCATCGTATTCAGCCGCTTGCAGTTCATTCAGAACGCCTTGTGCCGCCTTAACCAAAGCAGGCTCTTCACCAGGCTCCTCAATGAATGATTGCAGGGCCTGCTGCACCTCATAATCACCGATCATGCCCAGCGCATGAATAACCTGCAGCTTGGTCGCTGCATCACCATGTCGCAGTGCCCAGAAGAACGAGGAACGAATCAGTGGATCATTCTTCATCTCCTCAGGAATGCCGCTGTTATAGTTCTCCCATTGCTTGAATTGCTCGTCAAAGGGAAGATGATAGTGATAACTGAGCTTCAGCGGCTCCTTTAAGCCTTCGCGCACCTCTTCAAGACCCGCGAGATAGTAACGTGATACTTCCGATCCCGGATCAAGTTTGTTCACATGATGCCAGAGCCGCTCTGCGATATCATATCGCTCTGTATTATACGCCGCGACCGCGGCATAATGCGCAAGGGCCGGATCAGCAGCCGTTTCCTCGTATTTGAGCAATCGGCGGAAATGGGTATATGCTGCATCATGCTGGCCAAGGATGCCCATGGTTGTAGCAAGCTTGTACACCTGTTCGTGCTCAAAGGGTACGAGCACACGCAGTTTTTTGATCAACAGCAGCACTTGGTCCGTACGATTCTCGTTTTGATGGAAAATAGCCAGATTACAGAGCGCATGCAGATTACCCGGTTCTTGCTCCAGCACTTCTGCAATCGTCTCCTTGGCTTTAGGAAACAGTCCCATATAATAATAGGCCAGTGCCAGATTATTGCGTGCAGCGAGATAATCCGGATATTCGGAGGACATGCCTTCAAGCAGCTCCGCTGCCTGAGCAAACTTCCCCTCCTCCAGCAATTCTCTTGCCTGATCATGCTCCACGACACCTTTACGTGACTTGATGCGATTCAACTTCGCCGGGCGATCCAGCTCGTAATACAGAAGCTCCATCATCTCTTCGGCTTCGGTCATGAACTGGCCCTGCGGGTCTTCCTCCAGATAGGTCACAAGTGCCCGTTCAGCTTCCTCGAAACGATCCATATTTGCATAATTGTTCGCCATATAAAAATAACATTCCGTCATCGACGGGTCCACCACATCCAGCACATGTGCCAGAATGGTGTTGGAGGCCTCATAATCCCCCTTCTCGGATAAAATACCTGCCATATTACAATGATTCACCGGATTGTCCGGCTCGTATTCAACAGCTTTGCGAAAATATTTCAATGCCTTGTCGACATGATTACGGTCCAGCGAGCGGACAGCTCTTTCAAAAAAGAAAGAAGCATCCAAATGAATCGGTATAATATTGGCAAGGTGACCCTCGGTCCGCACTAGCTTGCCCTTCATCTTGCAAGGCACCTCCTCTTTGCTTTCATTCATACTCTCCAGTATACCACATCTTCAGACCCTCTTCGCTATATGTAGTTTCATGTCGTTTATGAAAATAATACAAAATAAAGATGGCTTCTCATCCACGGCTCATGAATGAAATGCCATCTTTCTAATATAGCTTGCACCAATCCCGTCATAGCTGCTAAAGGATTGTAATTTAACCTTTTTTAGCAAGTGAAGGAGACAGGGTGATCTGGATCGTTTTATCAAAAGGTGTCATGAAGTTCACCAGCACCACCTTGCATTTCTCTGGCATCTTAGCTTCGCGGACCGTTGCCGCCAGATGGCCCATTTCGCCTCCATCCATCTCCAGCCAGTCCTCCCCGCAGCTGTAGCGCAGCTTGCCGCTCTTCCATAGAACGCTGCCATCACTCGTTACAGTCCCATCCTCATAGCTGAGCTCTCCTTCGTCACCAAATACAAAGGATAACTGCATCATGACATCCTGCGGTTCCTCACCGGTCAGATGAATCGCCCAGCCGCTCTCCGTCTGCACGACCTCCGCGCCTACGCGGAAAGTTTGCTCATGCGTAAGTGCTCGGGTCTGATGAGGCAGCAAATACCACGGGCTGATCGGCGAAGCAGCCGAAGCAGGCAGATCGGCTGTCGGAACCGGGCCGTTATACCCTTTCTTCTGTTCCCCGGTCAGTCGATATCCTTGAGGCAGGCGGGTCATGTGCTGCATCGGTACGTATCCCGGGTTGAAATAAGAAGCCAGCTGCACTGCGAGCAGGCGAACCTTGCCGTGACGAAGTGCGAAGAATGGCGGTACCTCTGTCATCACCGTTACGCTGGTCTCCCCGTCTCGTATCCGGGCAACCGGAGCACCAAAATCCGTATGCATCCGGCTGTACGAGATGCGTCCATGATGCCCCACATTCTCCATCTGGTTCACATAATTCTTCCGTGCAAAATGTTCATTCAGCATCACTTCATAATGGTCTGGAAGCGCATCTATTGTACCCTCTGTCTGTTGAAGCTCAGGCTCCAGCAGCAAGCGAACAAGAGCATTGACCGAGCATACGCCCGGGTCTGTCAGTGTACTGTCTGCCCATGCCGCCATGCCTGCAAAGATCGGATCTTCATCCAGCTTGGCCAAGATGGCGTATGGCAAATAATAGGAAGACAAGTCATGAATGCTGCCCAGATCTTGGCGACCTGAGTAATCCGTCACAATCTCTCCCGCCGGGTGTACAAGATAAACCATCATCCGAAGGTTTCGACGTACCGGCTCCAACAGCTCAGGGCGATCCAACAAACGCGCTGCATGAATGAGCATAATATCACTCACCGCATTGTAGATTCCATTGCTGCGCTCCGTCCACTCCCCGTCCGGGGTAATATCAATGCCCTCTGCGAGCCATTGCTCTGCACGCTGCACCGCTTCTTCTATCCCGAAAATTTCGTGCAAAAAGCCGAGAGCCGCGCATAGAACCCAGCGATGGTTAGGTGTATGACAGCCTCCTGTAAGCATCGTTGGAATCGTGCGCTCCAGAAACAAACGCATGTTATCCAGCACAGGCTTGAGCGGAGCCCAATCCTGCTGACTCAGAAGCTGGTACAACTGTGAATAACCTACGACCACAAACGCAGTGTCCGGCGGAGAGTGATAGTTAGTCCAGCCGGGTGATATGGAACCATCACTATGCTGCTTGCGCAGCACAAATTCAGTTGCCAGTCTCAAGCGCTCCAGCAGTGCTTCATCCCGATAATATTTGGAGTCAGGATTTGATAACGCCGCTCCCCAAAAACACATATCTGTTGGTGTCCCCGTTGTATGATTAACCCAAGCCACACCAGTAGAGGGATCAATCGTACCGCCGTAATAACGATTTTCCGGATCAAGCATCTGACGGTTCATGCCTCGCTCTGCCGCTCTGTCATTGCTGTCTACCATTTGTCTGTACATCTGCTGTTCCCCTCCATTCAATACCTTCCATCCCCATGCTCCTGTGCAAAAGATAAGATCAGCCAGCTGTGCGCTCTAACAGCCCAAGCTAACCGATCTTATCGCTCTGCCTATCTATTCCTCTAATGCTGCAAGCTTTTGAACCAGCAGCTCATGACTTTCGTGAATGGCATCCGGCTCACAAGCTGCTTTAAGTTCATAGACCTTCACCTGTGCCTTGCGAATCATCGGAAGATACGCATCATAGAAGTGCATATCCTTACTATGAACGTACGGACACCAGTGATCGGACAATCCCAACGTTTCATGGATATGGACACCAACGATGTCATCCATCAGCCCCTGCATCTCGCCGACGCTGTCATAGAGCCCCAGTCGATCCATCATAATGGCATGCCCCGTATCGTACCAGATGCCAACCGGAGCTCCTTTAAGAGCCTGGATGATCGTCTTCGCTTCTGCAAGTGTAGGAATCTGTTGAGGCCGCGAACGGGTTTCAATTCCAAAACGGACGCCCAGCCCTTGGGATACCGCCCGGTTGCAGACCTCATCGAGACTGACAATAATTTTCTCAATATAACCTGCACTTAGTGCTTCACGCCGCTCCATGAACTCTGCCCATTTGCTGCGATATTGCGGAGAGTCCGTGCCTTCCTCCCTGTACAGCTTCTCCAGGTCCTTGCTGATATCATGAGGGAAAGGCACCTCGCCCGGATGCACTACAACAGCTTCCCCGCCATAACGATGTGCATATTCAGCCGATCCGACCAGCAGATCAATCGCCCGCTTGCGCTTCACCTCATCCTCAAAGCCAAGCAGGACGGAATCCGTTCCATAATCAGGATCAGGATCATGAGGGAAGGTATTGTGTACACTGGACACCCCAATCTCCCCGCGCTCGATCATCGGCTCAATCGTTGTGAGCATTTCCTTCGTTACGTTATAATTAAGCTCTACCCGGCGAAAGCCGAGCTCTGCAATCTCCCGAATCATGTCCTCACCTACAGGATGTCTCCTGATGTTCCAGCATGTCGAGAATGAGTATTCTCCCTTGTCTCTTCCCTGCATATACCATTCCTTCTCCTTCCCCGGTTGTGATGTTTGCGTGTATGGGGACTACGAATTAACCTTTAACTGCTCCTTGCATTGCGCCGCTGACAAAATACTTTTGCAACCATGGATATACGAGCAGGATCGGTACTGTTGCAAAAACAACCGTAGCCGCCTTGAGGCTCTCTGGTGTTAATCTTGTACGGTTTGCACCCTCCAGCAGTGTGAGCTCACTTACCATGTTGTTCTGTACCATCTGATAAAGCTTCAGCTGCAGAGGATATAATTTCGGATCATTAATGTACATCAGTGAATCCTGGAAGCCATTCCAGCGTCCAACCGCATAGAACAGAGCCAGTGTAGCAAGTACAGGCAAAGACAGTGGCAAAATAATTTTAAAGAGTGTGTGCACATGAGAGCTTCCATCAATCTCGGCAGACTCTTCCAGGCTATCCGGTATTCCGCGGAAGAAGGAGATCAGGATAATCAAGTTAAATGGACTCACGAGCCCTGGTAGAATCAACGCCCATACAGAGTTCAGCAAATGAAGGTCACGAATCAACAAATACTCAGGAATAATACCACCACTGAAAAACATCGTAATGATAATGATGTACATAAACAGCTTGCGGCCTTTTAATTTTTTCTTCGTCAATGGGTATGCTGCAGCAATGGTGAACAACATACAGAGTAACGTCGTTACAATCGTAAGGATCGTTGTAAATCCTAGAGAATAAATCATGGAGCTATCTGAAAATACTTGACCATATGCATCCCAGGTGAACTCTTTTGGGAAGATCGTTACTTCACCTGATGTAATGGCCCGGTTCGAACTCATGGATATGGCAATAGTGTGCAGAAACGGAGCAAGACAGAATATAACAAACAAAGTAATAAAGGTGACATTAACAATATCGAAAATACGGTTCGAGGTGCGGTCACTCATCTGCGCACAGCTCCTTTACTAATGGTCTATATATACAACAAGCCGA
Organism: Paenibacillus sp. JGP012; assembly: GCF_014203995.1. Taxonomy (NCBI): domain Bacteria; kingdom Bacillati; phylum Bacillota; class Bacilli; order Caryophanales; family Paenibacillaceae; genus Paenibacillus; species Paenibacillus sp. JGP012. Next base: position 22,015 of record NZ_JACHKG010000044.1, on the reverse strand, counting down.
AGGGCGTACATCTTATTGCTCTTGTGAGGTTAAAGAATACCTTCTCCCGTCGTTTTCTTCGAGATATAGTTGGAACCGAGGACAAAGATCAATCCAACAACTGCCTGGAATAAGCCTACAACCGTTGCAAGTGTATACTGCCCGGATTGTATACCCATTCTATATACGAAGGTACTAAGTACATCGGAATATTCACGGACAGCCGTATTACCAATAACGAAAGGCCGGTCAAAACCGATGCTGACCATATTTCCAAGATTAAGGATAAGCAAGGTTACAATGGTTGGTTTAATACTTGGCAGTGTAATATGCCAAATTCTCTTCAGCCGCGTTGCGCCATCAATCTCTGCCGCCTCGAACAATTCCTTGTTCACACCGGTTAATGCAGCCAGATATAGAATGGTTCCCCACCCAGCGCTTTGCCACACACCTGTAAACAGGTAGGTAACAAGCCATGGATTTTTTTCTGTCAAAAATGGAATGGAATTCAAGCCCATGCTCTCCAGTATTCCGTTTACCATACCGGATTGGTTGCCAAACAACTGGTATACAATCCCCCCGATGATAACCCAGGAGATAAAGTGAGGAATGTACAGAATGGTCTGTGAAATTTTCTTAAACCATTTGAATCTTACCTCATAGAGCATAATCGCCAGAATAATTGGAGCAGGGAATGAAACGATCAGATCAAGAAAATTCAGCATAAACGTGTTGCGTAATGTAGTGTAGAAATCCGGCATTGCAAATACCTCGCGAAAAGCATCGAAGCCGATCCATTCACTACCGTTAATCCCTTGGAACAAGTTGAAGTCTTTAAAAGCAATTTGCACACCATACATCGGTCCATAACGGAAAATGATAAAATAAATCAGAGGCAATGAAATTAACGCATACAGCTGCCAGTATCTCTTCAAGTATGTGGTCATGTCTCTCTCTCCTCCTCACAAACGAAGAAACGTTATGCCGCCGCCTGAGCGACGGCACAAGCCTCCTCGAAACACTTCAATTTACAGACATTTCATTTTCTGCTTATTGTTCAGCAGCTTCCAATTCTTTTTTCAGCTCAGATCCGCCCAAGGACATGTAGTCAGCCATTTCTTTTTCATATACGGCATCGAATTCTTCAGGTTTTGCCATTGCTGTTTTTACGATGATAACGTCCAACTTGTCTGTCAGTGCTGTGCTGTACTTCATCTCTGCCTGAATTGGCTTGCTGAAGACAATTGGTCCAACCGTATCTGTGTTTGCAACTTCAAGTGCTTTTTTCAAGATTTCCTGATTGGCTGGAGGGAATCCCATAATCCAAGCTTTTTCATTCATTGCTTGATCACCCAGGTTTTTACCGTTCGAGATAATCGCTGTATCACCTGCGTTGAACAAACGATCTTTTGCTTCTTGAGTAGCGTCTGCTTTAGCAACCGGAATGCCGTCTACCAGATCATAGTTCTCGCCTTCCACACCATCATAAATGGCAGTGAGGTTTTTATCGGATGCCATCCAATCCAGATATTTAATCGCTTCTGCCGCACGTTCGCTGCTCTTCGGAATCATGATGTACATACCATTCGATCCATAACGGGACTTGATATGTTTTCCATCAGCATTAGCATTGGTGTATGCGTCCACCGGAGCCAGGTTGCTGTCCGGTTTGTTTGTTTTCAACAGATCATACGAACCATCTGGCCAGAAAATAGAGTCAACATCTTCAGAGAAGAAACCCGTATTTCCGTTTGCAATGTCTTTATTTAACTGGGTTTTATCCTTATCCAAGCTGAAGTCCTTACTGATCAGGCCTTCGTTGTACAGCTTGTTCAAGAACTGCATAGATTCTTTGAATCCTTCATGCAGAGGCAATTCATAGCGTTGAGCATATGTTTTATCCCCAGCGATTGGCTTGATGAAAGAGTAGATCAGCGGCTCATAGGAAGCCGGTGCAAGCGCAAAACCCATAGGAATGTTTTGACTTCCCACCTGGCCAGGATCTTTTTCTTTAAATGCTTTCAAGGTGTTGTACAGCTCATCTGTTGTTTGAGGTGCTGGCATTCCCAGCTTATCTAACCAGTCTTGACGAATGAAGGAGCTGTACCGAGCTGTAATCGCACGTTTACCCGGAATAGCGAACTGCTGTCCCTCCACTTGACCAAACTTTAATGTATCTTCGCCCAAAAACTTTTTCAGATTCGGTCCATACTGATTAATCAGATCACCTACATCTGTCAAACCGCCTTGTTGTGCATAGCGGTAAAACACGCTGGAGTCATAAACGAAGACAATATCCGGAACGTCCGAAGCACTAGCCATCAGGACATTCAGCTTGGTTACTTCCTCAGAACGTTGAACAGGTACGAATTGTACGTCAATGTTGTTCGGATCACCAAAGTTCTTTTGAATCATTTGAGAGATAAAGTTGTTTGAGATCGTGTACTGGGAAGGTGTTTTCCCCCGGTCGAAAAGCTCCACCTTTAATGTGACGCGTTTTCCATCACCAGCTGCTCCGCCCTCTGCTGATTTGTTGTCTGAAGATCCGCACCCCGCAAGTAGTGAGACACCCATTACTGCTGTAAGTGCCAAACCCATCAACTTCTTTAGACTCCCTTTTCTTGTCATTCTGTTCATCCCCTTTGGCTTTACGTGAATGTTTTAAAGCTTGCCCTGAGTATTCCATACTATTGTGATCCCAGACAACAGACTAAATTCGGGTACATCGGTAAAAGAGTTTCGGTTTGCCTCATATGCTTATTTTCGCAGACTGCCAAAATGCCTGAAAGCCTTATCGCATAAGGCTTCAACCGTGTTTCCCCCTTCTTTGTGTGTAAGGTATGGATAAACCATTTTCCCACACTGACTAAATTCGTAAATAACATTTCGATGTAATGATGGTACATCTTCTGACATAGTGATGAAAGTACCATGTATATTTCAATGTTTTTCAAGCGCTTTCATTTTGATGATGTAAAATAAACAAAACAAGGTGAATCGTTGCATGTGATATCTCCGTACATTCTGGAGACTCATTGCAATGATTCACCCTGATTTTAGAAATCACCACTTCAATCATGTGCGAAAAACTGACACATTCACTTGATTTTGATTCCTGAATTTTGCCCCTGCTCACTCATCGGCTGCCTTCGGGTCTTTCTTCATCCGACGGTAATCCCCAGGTGTAATGCCTGTGACTCTTTTGAATACACGTCCAAGTGTAATGCCATTCGCATAACCAACCTTCAAAGCGATATCTTGTAATGAATAATCTGTATTAAGCAGCAGCTTCTCCGTTTCTTTCATTCTCAATTCAGTCACAAAGTCAACAAACTTCATATTGAACTCGGTTTTAAACAAATAGCTGGCATGTTTGCCTGATATCTGAAACCGATCACTTAGATGTTTCAGAGACAGATCGGGATTGGTGAACTGCTCCTCAATATAATTTTTCATCTCGTTAACCATGGCTTTATAGCTCTTTGTTTCAGTAACAGCGACGTACGTCCGGAATAGGTCCGTCAGACTGTCAAACAGCAGTACCTTCACCTCTTCTAACGATTCTGCCTCTTCCATAGCTACCAGCCAATTGTTGATGTTGTCCTCGGACAATTCTCTCTGTAGACCTTCTGACATCATGGAGACTTCCCGACTGAGCATCTGAAGCATAGCCTGAATCAGGGAACGAATTTCATCATCCGGCAGTTTATTTCGCTCGAATTCATTGAAGATATCCTCAAGCTGCTCTCTCCACTGTCCACTCGACATTCTGAACCGTTTAACAAAGTCTGCAATCATTTGCAAATACGTATAGGTTTCCAGCAGCGGATGCTGCATTTCACTTGTCTCTGCTTCACCCACATCACCATTCATCAGCAACTTCCGCTGCATCACCGCTTCTGCAGCTGTAAACGATTGATGGATCGCCCCAATTCCTTCCGCGACAGGTCCAATGCCAAAGCTGAGGGAAATTCTAAGATTCTGCTCTACCCAGGATTTGCATTCCTCAGCAACAATCCGGATCTGCTTGGATAGATCCTGTCCCTGCTGATCGTCTTCCTTCGAAAAGAATAAAATAGCAATCCGATCAGCGCTGATCCATTCTGTCCAGCATTGTACTTCCGTATCTCTGGACAGCTCCTGCAGTACATTCATCAGAGCGAATTTTAGCGTGTTTTGCTCTCCTCTGGTGAATTTCTCCTGAAAGCCCTTCTCGTAGCGGTTAATATCCCCTACAACTACGATAAAACGAGAGGCTTCATGAGCCCCATCAAATGGGGATACCTCGTATAGCTGCCCGGCAGCATTGTCCACATGCTCACCGTGCAGCAAAGCACTAAACAGCTTACTCCGCTGCATAAGTACATTTTCGCGGCTCTTTTTATCATAATCCATCATATGATTGATCAGATTTTCAAGCACCCCATCGATCATCTTCATCTCGTCCATACGAGCACCGGATTGTTCAAATGCCCGAATCTGCTGGGATTCAATCCGGTTCATAATAATCTGAATCGGCTTATAGTTTCGCCGGGTCACATACACGAGATAAATAATTGCACCGATCACCGTCAAGACGGCAATGAAAACCCAGACATACGATACGACAGAAACCCAGCCGAACAAATTACCCGCCTTGATGCCACTGGTAAGAGTCCATCCCAATCGTTCTAGAGGCAGCTCGTTTAACTTGGTACCATCCATTGCACCTTCATTATCGGAATGTGCATTATAGATGACCCTGCCCTCCTGATCGGTAATCGTCAGGAAAGAGAGCTTTCCATTCACCATACTGTCCACGCTCTGCTTGATGCTGCTCATCTTGATATTGATGACTAATGCACCCTCCGAGCCAAAAGGCAAGGGCATTTCTTTGTTGACGGTCAACACTTGTACCGATGTCTTTTGCACATCGTCCCATTCAATCTCCCGGACAGGCTGCCATCCTTGACCTATATTACCTTTTACAATCTGACTGATCCATTCTTTGTCTCCGAAGCTCTCCACTTCTCTTGAACCACTCACCGTTATCACGCGCTCATGTTGCTTGTCATAGAGGTATATGGACTGAATCCATGAAGAAGAGTTAATCATCTCACGTAAGTTTTGTGCAATGGTATATACCGTATCCGAATTGTTTGGATTATTGTCGTTAAAATAACGCCTGTATGCTGGCTCATATTGCACTTTCTCTGTTACAGCCAGTTCAATGTCCCGAATCGTATGATCCACCGTTGTCGCAAGATAACTGGAAGATATTCGGTCAGCCTTCCGGGTTTCTTCTTTGGAAATATCATTAATGAAGACAAAGGCACTAAAAATGATGATGGTCATCGTAAAGAAAAATATAGGGAAATATGAAAAGAGCAATCGATAGTACCAAGTGCGCGACAATAGACCCCACTCCTCACTCCACGATGCCAACGTCCATTAGCCGTGGTTCTACTGTTTATTTTCCGTATCCAATCCATTGTGGATGCATCTATATAAAAACGCTATCATTTCTTGATTTTATGTTTATTATATCACAAGCTATCAAACAACATGGCACGGAATTGATTGCATGGGGTTAAAACAAAAATACCGTGCTGAGCTGAAAGCACTCAGACACGGAACGTGAACTGGATCGGGCTATGAATCACCCGGATATAGCAAGGAATCTAGATACCTGAATCCTTAAAGAGTGTAGCCATAGATCCGCCATCAACAATAATACGTATGGCTCGTGACAGCATCGGTGCAACGGGTAATACTTTAAAACATTCTGGATGATCCTCCGGCAATGCAATAGAGTCTGTTACCACAACCTCGGTAATGGATGGATGATTTAATTTGCTTACCGCCCCATCCGAGAACAAGCCGTGAGTTGCGCAAACATATGCGTTCTCTGCACCTCGTTCCTTCAGGCCTTCAACAACATTCACAATGGTTGTTCCTGTATCGATCAGATCCTCGATAATGATTGGCGTTCGTCCTTCAACGTCTCCAATAACATGCGTAATGATTGATTCGTTATGGCTTGGACGTTTCTTGATCATGATCGCAAATGGAGAATCGAGACGATTCGCCAGCTTCTCCGCCATCGATGCCCGTCCAGCATCAGGAGAAACCACAACCGGGTTTTTGATCTCTTTGCTAAGCAGGTATTCACTAATCAAGTCCAGTGAGGTCATATGATCGACTGGAATGTTGAAGAAACCCTGAATAGCAGCCGCATGCAGGTCAATCGTAACCACACGGCTTGCTCCAGCTGTCGTTAATACATCTGCAACCATCTTGGCAGAGATCGGCTCACGCGGAGCCGACTTCCGCTCTTGACGAGCATAACCGTAATACGGAACGATAATGTTCACCGTACGCGCCGAAGCCCGTTTTGCCGCGTCAATCATAACGAGCAGTTCGACAAACAACTCATTAATGGGATGAGACAAAGACTGTATCAAAAATACATCACAATTGCGGATTGTTTCTTCGTAATGAACGTATATTTCTCCGCTCTTGAACCGGGACAGCTTGATATTGCCCAGTTGCACGCCCAGCTTGTCACATACCTGTTCTGCAAGCTTCGGGTTAGATGAACCGGAAAAAATACGTAACGAATGCTGCATAATGCCCTCCCGCGGGTTATACCCGATCATAATTCCTTGTATAGTTAAGTTGGAAAATCCAACCTGTATAAAAGGTTCATTTCCCCCTTATTATACCCCACTGCTGTCTACATTTAAAGGAATGAACGAACGCTGACGGCCTTCAAACACAGCCACTTGCGTACAGCCGAGTTCATGTAAAAGGGCCTCCGCCTCAGGTAAATGATCTCCCAGCTTCATTGGATCATGCGCATCCGAGCCCATAGTAAGTGGAATGCCCAGGCGAATCGCTTCCATGAGCATTCTCCGGCTTGGAAACATCTCCGCACACGGCTTGGACAGACCGGATGCATTCAGCTCCATCGCACAGCCGCTTTGGGCAATAGCCTTCAGAGCCGCATTCTCCAGTGCAACACGTTCCTCGGTCTGTTCAGGCGAAGGCACATATCCGAATCGTTTGATCACATCAGAGTGTCCCATGATATCATACATGCCAGTAGCAGCGGCTTTGCTTACAGCGTCATAATACTGACGGTAAACTTCAAGCACATCCTTGCCTTCCCAATGGTGCGTCTGCCGAAAATCGGTAATATCCCATTCCCCCAGGAAATGCACAGAGCCAATGACATAGTCCCATGGATAACGTTCAATAATGGAGCGAATCTGATCCTCCCAGCCCTCGATATAATCACCTTCGAGCCCAACACGAACATCAATCTGACCGCGGTACTTCTCCTTCAGAGAGAAACACTCCTCCACATATCGCGGGAGCTCTTCCATAGGCATAGCCATCTCGGGATAATATTTCGCCGGGTCTACATGCAGGAGCGGCATATGATCGGACAGCCCAATTTGGGAAAGCCCGATTTCAATCCCGCGCTGCACGTATTCTTCCAGCTTGCCAATCGCATGTCCGCAGCGTTCATGGTGGGTGTGGTAGTCTATGCGCATGTAGCGTTCGCCTCCTAATCGCGGCGCGGCCGTTCGTGACGGCGGCTCAGCTCGGACATGATATCATCCAGCGGCAGCTTGCGCTCCTGCAGCAGCACGAGCAGATGGTACATCAGGTCACTCACTTCGAGACGAAGCTCGTCATTGTCTTTATTTTTCGCAGCGATGATGGTTTCGGAAGCTTCCTCACCGATCTTTTTCAGGATTTTATCAACGCCTTTATCGAACAGATACGTGGTATATGCACCTTCCGGACGCTCGCGTTCACGCTCAGCAATGACGGATTCCAGTTCAGCCAGCACCTCAAAGCGGCTCTCAGCACTAGATGAAGATGAAGAGTCCGTACTGGAGTCTGCCGACTCTTCTGTGCCAGCTTGCCCAGCTTCATTTGCCGGCAATCCGATAATTTCATTATGGAAACAGGTCACCGCGCCTGTATGACAGGCTGGCCCTTTTGGCTTCACTTCAACCAGCAAGGTGTCACCGTCGCAGTCATATTTTAATGAAACTATTTTCTGCACATTTCCAGAGGTTGCCCCTTTATTCCATAGCTCCTGACGTGAGCGTGACCAGAACCAGGTTTCCCCGGATTCCAGCGACAGCTTCAGGGATTCACGATTCATATACGCCATCATCAGCACTTCACGGGTGTCCACATCCTGCACAATGGCAGGAACCAGCCCTTCATCCCAGCGGATGTGCTCCACAACCTGCTCCAGGGAGAGCTGCTCCCTGATCTCATTACTTACCTTAGTCACGGATTTCCACCCCTTGTTCTCTTAATTGTTGTTTTAACGCCGGAACGGCAATTTCTTTGTAGTGGAAAATCGTTGCTGCCAGACCTGCATCCGCCTTGCCTGCTGTGAACACGTCATAGAAATGAGATTCCTTGCCTGCACCACCTGATGCAATGACCGGTATACTCACCGATTCCGATACAGCCGCTGTCAGTTTCAGATCAAAGCCGTCTTTGGTTCCGTCAGCATCCATACTGGTGAGCAGAATTTCACCTGCACCCAGCTCCTCCGCCTGTTTGACCCACTCCAGTGCCTTGATTCCCGATGGCTTACGCCCGCCGTGGGTATAAACCTCCCACTCACCCCAAGCCTCGTTATACTTGGCATCGATGGCAACGACAATACATTGCGAGCCAAAGCGGCGTGCCCCATCCGCAATGATCTGTGGATTAAGAACAGCCGCTGTGTTCACTGCAATCTTATCTGCACCCGCACGCAAAATGCGTTTCATGTCCTCCACCTTGGATATGCCGCCGCCAACCGTAAATGGAATGGCAATCTCGCCAGCTGTCTGCCGCACAACTTCCTCCATCGTTTCACGGCCTTCTACTGATGCAGAGATATCGAGAAATACGAGCTCGTCCGCACCCTCGCGGTCATACAGTGCCGCCAGCTCTACCGGATCACCCGCATCGCGGAGATTGACGAAGTTCACGCCTTTAACAACCCGGCCGTCCTTCACGTCCAGACAGGGAATGATTCTTTTTGCCAGCATACTGCCTCTTCCTCTCTACCGATTATACTTACTTGTTCACCAGACGCACAGCTTCAGCCAGATCAATACTGCCGGTGTATAACGCTTTACCCACGATAGCTCCGCCAACTCCGTCATCTGTATGGCGACTCAAGCGAAGCAGATCATCCATCACACTGACACCGCCAGAAGCAATAACTGTTCGTCCGCTCGCTTTGGCAAGAGACACAATGGCTTCAACATTAGGCCCCTGCATCATGCCATCACGGGAAATATCCGTAAAGATGAACGTTTCCGCTCCATAAGCAGCCAGCTCTTTCGCCAAAACCTCAGCCTGGACCTCGGAAGTTTCAAGCCATCCACGAGTGGCCACATATCCGTTACGAGCATCTATACCAATAGCTACTTTATCACCATAACGTCCCAATACTTCTTCCGTAAAAGCACGGTCCTCGATCGCAGCCGTTCCGATAATCAATCGGCTTACACCAAGCTCCAGCAAACGTTCAACATCTGCAACTGTACGAAGTCCGCCGCCTACCTGAACAGGCACATTCACTGCCGAAGCAATGCGTCCGATCAGCTCGTCGTTAACGGGACGTCCTGCTTTAGCACCATCCAGGTCTACGAGATGGACATATGTACCGCCTTGCTTTTCCCAATCCAGCGCAACCTGAACCGGATCATCGTTATATACCGTTTCCTGATTATAATCTCCCTGTATCAGTCTTACACATTTGCCGTCCCGGATATCAATTGCCGGGTATAAAATAAAAGATGACATACAAGGCCTCCTGAGTATGGATTCGAGTTCAATTCAAGTTCAATTCAAAGTATCGGCGAGCCGGTCAATGACAGAAAATTGCCAAGCAGCTTCATGCCAAGCTCGCCGCTCTTCTCGGGGTGGAACTGCATACCGAAGTTTGATCCTCTGCCTACAATGGCTGTAACCGGGTGTCCGTAATCCGTAACTGCCAGCAGATCCTCTTTGCTCTCAGTTAATGCATGATATGAGTGCACAAAATAGACATGTTCTGCATCCAGCCCTGTGAACAACCGATTCTCGGGATGAAGGAATTCCAGACGGTTCCATCCCATATGCGGAACCTTCAGCTCGCCTGGTGCGAAGCGCACCACTTTTCCTGGCAGAATGTCCAGTCCCTCATGCAGACCGTGCTCTTCACTGGAGCTGAACAGCAGCTGCATACCCAGACAGATGCCAAGCAGCGGTTTAGAGCCGGCCGCTGCTTCTTTGACAACGGCATCCAGACCCGTCTCCCGCAGATGCACCATCGCATCGCCAAAGGCACCAACACCGGGCAGAATTACACCATCTGCACCCAGAATAGCCTCCCGTTCACCAGTGACCAGCGCTTCGTAGCCAAGACGTTCGACCGCTTTGCCGACGCTGTGCAGGTTCCCCATACCGTAATCGACAATTGCAATCGCCATCGTCTACAGCACTCCCTTCGTGGAAGGCACACCTGTTACCCGTGGATCAATCATCGTTGCTTCATCCAGCGCACGTCCAAGGGCTTTGAAAACCGCCTCAATCATGTGATGTGTGTTCTGACCGTAGTGCACGATAACGTGGAGTGTAATCCGTGCTTCAAGTGCCAGCTTCCACAGAAATTCATGCACAAGCTCTGTAGAGAAGCTGCCTACCTGCTGTGACGGATACTCAGCGCGATACTCAAAATGCGGACGATTGCTCACGTCGATGATTACTTGAGCCAGCGCTTCATCCATCGGAACAAACACACTGGCATAACGTTTAATACCCCGTTTGTCGCCCAGTGCCTGGTAAAGCGTCTGTCCCAGACAGATTCCGATATCTTCAACCGTGTGATGATCATCGATATCAATATCTCCGCGTGCCTGTACGTTCAGATCGAACTGACCATGCTTCGTGAACAGGTCCAGCATGTGGTTGAGAAACGGTACATCCGTCTCGATATTGGATTGTCCTGTACCATCTACATTGAACGACAACTGGATATTGGTCTCATTGGTTTTGCGATCTACCTCTGCCTGACGTACTGCCCCTTTACTTTGAACCTCTACACCATTGTCTGTGCTCTTGTTCTGGTTATCCATTGTCCGATTCCGCCTTTCCTTCCTGTTCTAACCTTACAGCGATTGCACGGGCATGTCCTTCAAGTCCCTCGTGACGAGCCAATTCAATGATTGCTGCCCCATTCTGCAGCAGCGCTTCTTTACTATAATAGATCAAGCTTGATTTTTTGATAAAATCATCCACGTCCACGGGTGAACTGAAGCGGGCCGTTCCATTTGTCGGAATAATATGGTTTGGTCCGGCAAAATAATCGCCTACCGGCTCTGAGCTGTACGGGCCGAGGAAAATCGCTCCTGCATTTTCAATCCGTCCAGCATAAGCCATCGGCTCCTGCACCATGATTTCCAGATGCTCTGGCGCGAGCCGGTTCACGACATCGATTCCTTCATCGATGGAATCGACTACAATAATGGCGCCATACTGCTCTACCGAAGCAGCGGCGATATCACGTCGCGGCAGCACATCCAGCTGCCGCTTCACCTCGGCCTGCACGGCTTCCGCCAGCACGGCCGAGTTGGTGACGAGAATGGCCGACGCCATCTCGTCATGCTCCGCCTGCGACAACAGGTCCGCGGCGACATATACCGGGTTCGCCGTGTCATCGGCGAGCACCACAATTTCACTCGGGCCGGCGATACTGTCGATATCGACTGCCCCATACACCTCGCGCTTCGCGAGCGCCACGTAGATACTGCCCGGTCCACAGATCTTGTCGACCGGAGCAATGCTCTCCGTGCCGTAAGCGAGTGCGGCGATCGCCTGCGCGCCGCCAACCCGGTACATCTCGTTCACGCCTGCTTCCGCGGCAGCCACGAGAATGTACGGGTTAATGCCCTCACCGCCGTTCGTCGCCGGCGGTGTGACAAGCACAATCTCCGGCACGCCTGCAACCTGTGCCGGAATAACATTCATCAGCACCGATGATGGATACGCTGCTTTTCCCCCAGGGACGTACACGCCGACACGCTTCAGCGGCCGAATAATCTGGCCGAGCAGACTGCCATCCGGCTGCCAGTCCATCCACGAATTGCGTTTCTGCTTCTCATGAAACGCACGGATATTGACGGCGGCTTGACGAATCGCCGTCACAAACGATGGCTCCACGGCTGCATACGCGGCCTGGAGCTCCTCCTGCGGCACGCGCAGCTGCGCAGCCGTCAGCGTAGTGCGGTCCAGCTGCTCCGTGTAACGCAGCAGTGCCGCATCGCCTTCCCGGCGAATATCTGCGACAATTCGCCGTACCGTTTCATTTTGCTCCGGTGTACCGTACTCCACTTCACGCTTCAGATCAAAATCCCGTGCTGATACAATCTTCATCCGAACACCCTCCCTTTCGGTTATACTCCCTAATCCATTCACACTATATAAGCTGTATTTTTATTTATTGCTAACTATCCTTCGCTATCTGCGCTGGCTGCCCGCTGAAACCTCATTCCCGTTTGGAATGACGTATTGGAGTGCATCACATAAAGCCTGAATGCGGGCATTTTTCATCCGGTAGCTCACTCGGTTCGCAATCAAACGGCTGGTAATGTCCAGAATCTGCGTCATTTCCACAAGACCGTTCTCACGCAGCGTCTGCCCGGTCTCCACCAGATCGACGATCCGATCAGCTAATCCAATCAGAGGTGCAAGCTCGATGGAGCCATTCAGCTTAATAACCTCAACCTGCTGTCCCTGCTCGCGGAAATATTGGGAAGCAATGCGCGGATACTTGGTTGCGACCCGCTGCTGAATGCCTGCTTTCCAGTCCGGAAGTCCAATCACCGACATACGGCACTGGGCAATACCCAGATTCAGCAGCTCATACACATCGCGATCCTCCTCCAGCAGCACATCCTTCCCGACAATGCCGATATCGGCAACGCCGTACTCCACATACGTTGGAACATCGACAGGCTTAGCCATAATGAACTCCATTCCGGCTTCAGGCACTTCAATAACCAGCTTGCGTGTATCATCCACATCCTCGGGGATATCCAGTCCTGCCTCACGGAACAGCTTGGAGGCCTTTTTATAGATGCGGCCTTTGGGCATTGCCACCTTTAGAATATCCGACATCTCAAAGTCCTCCTTTTGGTGATCCATAGATAATAACCTGTTCATCCGGGTCTGTACTAGCTCCACTTGCTTTGACTTGTCCTTGATCCGCAAGGAGAGACGTGATTACATTCTGCCCGATACTCCGCAATCTTGCAGCTTCAGCCAGTGCCTCAGCCCGGCGTTCCGGGCTGTATTCGATACGTACCGACTTCTTCTCTTCAATCGTGATGCCATGGACACCATCAATGATCCGGTTTGTTTTTAAGGCAAAACCTGTAGCCGGAAGCGCACGTCCAAACTGCTGCAGCAGATTGTCATACCGTCCGCCGCTGCATACCGGTGATCCCAGCTCTGCCGCGTACCCTTCAAACGTCATGCCTGTATAATAGGAGAAATCCCCAATCATCGTCAGGTCAATCAGCACATGCTCCGAGACACCGTAAGCCTCCAGCACCTCGAACACCGCGCATAGATGTGCAATAGACTTCGCCGCTTCAGGACTTGAACTGAGCTCGCCTGCATGAGTACAGATTTCCTTCCCGCCCCGCAGACGCAAAATGGCTTCAAGCCGCTGCTTCTGCCCAGGCTCCAGATGTAAAGCTTCAATAGATTGGCGATAGCCCACATAATCTCGTCCCAGAAGCCCTTCCTTCAACTGCTCCTGCTCTGCCGTCTGGCCCGGAATAACCTCTTCCAGCAATCCGTTCAGAAAACCCATATGACCCATCGCTATTTTAAAAGAAGATACCCCCGCAGCCTGCAACGAGGCAATGGCCAGTGCAACCACTTCAGCATCAGCCTCAGGAGAGTCATCTCCTACGAGCTCCACACCTGTCTGAAAGAACTCTGCCTCACGCCCGGCTTCCTCTTCAATCGAACGAAATACGTTCGCATGATAGGACAGACGCAGTGGCAGTTTCTCATCTTTAAGCATGGAAGACACTACACGTGCGATTGGAGCTGTCAGATCCGAGCGCAATACCAGCGTTGTTCCCCGACTGTTCAATAATTTAAACAATTTGCGATCCGATGTTGAGCTGGCTACTCCTACCGTATCGTAGTATTCAATCGTTGGTGTGATGATCTGGCGATAACCCCAGCGCTCCATGCATTCCAGTACATTACGTTCAATCATTCGCAGCTTGGATACGACATGTGGTGTGTAATCGCGAAAGCCGGTCGGTTTTTCAAAGCCTTTTGGTTTGGACATTGGTACTATTCACCCCGAGTTATGAATTTGAATGCTTGTCATTTGCATCATCTATATCATGATATCGCTCTATTTCAACAGGATTTATGTATGACAAATCCCCATTCTATGTTGTAACCCGAATTCAGTGTAAAGCCGCATTACGCAATGAGGAAGAGATCTTTTCCCAATCGCATATGTTGATCTTATAGACCGTAAATACATTTCACTAACAGATCATAAATGCACTCTCTAACATTCACTTTCGTATGGTAAAGTGCTAACAAACTAAAGGATATGGGATATGATAACATGAATCCGGCTGGAACGTCAACCAACTGGCGGGCTAACCACATTTGTTCCCTTTCCGTTCTTTTACTCCCATTACTTATCATGCCTTATGCAGCTTATACCCCCGCACCTAAACGTTCGCTGACGCTGTTAGACTTCAAATTTTGTATACGAAAAAAGCTGCCTTCAGCAGCTCTTCCTGTATGCATCCCTGTACCTCTATTTTTTGCAAATTTCAGCCTAGTGCAGCTTTCCCCGTGAAACCTCGTCCGTTTTAAAAATCATTTCCTCTTTCGCCGTCTCCTCTTCCTCTAACGATGAGGCAGATCGCTTCAGCTCACGTAAGGGATTACCTCCAACAAATGCCCCCGGAGCCACATCCTTATGAACCACTGCACCAGCAGCAACCACTGCTCCATCACCAATCGTTACCCCTGGAAGGATCGTGGTGTTCGCACCAATGAGCACATTATTTCCGATAATGACCTCACCCAGCCTGTACTCTTTAATGAGGTATTCGTGTGCAAGAATCGTCGTGTTGTATCCGATCACGGAGTTTTCACCGATCTTTATCTTTTCCGGAAAAAAAACATCCACCATAACCATCAGGCCAAAAGCCGTATGCTTCCCAACCTTCATGCCCAGCACCCGATTATAGATCCAGTTCTTCAGAGGAAGAATCGGGCAATACCGTGACAGCTGAATCCAGATAAAGTTATAAACACCCTTCCATGGGCTCACCGTCTTGTAGATATGCCAAAGCGCATTCTCGGTTTCTACGGGATAGCGGGTTACTTTTCTCATGAACGTCCCGTTCCTGTAAGGATTTTGTCCAGCAAGTCCCTCATATCATGCAAAATGTAATCCGGCTTGTATCCGCTCAGAACCTCTTCTCCTTTAAGAGACCATGCCACACCGGCAGAGAGAGCACCAGCGTTCTGTGCGGATTGTATATCCACCGGACTGTCGCCCACCATCAGCGTGCGAGCAGGATCCGATCCCAACTCTGCCATCGCTTTCTGTACAGGCTCGGCATGTGGCTTCGGATGCGTAACATCCGTTACCGTTACAATAGACTTCATATATTTAAGCAGATCGAAACGCTCCAGCACTTTCAGGGTCGAAGGGCGAATTTTGGTTGTTACTACTCCCATCGTAATGCCTGCCTGATGCAGAGCCTCCACCACCTCAATGACATAGGGGAAGGGCTTGACCATTGCTTCATGATGAATATCATTGTACGCCCGATAACCTTTGACATACTCCGATACCTCTTCATGACCTGAAAAGGTTCGCATTTGTTGCTCCAATGTGCCCCCCATATGCGGAATGATCTGTTCCCTTGTCCATGGTTCAGCATGGTCCCACCCTTGCATGACGTGCAGGAAGGAGTTGATAATCAGCTCATTAGTATCAATAATCGTTCCATCCAGATCAAACAGTACCGTGTCAATCACGTTGCATTACTCCTTTTTATCTTCAACTTGCTTAGGCTCATCTTGAGCCTGACCCGAAGTGGTTGATGATGCTGGTGTTACTTTTTGCTCTTTACCAGCTTCTGTTCCCGTGTGCTCGATATCATCGGCAGTTACCTTCGACGAAACGATCGGATCACTGTAATGTGCATCTGCTTTTCCTGTCACTCTTCTCACCACAATAAACACAACCGCGGCAACAATAATGGCAATGGCAAGCAGCTGAGAGATCCTTACGTTACCGTATGCCGGGTCCAGGTATCCCTGCTCGAATCCCAACGCCGTCATCGGAGACCACAGACCATTCACAAACGAAGCGACCCACCCCGGAGCCTGGAATGCCAGACTATCCGTACGCAGAGCTTCAATGAAGAAACGTCCGATAGAATACCAGATAAAATAAGACATAAACAGTTCACCAGAACGCATAAACTTCTGGCGACGAAGCACTAACAGAATAATCAGTCCAACAAAGCTCCATACGGATTCATATAGAAACGCCGGGTGATGGAATACACCTTCCACGTTCATTTGATTCACAATAAAGTCCGGCAGGTGCAGCTTGTCTCTTAAAAATGATTCTTCAACAGGACCGCCGTACGCTTCCTGATTGACAAAATTGCCCCACCGTCCAATCATCTGTCCTACGATGAGACCCGGTGCACAGATATCCGCCATACGCCAGAAGTTGTACCCTTTGCGGCGGAAGAAGATCACTGCACAGATGATGGCACCGATCAATGCGCCATAGATCGCAATACCACCGTTCCATATTTTGAAAACATCCCACAAGTTGTCCTTATAATCTTCCCACTTAAACGCAACGTAATAGATTCGTGCGCCAATAATGGCGGAAGGCACACCCAGCAGTACCATATCCATGAATACTTCTTGCGGGATGTTAAATCGCTTGCCCTCCCGAATAACGAGCAGCAGCCCCAGGAGCGCAGCCATACCCAGAATAAGGCCATACCAGTGAACCTTCAGAGCGCCAATGGAGAACGCAATCGGGTTCAACAGTAATAATGTATCCATTCATTCACACTCCTATCAATTCACATCTGTAAGCATGACTATGTGGAGCCTGCACGAACCTTCTTGTTTAAGGAGTACAGACGCCATGTGTCATGCTTCATTATTTCAATTATACTTGGCTTGATATTTTCTATCCTGCATTACAGCTGATCGTCAGCAGTTTTACTTAGTCCATATCTTCCATATCTTCCGAAATGGTCGCTGTCAGCTTGTTTGTGAACTGGAGTGCCGCATTAAGTCCCATCTGTTTCAAGCGATAGTTCATCGCAGCCACTTCGATGATTACAGCCAGGTTTCGTCCCGGCCGAACAGGAATGGTTACGAGAGGGACATCTGTATCAATGATACGTGTTGTCTCCTCATCCAATCCCAGACGGTCGTACTGTTTATCTTGTTGCCACGCTTCAAGGCGTACCACCAGCGTAATCCGTTTGTTATTCCGTACAGCCCCTGCACCAAACAAGGTCATCACGTTGATGATACCGACACCACGGATTTCGAGCAGATGACGGATCAGTTCAGGTGCAGTACCGTGCAATTGAAAGTCAGAGGTTTGACGGATTTCCACCGCATCATCGGCAATCAAACGGTGTCCACGCTTCACAAGCTCCAGCGCAGTTTCACTTTTACCGATACCGCTGCTGCCTGTAATCAACATTCCTACACCATACACATCACACAATACACCATGGATTGTGGCCGTTGGTGCTAATTTGCCTTCCAAAAATCCGGTAATACGGCTAGACAAGATCGTTGTCGCCATATTGCTGCGAAGCACAGCCAGATTTTGCTCTTCGCTAATATCAATCAGTTCCTGCGGCACTTCCAGTCCACGGGTTACGACGATACATGGCGTCTCCTCTGTGCATAGACGCTGCATACGTTCACGACGCTCTTGCTCAGGCAGCATTGCAAAAAAGGCCAGTTCCGTCCTTCCCAGCAGCTGTACCCGCTCTTTTGGATGATATTCGAAATAACCGGCCATTTCCAGACCAGGGCGGTTGAGATCATCTACCGTGATGAATCTTTTCAAGCCCTGGGAGCCAGAAACAACTTCCATCTGAAACTGCTGTACCAATTCGGATACTTTCACTTTTTTCGCCATTTGTCTCTTCCTTTCAGCATTCGCTGTGCCTCTTATGTACCTCAGTTCGTGTATCATTTCTTTCCATTATTAGCGCATTCACAACATGATCCAGCGTACCTATACCATGATCCAAAGCCAAGCATGTTTAGCCTCCAGCGATGATTCTTTGAGACTTTAACAAGCAGCATTTTAAGGGCAGACCTTCAAATAATCTTAAATGAATTTTGCATTGAATGCAATCGCAGCAAATTGATACGATAATCTTTAAAAAAGCCCCTTCCAGCAAGAACGGAAGGGGCTCGGTTTATAATATATAATTACGTTACTTACAGATCTCATCGTTACCGAGGATCTTCAGTAGGATTAGTCTTGAAGAAGTACGTTCACTTCAGTTTCTTTGTCAAAGATATGAACTTTGTTCATGTCGATGGCCATTTTAACTGTGGAACCATCACGAGTGTTGGAACGTCCGTCTACACGTGCGATTGTAGTGTCATTACCTACACCGCTCAAGTAGAGAAGCATTTCGTGACCGAGGTTCTCTGTTACATCTACGTGAGTAGAGAATACAGAGTTCGGGGATGCTTCCAGGAATACTGGCTCTTCGTGGATGTCTTCTGGACGAACACCCAGAATCACTTCTTTGCCAACGTATCCTCTAGATTTCAACACTTGTGCTTTACCTTGCGGGATTTCAACGTCCACACCAGGAGCTACGAAGTGAAGGCTTGCACCTTGCTCAGCCAGTTTACCCGAGATGAAGTTCATTGTCGGGGAACCGATGAAACCTGCTACGAACAAATTAGCCGGGTGGTTATACAGCTCTTCAGGTGAAGCAGCTTGTTGGATGATACCATCCTTCATAACTACGATCCGGTCTCCCATCGTCATTGCTTCGATCTGGTCATGCGTTACGTAGATTACAGTTGTTTCCAAACGTTTAGCCAGCTTTGTGATTTCCGCACGCATCTGACCACGCAGTTTCGCATCCAAGTTGGAAAGCGGCTCATCCATCAAGAAGACTTGTGGATCACGGACAATCGCACGTCCCAAAGCGACACGTTGACGTTGACCACCGGACAATGCTTTAGGCTTACGCTCAAGCAAGTGCTCGATATCGAGGATTTTAGCTGCTTCACGTACACGTTTGTCGATTTCGTCTTTTTTGACCTTACGCAATTTCAAACCAAATGCCATGTTTTGGTATACGCTCATATGCGGATACAAAGCGTAGGATTGGAATACCATCGCGATATCACGGTCTTTAGGTGCAACATCATTCACGACACGGTCACCGATATAGAGTTTACCTTCAGAAATTTCCTCAAGGCCTGCGATCATACGCAGTGTCGTTGATTTACCACAACCGGACGGACCTACCAGTACCAGAAACTCTTTGTCTTTGATGTCCAGGTTAATGTCAACTACAGTTGCTTTATCAGAACCCGGGTATTTTTTGAAAATATGCTCTAAACGTACTCCTGCCATGATTGTTGCCTCCTCAGAGATCATTTTGTAATCGAATACAATTTGTAGTTTTATAATACCCTATCGCTTGGTTATTTGACTATTCGCAAACTGCACAAAAATATCAAACCTTTTTCGTCACTTTGTACATCAGCAGCAAAAGCTGCACAATATTTGCACTTTTGAAATGTCTAACATCATATCCTATCTCTTGTTTGATTTTGTCGAGACGATATACCAGTGTATTCCGATGGATAAACAAACGCTTCGCCGTCTCGCTGACATTGCAGTCCAAACTAAAGAAGATTTCCAAGGTGGCTAACGTTTCACTATCATCAAAGAGAAGCGTGCCCTTGCCAATTTCCTGAATAAAGCGAAGCCGCTGCTTCTCCGATATACTGGCGACAAGTTGCTCCAGCTGCAGTTCCCAAGGAAGGTGTATATGCTGTGTCACGTGAAATGAACGCCCTAGATGTATGCTCTCCTGAAGAAGGGAAGCCACCGGAACTAATGCATGCTTAGGAATACAAGGCAATGATGCGGACAAATGGAATACCCTGCAAACTCACTCGCAATCAGTTCATATAATCCGGAACAAAATGCAAGAAGTGAGTCTTTGCGCGCTTCTGCAGTATCTTCATCCGCCTCCCCCGTAACCACTGTCTCGTCACTCATAAAGAGCCATTCCTGTGCGCCAAGAGGGATCAAAGTAACCTCTTCCCCGAAATAACTTTCCAGTAGTTTATTTAAAACGTTAGAGTCAACGCGCTGAGAATCAGGGGTTTCACCCTGTAATACAAAAAGCACCTTCTCTTTCTGAAACTCATCAAATGTATTGAACGGAGTCGGCAGCGGTACAGTATTGTCGGGACTGTATGTTTTAATCTGATTCTGAAGCCATCTCCCCAATATAACTAACTGTTGATCTGCATCATTGTCCTGCAGGGATACCTTAAGTTCGCTATTTATACTTGAATGGCTGCGGAGAAGCAACTCAATCAGACGACGAGTCTCCAGTGTGATCGATACCGACGGGCACCCCCAGCACACTACTGTATTCTCCTCAGGATTGCTGCCCACTCTGAAAAAAATTCGCTCTCCAGCATGTAAACTAATAATATCTGCTGACATGCATGAACCTGCCTTAGGCTCATGTTCTTCTTCATGAGTTTTGCTTTGAATAAAAAGCGGTTGATTTACTTCCAAACCGCTCAAGTTTTCAATGGATTGATTCCATTCGAGCATCGTAATTTCATATTCATCTAATGTGGTGCCTATAACGGCCTCAATTTGCTGTTTTAAATCAAGTATGTGCTTCATGTCATGAACGCCACCACTCTGTTTATTTTTATCATTATTTTATCATATCTTGCTCTGCACTGCTCTTTGGCTCCGCGACTCACATAACTATCGTCATTGTCATAAGCAAAAAAGAGTGATCGATCAAATTAATGATCAATCACTCTCTATTTAAGATGAGCCATGAAGGACTCGAACCTTCGACACCCTGATTAAAAGTCAGGTGCTCTACCAACTGAGCTAATGGCTCAAAAACTGGTGGAGGATGATGGATTCGAACCACCGAACCCGTACGGGAGCAGATTTACAGTCTGATGCGTTTGGCCACTTCGCTAATCCTCCAGGATTAAAGGTGGCTCGGGACGGAATCGAACCGCCGACACGAGGATTTTCAGTCCTCTGCTCTACCGACTGAGCTACCGAGCCATATTCATTTGTTTAATAATTAATGGCGGAACCGACGGGATTCGAACCCGCGATCTCCTGCGTGACAGGCAGGCATGTTAGGCCAACTACACCACGGTTCCAGGCATTAATGGTGCCGGCGAGAGGACTTGAACCCCCAACCTACTGATTACAAGTCAGTTGCTCTACCAGTTGAGCTACACCGGCGTATATGGTGGAGGCTGAGGGGATCGAACCCCCGACCCTCTGCTTGTAAGGCAGATGCTCTCCCAGCTGAGCTAAGCCTCCTGGGTAATATAATAGCGGCGGAGGGGATCGAACCCCCGACCTTACGGGTATGAACCGTACGCTCTAGCCAGCTGAGCTACGCCGCCATATCATAAATGTTTTTGATTGCTCGTCCATCTTAGGTAAAGATGGCGGAGAGAGAGGGATTCGAACCCTCGCACCGCTTACGCAGCCTAACCCCTTAGCAGAGGGTCCCCTTATAGCCACTTGGGTATCTCTCCAAAAGTCAATCATAACATCAACAAGGATTGCTCCTTGAAAACTAGATTCGAAACGAAACTGACGCTCATTAGACTTGCTATTGGATAAGCCCTCGACCGATTAGTACTGGTCAGCTCCATGCATTGCTGC
>NZ_JACHKG010000043.1:0-40395 GCF_014203995.1 Paenibacillus sp. JGP012 | reverse complement strand
GGAACCGCCACCTTTCGGAGTTTGTAGGGGTACAAACATTTTACCGAGGTTGCGGTTCTTTTTCTACCTTTTATTGGTTATTCAACACGCGTGAATAAAAAATTATAAAAGGCGAATGATGCGTCAAGAAAGATGATGCGTCATTCGCTTTTTTTGTGCTGAGCAATCAATTTTGAGGGCGATTCTTGGTCATCATCACAAAATGAACGAAATGGCATTGTAGCTTGGAAGACGGTAATGATATAAAAAGTTACACGGAAACCAACCGGAGATCCGAAACGATTGCAAACGGGGGAGCGCTCATGACATTTGTGAAATCTTTATTTTTTCAGATCATTGCAGCAGTAATAATCGGTATTGGAGTAGGTGTTCTGTGGCCCGATCTGGGAAGTCTTTTGCAACCCTTGGGTACAGGCTTTATCAAATTAATCAAGATGCTGATTGCACCGTTAATTTTTATGGTCATCGTTACAGGTATCGCCAAAATGGGCGATCTGAAGTCTGTTGGTCGAATCGGGCTTAAAGCGATTCTATGGTTCGAGCTTGCCACAACGGTTGCACTTGTGCTTGGTTTATGCACAGCCAATCTGCTTCGTCCGGGGGCGGGAATGAATGTAGATCCTGCCAGCATTGACGCCAGCGGAATTGAAGCCAAAACGAAGGGGTCCGAGCTTCCGCACACGGTTGATTTTATAATGAACATTATTCCAACAAGTGTCGTGGATGCCTTTGCTCAGAATGCTCTGCTACAAGTGCTGCTTGTTGCCTGTATGTTCGGGGTTGCCTTGGCAGCCACAGAGAGTAAAGCCAAGGAAAATGTATTGAACCTGGTGGAGCAGCTGCTTGGTATCGTGTTCCGGATGATCGGTTACATTATGAAGCTGGCCCCGGTAGGCGCTTTTGGTGCAATGGCCTACACCGTGGGTGCATACGGGGCCTCCACGCTTTCGTCCTTTGGATTGTTAATACTGGCTTGTTACGGTGCCGCCCTGTTGTTCCTGTTGCTGTTAGCGCTGGCTGCCTGGTGGATTACGGGGCTGAACTTTATGCAGTTTGTCCGGTACACTCGTTCGGAAGTGATGCTTGCGATTGGAACAGGCTCTTCGGAAGTTGTGATGCCGCGTATGATGGACAAGCTGACGAAGGCGGGGTGTGACCGTGCAGTGGTTGGACTGGTGGTGCCTACGGGATACTCATTTAATCTGGATGGGGCTTCCATCTATCTATCGTTAGCGACGGTTTTTGTTGCTCAGGCTGTCGGTATTGATCTGACCTTGGGTCAGGAGATCACCATTCTGCTGGTGCTGATGCTGAGTTCCAAAGGCATGGCGGGTGTTCCCGGTTCAGCGTTTCTTGCTCTGTCCGCTACGGCAGCAGCAGTGAATGCTTTCCCGGTTGCTGCAGTGGCTCTGCTGCTTGGAGCAGACCGCTTTATGGATACGATGCGTGTTTTCACGAACCTGATGGGCAACTGTGTAGCAACATTTGTAGTTGCGAGATGGGAAGGACTGCTGGATCAGAAGCGCATGCGTGCTGTGCTCTCCGGCGAGATTAGCGCCGCTGAGCTGGAAGCAGAAGAAAAGGCTGCACGATCTGCTTTAAAGCTGAATCTTCGAGAGAAGCAGAGCCAATCTCTGGCGGCACCCGAGGTGCTGAACCCATAAAATAAAGAATGGATATTTTCAACCGTCTGAATAACCGGCATTAACCCGGGGAAACAGGCGGTTTTTTTGCGATGTAATACACATATCATGGAGTTTGCGAAACGATTTCCCGAAAAAAATGTTACAGCCAAAACATTAATGGGGAATGAGTAGAAGAGAAGAAGAACAACCATATTTACGATTCAACTTGTATATACATGTTTAGTTATGTAATATAGATGATGAAAATAGCCGAGGAGTCAGGTTAGAGCAATACAACATATTGGAGGCGTTAACATGAGTTCGAAGAATACAGAGCCATCATCGTGGTGGAAGCGGTCTACGGTGTATCAGGTGTATCCGAAGAGCTTCAACGATACAACAGGATCAGGGACTGGCGACATTCGCGGTTTGACCGAGAAGCTGGATTATTTGCAGCATCTGGGGATTGACATTGTCTGGCTTCAGCCAGTCTATGTATCTCCGCAGCGGGATAACGGATATGACGTTGCGGACTACTATCGAATTAATCCGGACTATGGCACGATGGAGGATTTCGATGAATTGCTCGCAGCATTAAAGGCACGTGATATGAAGCTGATGATTGATATCGTGGTGAATCATTCCTCTACAGATCATGAATGGTTTAAGCAGTCACGGTCATCCAGAGACAATGCTTATCGGGATTATTACATTTGGAGAGACCCTGCACCGGGTGGTGGTGTACCGAACAACTGGCAATCCAAATTTGGCGGTCCAGCCTGGCAGTATGATGAGCAGACCGGACAGTATTTTCTGACCTTGTTCGATCAAACCCAGGCTGACCTGAACTGGGAAAATGAAGAGGTTCGCCGGGCTGTGCGCGATATGATCAAATTCTGGGCGGAAAAAGGAGTAGATGGCTTCCGAATGGATGTCATCAACCTGATCTCCAAAGACCAGCGTTTCCCTGATGACGATGGAAGCGTGCCGCCAGGGGATGGTCGCAAGTTCTATACGGATGGACCGCGTGTTCACGAATATATTACGGAAATGTACGATGATGTGTTTGGGCCGTACAACATGGTGACCGTAGGGGAGATGTCTTCAACGACGCTGGAGCACTGTATACGTTATTCCAACCCGGCTTCAAGAGAATTTTCGATGACCTTTAACTTCCATCATCTCAAGGTGGATTATCCGAACGGGCAGAAATGGGAGCTGATGCCTTACGATTTCGAGGCGATGAAGCAGCTGTTCAGTGAATGGCAGACAGGCATGCAGGCGGGTGGTGGCTGGAACGCTTTATTTTTGAACAATCATGATCAGCCACGTGCGTTGTCCCGATTCGCAGATGATGGGGAATACCGTGCAGAGAGTGCCAAAATGCTGGCAACAACGCTGCATGGTCTGCAAGGTACGCCATATGTCTACCAGGGTGAAGAGATTGGTATGCCCAACCCGGTCTGGAAGGATATTGGCGAGTTCCGCGATGTTGAATCCACGAACATGATTCGTTTGCTTCAGGAAGAGCGGGGTAAATCAGCCGAAGAAGCTTTTCAGATCGTGAAGGAGCGATCCCGGGATAATTCGCGGACGCCGATGCAATGGGATAATAGCGCTAATGCCGGTTTCACAACAGGCACACCATGGCTCAAGGTGGATGAGAGATATCCATTCATTAACGTGAAGGATCAGATGGCTGACCCGAATTCCGTTTATCATCACTACCGAAAGCTGATTGCACTGCGCAAAGAGGTTGATGTTCTGACGGATGGACTGTACGAACGTCTGGATGATGCTCACCCGGAGGTATTTGCTTACGCCCGTACAAACGGCAAAGAAACGTTAATTGTTGTCTCGAATTTTCGTAAACAGGATACCGTTTTCCGACTGCCTGATGCTGTCTGGACTGATCATATTGCGGGTAAACGTCCTGAACTGCTTGTCGGAAATACCGAGGCAAAGCCTCAGCTGACCCAGGACATTGCGCTCAGCCCGTATGCCTCTTATATGTGGCTGGTACAGCAGTAAAATGAGCAGCGTCAGCAGCAATACATCCCATTTTATAAAATAGGAAGTGACACTATGGCAATTGATAAAAAACAGGTCGAAGAGATCGTGCGTGCCGTTGGTGGAAAAGAAAACATTGAGGCGGCAACCCATTGTGTAACACGACTTCGGTTTGCTTTGTACGACGAGGATAAGGTAGATACAGAACTGCTTGATCAGAATGAACTGGTCAAAGGGCAGTTCTCTTCCCAAGGTCAATTTCAGGTCGTTATCGGCCCAGGACTCGTGGATAAAGTATATGATGAGATGATTCAGATTACGGGCGGTGAGCGTTCCTCCAAGGATGAAGTGAAGGCGGCTGCTGGCAAAAAGCAAAATCCGCTGCAACGTGCAATCAAAACGCTTTCGGATATTTTCATTCCGATCCTGCCAGCCATTATCACCGCGGGTCTGCTGCTTGGAATCAACAACATTTTGACAGGCCCGGGCATATTCTTTGATGGCAAATCTCTGGTGGATGTGTATCCGGCCTGGAAAGACTTTGCCTCCATGATTAACACGATTGCAAGCACAGCCTTTACGTTCCTGCCAGCTCTGATCGGCTGGTCAGCCGTGACAAGGTTCGGCGGCAGTCCGCTGCTCGGGATCGTGCTGGGTCTCATCCTGGTTCATCCTGATCTGCTGAGTGCTTACGGCTACGCTAATGCGGTGAACGAAGGTACGGTTCCGACCTGGAATCTGTTTGGCTGGGAGATTGAGAAGATCGGTTATCAGGGTCAGGTGCTGCCTGTGCTGGTATCGGCCTATCTGCTGGCCAAGCTGGAGATTTTCCTGAACAAAAGGGTGCATGATTCGATCAAACTGCTGGTTGTCGCACCCGTGACTTTGCTGGTTACCGGATTTTTGGCCTTTACGATTATCGGCCCGGTTACGTTTGCCATTGCAAACGCGATCACATCTGGCCTGATTTACATCTATGATTCGTATGCTGCGCTCGGTGGTCTGATCTATGGTGGTCTGTACGCACTGCTTGTTATTACAGGCATGCACCATACGTTTCTTGCCGTCGATGTGCAGCTGATTGGCAGTCAGGGCGGTACATTCCTGTGGCCGATGCTGGCTTTGTCCAATATCGCACAAGGCTCGGCAGCGCTTGCGATGATGCTGGTGCTGCGTGAGAAAAAAATGAGAGGGCTTGCGGCAACCTCTTCCGTATCCGCTTTCCTGGGGGTTACGGAGCCAGCGATCTTTGGTGTGAATATTCGTTATCGCTATCCGTTTATCTTTGGTATGGTCGGTTCGGCAATCGGCGGGGTACTGCTTACGATGAACAATGTTCAGGCCACATCGATCGGTGTAGGGGGTGTGCCTGGTTTCCTGTCCATTTTCCCGGATAAATGGGGTGTCTTCTTCATCGGCATGGCGATTGTTCTGATCGTACCATTCCTGCTGACAGTTGTTTTTGGACGGGCGAAGCTGAGAAAAGAAGACCGACTTGCTACGAACGGAGAACCTGCCGAAGTACAAGGAAAGAACGCTGCGTCTACAGAGACAGCAGCTGGAACAGAGACGGCTGAGCGCACTCGCATGACTGCGCGAGCAGGGCATGAACCCGTGAACACACTTGAAATCATCGCGCCTTTGACAGGTAGAGTCGTACCGCTTGCAGAGGTCCCTGATCCGGCATTTGCCGAGAAACAGATGGGCGAGGGAATAGCGATTGAACCTTCGGGTAATCAGGTGGTTGCACCGTTTGATGCGCAGGTGGCTCATGTCATCAAAAGTAAACATGCGGTTATTCTGGAGCATGCCAGCGGACTGCAGATTTTGATTCATGTTGGCATTAATACCGTATCTCTAAAAGGTGAAGGCTTTATTATGCATGTGGAGACGGGCGATCGCGTGAGAGCAGGGCAGAAGCTGCTTGAATTTGATCGTAAAGTTATTGAAGATGCGGGATATCCACTCATTACCCCTGTGATTATTCCAGACGGTCAGGATATGGTGGAACGGGTTGAGACTTTGACAGGGGATGTCACTTCCGGTCAGAGTGATGTATTGAAGGTGCATTTGAAAGGGTAAGCATTATCTAGTTTCAATCGACAGGAAAAGGAAAAGGAAAAGGAAAAGGAAAAGGAACTGTGATCATTCGCAGTTCCTTTTGTTGATTGAGTGTTATTTTCCAAAGATATCATGATAAAATAGTTATATCTTCAATTAAATTCAATTTTAAATAGTGTTCCTAGTCGATCGATAAGGAGGAAAGCCATGACTCGGGTAGCGGTGATGGTCATTCATGGACTGGGTATGCAAAAAGAGAATTATGCCGACAAGCTGATCACTTGTTTGAGCAAACAAATGGATCGGGTTATGGTTCAGCCAGGCGCTGCCGAACAGCTGCTGGATATTGAACCCGTCTTCTGGGCCGACGTGTTCGAGGAACGGGAAGAGGCTTTGTTTCAACAGCTGGTTCGCTCGCCGGGACTGAACTATCAGGCTTTGCGCCGCTTTGTAATTCACTATCTCGCAGATGCCGTGGCGTATCAGCCTGTGGAGAAGCAGGGACATAATTATGATGCGGTCCATCGAACGCTGAGCCGGGCCATGCATGCACTCGCACAGCGGAACGGACCGGAAGCCCCGCTCTGTGTAATTGCTCATAGTCTGGGGGCGGTGATTGCGAGTAATTTTTTCTACGATTTGCAGTATCCGTCATCCAGCCGCATTCCTGAAATCATGGATGTAAATGCCGCGTTGGAGCGGGGAGATACGCTCACTAATTTTTATACATTTGGCACGACGCTGCCCTTATGGAGCCTGCGTTATGATAATTTTAGCAGGCCGATTCAAGTACCCTCCTCACAAGCCGCGCAGCACTTTCCCGGGCTTGAGGGCGAATGGATCAATTTCTATGAACGAAATGATATTTTAGGTTATCCGCTGCGTCCTATTGACCCGGCTTATGCAGCTGCGGTGAAGGAGGATATTGAGATTCGGGTGGGCGGGCCAGCGACGAGCTGGAATCCGCTAAGTCATGGCGGGTATTTTGCCAGTGAGCGTATGAATCTGAGAATTGCACAAGGACTGGCACGAACATGGACTTGGGTGAACCGTTGAGCGAAGGATATAAAATAGAAGGAGGAAACATCATGGAATGCAGGGCTGGCTGTGCCGCATGTTGTATTGCTATTTCCATCTCATCACCGATCCCTGGTATGCCTGAAGGCAAACCGGCCGGGGCGCGGTGTGTACAGCTGACGGAGGATAATCGCTGCCGTATATTCGGACAGCCGGATCGCCCTGCTGTATGCAGCGGATTGCAGGCCGAGGAAGAGATGTGCGGCAGCACAAATCAGGAGGCCTTTACTATTTTGACACAACTGGAGCGTCAAACTACACCAGGAAAAGTGCATTAACTTGTTTTAGGGTAAAAGGATAATTATACTTAATATGGAATGTTAATATTTAAGAGGGGAGACGTGAATGTGGACTGGCTTAAACGCCTGATTAAAGTTGTTGGCAGCATGTTAAGTGATCTATGGCTGGGCTCTTATCGCCGTAATTCGGATCACTATGATGAACAGGCTCCGGATTCAGCGCATCGATCCAAATATTACACATTTGTCGTTCTGGCAGCAGTCGTGACGGTGGGCATCGTTATTTTGATCTATAATCCTAAATATTGGTAGTGCCAATGAGTAGAGTAGAAGCAAATCTAAACATGATACAAAAATAAACATATAAGCAATAGCAAAGAGTATCCCACCCATGCCAGAACAGTGAGGATACCCTTTTTCGTTTGCCCTGCTATGAAGCCTGGCTGTCAAGCGCAGCTGCGGATGGTCGAGGTTCCTTAAACATGAAGAAATACATCAAGGAGGAGATGACGTAAAGGCTCCCGGTAATACTGAAGGTGACCGCATATCCCCAGTATGTTCCGTATGTGGTCACCAGATAAGACTGTACTGGCCCCATCGTGGCCCAGCCGATCATAAATGAAGTCTGCATCATAGAGTTGGCTATTCCGCGGCGTTTGTCCGAGACCCGATCGACCAGAATCGCGGATTGAATCGGATTGGCTGCGTTCATCAGTGCCTGCCGGAACAAAAAGCTGACAGAGGCAACGAGAAGCAGGTTTGTAAACCCGGTTAACAGCAGGAAGGGCAGAGATAAAACCTGAAAAATAACGACAGCCCGTACACTGCCAACTTTTGCAGCCAAGGTCGGTCCAATCAGCATGGAAACAATGGTCATAACCTGACCCAGTGCAATGAGAATGCTCATGCCACTTAACGATACCGCGAAACGATTCGTAAAATACAGATTAAGATACGGTACAACCAGTCCAGAGCCGAGCCCAATCAGCAGCTGTGTTATAACAAACTGACCGATGAGCTTGGAATCCCGACTTTTTAAGGCTCGTTCATCACTCGCTGACACCACCGAATGCTTTGCATCTTCTTCTGCCTGAAGTCCGGTATCGGATGGCTGCACCTTGGATCGTAATCGCGCAGAGTCTGTCTGTGCTGACGGCATTTGTTTTTCACTTACAAAAAGCAGTGGAATAAAAGCGGCAAGTGTTGCCGCTCCACCAAGAAACAGTACCGTTTGCAGGCTGGTTACCTTCGCCATTCCGGCCGAATGAAGCAAATCTGCAAGGACCCCGCCGCCCAGGCTGCCGAGCACTTGTGATGCCAGCACCAGAGATGAGTAATAGCTGAACATCTTGAGGCGCTGGCTTTTTTTGATGTTCTCCGCGAGATAAGGGATGGCCAGCACCTGAAAAACGCTGGCAAACAAGCCGGATAACACAGCGAACCAGAGCAGTCCACTCGAAGCGTAATCGAAAGAGCGCCCGATCAGGAATACACCGCTGAACAGCGCTCCGATGATCAACAGCTTCTTGCGGCTGAACTTGTCACCGCTGAAGCCGATAGGAATAAACATCATTGCTGTAGCCAGGGATTGGATGCTGACAATCTGACCATTCATCGTGTCGTCGTAACCCAGTCCCTGAATGTACAGATTGTACAGGACCGAGAACATGCCGTTTCCGATCTGATACAGCAGACTTGCCAGAAAGAAGAGCTGAATATTGCGGGTCCATCCGCTAATTTCAGCCTGTATCTGTCGTAAAGCTTTCAAGTGATTCCCTCCAGTCTGCCTTTTGCAGTGATTCAAGTTTAACAGGAAAGGCAGATTTGCGGAAGAATTGACCACTGTTTATTTTGTCTTAGGAGCATCGGTGACACGTGCCATCACAAATCCATCGTAGCCTTTCATGCCTACCGTTTGCAGGGCTACCGCTTCAAGTCTGGGGTGACTGCCGATATGTTCAAGAAAGGTTCGAACGCCTTGAACCCTTGGGTCCGTGCTTGCAGCATGGATGACTTCTCCGTCCCTGACGATGTTATCTCCGATGATCAGGCTGCCCGGACGTGTCAAGCGTAAAGCCCATCTCAGGTAATCCGGGTTGCTGGGTTTATCGGCATCGATAAAAATCAGATCAAACGGTTCGGGGTAGTCTTCTTTTACATCGGGAAGGGTTGCAAGTGCTGGTCCAGTACGAAGGTCCACTTTATGCATTAATCCGGCTCGGGTCAGATTGGACTCAGCAACCGCTGCATGTTTTGCTTCGGATTCCAGGGTAACGATTCGTCCATGCTCCGGCAGCGCCCTGGCCATCCAGATGGTGCTGTATCCGCCTAATGTGCCAATCTCCAGAACCCGGGAAGCACCCTGGATTTGCAGCAGCAATTGAAGAAATTTACCTTGATTTGGCGTGACATCATATGAGGGTAATCCTGCCTCAGCGTTGGCCTGCAATGCATCCTCCAGAGCTTTATCGTCCGGGATAAGCAGTTCATTCATATACTCATCCACTTGACCCCATATCGTTGACTGAGGGCTGCTGTTGTTGTTCCAATGTTGCATACTCATCAAACATCTTCCTTTCCACTTGCTGATATTGGATTGCTTATAATTGAACTATAATCGAGATTTTTGTATAAATAAAATATATAATTTGTATTTAAATATATAATTAAGTTATGTGTAGAAAACGATAAAATGGGGTCGCAAAGAATGCCCGGAACGAACATCAGAAATATAAAAAGAGATGAAAGAGGTGAAACCGGATGAATCTGCACGGATTACGCTTGTTTCACGCCATTGTACGTTACGGTGGAGTTACCCGGGCTGCGGAGGAGCTTAACATTAGCCAACCTGCTGTATCTTCACAGGTAAAGCGATTTGAGCGTGAGCTTGGCATTCAGCTGTTTGTATCAGAAGGGCGAAAACTAGTGCTCACAGACGCAGGTACACAATTAATAACGTATGCCGAGCGTTTATTTATGCTGGAACAGGAAGTGGAGCATTTTGTCGAGGACATGATCCAGGGCAGGAAAGGTTTGATTCGTCTGTCGGCGACGTACCTGCCCTCCAATTTTTTGCTGCCAAGCTGGATTGCCCGCTTCAAGCAGGCACATGAAGATGTGGAAATTATCGTGAGCACAAGCAACACACAGATGGCATTTGATCAGCTGCTGCGATACGAGGCAGAGATTGCAATCTATGGGGGGAGTGGGGTCAGCAATCCAGGGGTACATTGGGATAAGCTGTTTGAAGATGAAATGTGGTTTGTGGTGCATCCGGATCATGCTTATGCGGGACAAACGATTCCGCTGCATCAGATGGTGGCCGAGCCATTTATTATGCGTGAGCAGGGCAGTGCAACCCGCGAAAGGTTAGCTGCACTGTGCACCAACAATAACCTGCCGTCCCCGCGGATTGCGCTTCAATTCGACGGGTTGAATGAAACGATCAGCGCAGTGAAGGCAGGTTATGGTGCGAATTTCATCTCGTCTCTTGTTGTGAGAGAAGATGTACAGCAAGGCAGGCTTGCTCGGGTGTTCGTTGATGACGTGCAGCTTCAGAATACGATAGCCATCTGTACACGGGCAGGAGAGAAGCTGTCACCTGCCGCAAGTCAGCTTGTGCAGTGGATCAGACAGGAGTCACTTGTGATGCAGCAGGAATGAACGTTCAGTGCACTGCTTGCCTGCTTCATTCACGCGTCATCTTAACGGTAACAGCCTTTAGTGCTTATCTGCATCGCTCTCCAAGTGCTCCCCCTTGCCCCAGGCAGCGATGTGTGCTTGAAGTGTTACTCCGGCAACGACAAGTACCGGAATCCAGACAGCTACCATTGGAATATAATGGAAAAGGAGTGCAGCTAGAATGACACCGCCCAGGTAGATCACAACCGCACCTGCACGCAGATACGAGTCCGCTGATAACGATCTGGCTAATGAGCGAACATTGACGTGTCTAATCCGGTGAAAAATGCTTACAGCATCTTCAACAACTGCGGCCAGATTGTTGGTAAGTACAGTGGTGGAGATGCCTGCAATGCCGATCCGTCTCGCTGCTGTAGTCTGCATGCCCATTGCAATCGCCAGAAGCACAATTAAAAGAGTTGAGAATTGTCCGGCGAGCGGGCTAATCATGAGAATAGCAAACAGCAGAAGCAACATACTCTCGACGGTTAGAACGGCTGTGACTCGCGGTGACCAGCCATTCTTCGTTTTGACATGTCCAATCATATGGGCCGCGATGGCGTTACCCGCGATGAATCCGAGGAGCGCTAGCAGTGAGCGCAATACGACAAACTCCTGAGCGCGGGCAATCGCAATGCCAAGCAGTACAATATTTCCTGTCATATTGGCTGTAAGTACGTGTCCCAGTCCAAGATATCCAATGACGTCCGCCATACCGGCAGACATACAGAGCAGCAGGATGGCGTATTTCTGGAGAAGATTTTGTTTCATCGTGTTCCGTCCTTTCAGGTAAACAATAACACCTTATAGTATACAGTGATGTTACTGCCTTCATCAAAATGCAATTCTAATGCGCAGGCAGTTGCATGACCATAAATTCGTTTATTCGGGTGAGATGATTTATAATGGTATAGACGACATGTGAGAAGAAAGGAAGAAACTGATGATGAATGCACCACATCCGATTGACCAGTTCAAGAAATTCAAATACGAAATTACCAGATTTATGATGATCTATAAATTTGCACTGGATCAGATGGAAACCAAAATCGAAGTGCTCAAAGAGGAATTTCAATCACTGCATGACTACAGTCCGATTGAACATACGAAGTCGAGATTGAAGTCTCCCGAGAGCATCATGAATAAAATGTTTCGTAAGAACCATGAGCTGACATTTGAAAGCATCAAGCAAAATATTAAAGATATTGCCGGTGTGCGGATTACATGTTCTTTTATTTCCGACATCTACAGAATCAAGGATATGCTGTGCAATCAGAGTGATCTGCGTGTGCTGGAGGTAAAGGATTACATTCAAAATCCCAAGCCGAACGGTTATCAGAGCTTGCATCTGCTTGTCGAAGTCCCGGTATACATGTCTAATGGCGAGGAACGCGCATGCGTGGAGATTCAGATTCGTACCATTGCGATGGACTTCTGGGCAAGCCTTGAGCACAAAATTTTCTACAAGTACAACAAGGATGTGCCGGAGCATTTAACAAGAGAACTGAAAAATGCAGCCGATTCGGCCAATGCGCTGGATCATCAGATGGAACGTTTGCACCGCGAGATCCAGGAGATCAAAGACGCCGAGAACGAGCGGGATGAAGAAGAGCTGCGGCGTATTATTATCAATAATCAACAATTTACATTGCCAAACAATCTGCTCCGTTTGCTAGGAGATGGAGAGAACTAACAATACGAAAATCGCAGAATAACTCAACTCGAAGGAAAAGGAATTGTTTATAGAATGAAAAAGGATTCAGCTTTATTACAGACTCATGCTGCGTCGCAGCGTATGAAAATGGCATTAATTCTGGGGACACTCTCCGCGTTCGGACCGCTATCTCTCGATATGTATCTGCCGGCCCTGCCAACCCTTGCGGACGAATTTGGCTCGTCTGCTTCTTATGCTCAGCTCAGTTTAACGGCCTGTATGATCGGGCTTGCGCTTGGACAGCTGCTTGCTGGACCGTTAAGTGATGTAAGAGGACGCAGAACACCGCTTATCGCCGGCCTAGTGTTATATACACTTGCATCTGTATTATGCCTTGTCAGTCCAACGATGGGTTCATTTGTTGTGCTGCGATTTATTCAGGGAGTGGCCGGGGCTGCTGGCCTCGTTATCTCCCGTGCGGTGGTCAGGGATATGTATGAAGGACCTGAACTGACTCGTTTTTTTTCTCTGCTCATGCTTATTAACGGGGTAGCACCGATCGCAGCGCCGATTATTGGAGGTCAAGTGCTGGCTTACGCCTCATGGCGTGCTGTATTTATTTTACTCAGTCTGATCGGTGTACTGGCGCTTCTGGCGGTGATCTTTGGTTTGGGCGAGACCCTGCCTGTTCATCGAAGATCCAGTGGGGGGCTCAAGCAAACGCTGCTGACGTTTGGCAAACTCATCAGAGATCGCCGTTTTATGGGGTACGCACTTACGCAAGGCTTTGCCGCAGCAGGCATGTTTGCTTACATATCGGGTTCACCGTTTGTTTTACAGAAAGTATATGATGTGTCACCGCAAATGTTCAGCGTATGCTTTGCTGTGAATGGACTAGGTATTATTGTTGCCAGTCAGATTGCAGGAAGGCTTGCAGGTAAAGTATCGGAAACACGCTTGTTAATTGCAGGTCTGATTATTGCAGCCGTTGGAGGAACATCCTTGCTTCTCTCGATCCTGTCAGGAGGCGGACTGCTTACGGTACTGATTCCGTTATTCCTGGTCGTCTCTAGTGTCGGGGTGATTAATACAGCATCGTTTGCGCTTGCTATGGGGAATCAGTCCACTTCGGCAGGAAGTGCATCAGCACTGATCGGCGTCATGACCTTTTTGTTTGGTGGCATCGTGGCTCCACTTGTCGGTCTTGGAGGGGAACATACGGCTGTGCCGATGGGCATTGTGATCGCCTGTGCCGATCTGGGAGCGTTGGGTCTGTACTTCGTTATGATTGGAAAAAGTAAACCTGAGCAGAACACTCCTAATGTAGTGTAATGCCAAGGCTCAATCAGAACCGCCCGCATGGATGCAGCAGCGTCCATGCGGGCGGTTTTTTTATATGCTACCTTTTTAACAAAGAGAAAATAATATTTGCGTATTCAACAAAATGCCCGGAGTCTGGAACGGATAGAAGTAACCAACGACAAAGCCGAACAGGTTCACCGCAGGCCACATTAAATATACATCATTATAGGTAAATACCAGAGACCAGCGGTTATAACAGAAGTTCTGCAGTACACGCTGCTCCTGATCACGAGAGGCGGCTGCGCCAGTTTGGGCAAATTGAACCGCTTGAGTTAGACTCTGAGGCTGCTGCTGGATAAAGAGTGGGAGCAGGCCGGGGCTGCTTTTGATCAGGTTGTATAAAAATAACATCTCCGCTGGCGGCTGACCTACGGGACGAGGATACGCACTCAGCAATGAGGGCAGATTTCCTTGGGCGAGCTGTGCAGGTACGCCACCTGGAGCGGGAACCGGGCCCGGTACCGAGCCAGTTCCCGGAAAATAGGGACCGATGGGTGTTCCGCCCCCGCCGCCTGGAATAAACGGAGGATATGAGCCCGGGCCCCCGGGAATGCCTGGCGGAGTCTGACCACCTGGAAAACTTCCTCCACCGGGAAAGATCGGAGGCAATTGAAATGACCGCTCGTCGGTATAACCGTAGCTGCAATACCCTGCATAAGGGGAATAGCCATAATTCATATCAAGAACATCCTTCCTGTCATCGTATTCTGCCATCAGCATATGGCGGCGTTCGCCCATGTGTGATTGCAGGGTCATGAGGGATGAACTTATGCCATCGTTTTTTTGTTCTTTTGCTCCATATGCATATATAATAACGATGAAGAAGGAAGAAAAAGAAGCACATATTCAACGTACCAGCAGCAGGAAAGGGGATTTACATATGTATTCATTGAACCCGGAAGAGATCACAGCTAAAGATAACTATAAATTGATGAGTGGATCTGTCGTACCGCGTCCAATTGCGTTTGTCACGACGATATCCGATGATAATGGGGTAATTAACGCGGCACCGTTCAGCTTTTTTAATGTGGTCAGCTCTGATCCCCCGCTTTTGTCGATCTCGGTCGGACGCAAAAATGGTATTATGAAAGATACTGCGCGCAACATCATTGCACATCATGAGCTGGTGGTGCATATTTGCGATGAGCATATCATTAATGAAGTGAACGAGACAGCAGCGATTCTGGATCCCCATGAAAGTGAGCTGGAACGCACCAGGCTGACGACGGTTCCAAGCTCAGTTGTCTCTGTACCTGGAATTCAGGAGGCTTTGATTCGTATGGAATGCATGCTCTATCAGCACATTCCAATCTCGAATGATGAAGGTCTGCCTGTGGCCGATCTGCTTCTGGTGCGGATTGTGCAGTATCATTTCAGCGAACAGGTCTACCGAGCGGACAAAGGTTATATTCTGATGGATCATTTGAAGCCGGTCAGCCGGTTGGCGGGTAATGATTATGCCAAGCTTGGTGAGCGATTCACCGTCATTCGGCCTGAGTAGAATAGGACAGGTGACTTATCATAGTAAATAGACGATGCCCCGTGTGCAGTCATGCATATGGGGCTGTTTGTGTTCCGGGACTTCGTCAGAAACATAATTCTGTTTCAGCTGGAATAGACTTGTACTACACAAAGCACATGTCATTCTGTTCATAACGCAGAATCATTTTATTTTGGTTGCAGAGGAGTTGCGGTATGGGATATCGGAGCCTTGCTGCCCTCATCAGCCGATATCCACGGTTGATTATTCTCGGATGGGTGTTTGTCATCGGGATGTCAGCCATCTGGGCTTGGAAGCTGCCTTATATTGTTCAGGATCATGGATTAAAGCTGGTTCAGGGGCAAGCGCAAGCCGTAGAGCAGATCATGGAGCAGGAGTTTGATTCGCCGCCTGATCCGGTTGTGCTGTTGTTTCATAAACATCCGGATACCTTGGTCAAGGTGTTCAGGGAGTGGCTTACAGAATCTCTTGCCGCTGTCCGCACCTTGCCAGCCATATCCGCGGTGATCTCTCCCCTGGATGCTCGTACCCAAGGCAGAATGCTGCATGAAGATCAGGCTTATGCACTGCTTCATATGAATGTTGAACCGCATCGAATAGGGGATGTATTGAAGCAATTGCGTGAGCTTATTAGATCGGACGAGCCGGGGCGTAAGCCGGGAACCATTCAACTGACTGGCAAGCATGTCGTGCAGCAGGATGTGAACCGTCTCAGCTTTCGGGATTTGGAACGGGCCGAGATGGTCGGGCTGCCGATCGCTTTAATCGTTCTCTGTGCTGCATTCAGGGGGCTGTATGCGGCATGTATTGCCGTTATGATGGGCATCAGTGCAGTCATTGCAGCGATGGGCATAACGTCTCTTCTTGGTTATCATCTGGAGCTGTCCAATTTCATTATTAACGTGATTCCAATGGTCGGAATGGCGCTTAGCATTGATTTTGCGCTTATTATTTTGAGCAGGTACAGGGAAGAATTGCAGCGCGTTTATGCAAGAGAAGGTCATTTTCATATAAGGAGCGACAGCGCGATTCAGCGCGAGCTGCTGCAGCAAACCTTGCGCACAGCCGGACGTGCCGTATTGTTCTCCGCTGCCTGTGTATTACTCGGTTTGCTGGGTTTGCTCTGGATCAGACTGCCCATGTTTCTAAGTGTATCACTTGGAGCCATCATCGTACTTATCCTGTCCTTGCTGTTAAATGTGACCCTGCTGCCTGCCATTCTTTCACTGAATGCAAATCGGATTTTCAGAAGCTTTTTATTAAAAAACAGCAGTACACACGCATCAGCAGCGGAGGCGGGGCTTGAAGGCAGCTTCTGGCATCGCTGGTCAGCGATGGTCATGAAATACCCCGTATGGATGGGGCTCGCAGGCACTATGCTTTTATTATGGTGTGTATTTCCGGTCACACGGATGGAGTTAGCAGTCCCTGATGCCTCTTCATTACCTGCCACAATGGAGTCACGTCAGGCAGCGGAGCAGGTACAGCACAATTTTGGTCAGGCACGGATGTCGGTCATCGATATCGTAATAGGTGAAAAAGGACAACCGTTAACAGCTTCTCATGTCAAACAGGCTGCGATCAAATTACATGAACTGCAGCAGGACTCAAGGGTAACACCTGTTCAAGCCCTGTGGAATATTTCGATTTCGGGTTCCTTTATGCAACTGACGATTGCTGTACAAGGTGAGCCAGGTTCAGACATGATCAAAGACTGGCTCAGGCAGGCGAGAGCGGCTGATGTGGCAGCCGGATCGCAAGGTATTCCGATTCGTTACGGCGGTGAGGCGGTTTATCAGGAGGAGATTATGCAGGAGGTTTTTCAGCGGCTGCCGAAAGTGCTTGTATTTGTAATCGTAAGTAATTATCTGGTGCTGCTTCTGGCCTTTCGTTCACTGCTCATTCCGTTAAAAGCAATTCTCATGAACCTGCTTAGTCTGGCTGCTGCATTCGGTATACTGGTGTGGGTATTTAATGATGGGCATCTCGGGATGCAGCCTTCTGCAGTTGCCATTATGATTCCGGTATTTATCGCAGGACTGGTATTTGGTATCTCTATGGATTACGGTGTTTTTATGCTAAGCCGTATTCAGGAGGTTTATAGACAGACGGGGGAGAGCGATCTGGCTGTTCAGCAGGGGCTGGCTTCTACAGGGCGTTTAATTACATCAGCCGCAGGCATTCTGCTGGCTGTAACGGTTCCGTTTGCTTTTGCTGAAGTGGAAGGGGTGAGGCAGCTGGGCATCGGCATCACGGCAGCCGTGTTTATTGATGTGACGCTGATCCGTCTGGTGCTTGTTCCGTCTTTGATGAAATTGATGGGGAGATGGAACTGGTGGCTGCCTGGTCGGATCGAAGCGCATCGGAAGTAATAATCAGATTACGAGGATATTCCTGAAACCTGAGCAGAGGTCTGGAATATCCTTTTTTTATGAAAAATGGTTTAACAGAAAAATAGTGATGTTTATTACATGAAATATACATGGGATTGTACTATTATTTGGGTGTTGTACCGTTTAGGAGGGAGGGTGTCTGCAATGATTGAGATACGCAATCTAAATCTGAGTCTGCAAGGCAATATCATTCTTGAAAATATTAATCTGGCGATTCACCCGGCACAAGTCTGCGCTTTAATCGGAGAGAACGGGGCAGGCAAAACTTCGACAATTCGCTGCATTGCCGGTCTCTATCCACCAACCACAGGGGCTTGTATGATCTTTGGGGAGCCGGCCTATAACATGAGTCAGAAGAACAGGAATCGCATTGGTATGGTTTTCGACGAGGGCGGGCTGTATGGTGAAATGTCGGCATGGGAGAATGTTCAATTTTTTGCACGTCTCCGAGGCGTAGACAAGGAGAGAATTCGAGAGCGGTACAACAGGCTTGTTCAACAATTTGGGTTGAGAACTTCGTTGAAGGTGGAGCGTTTTTCCAAAGGCATGAAACAAAAACTTATGATTATCCGTGAATTAGTGCACCAGCCCGAGCTCCTTATTCTGGACGAGCCCTTTAACGGCCTTGATCCGGACTCCAAAATTTTTTTGCGGGACAAACTTCGTGAACTCTGTTCTGAGCAGGGAACCTCGATACTCATCAGTTCTCACGAATTATTTGATCTAGAGAAAATTGCGGATCAGGTCATCATGATTCATCAAGGTCAGATAGCAGCTAATCATGCAATACAAGAGATAACGGAGACGGATGAGCGCTACATCGTAATCTGCAGTAATCCAGAGCATGCTAAGAGTATTTTGAAAAATATGGATGGAATGATGATGTTGAGTCATGCCGGGCAGTCCGTGATATTTGTTGTACAATCGGAAGTTATCAAGCAGCCATTACAGCTTTTGATACAGCATGGTGTTGATGTGCAGGAGTTTTTTAAGGAGAAGAATTCGCTGGAGGATTTTTATAAGGCAACCAAACAGGCTGTTATACGACGTGAAACGGAGCTTTAAACGAATGGTGCTTGGGGAAAGGAGGGACCGTGATTTGTTGTCCTTATTAAGAAAAGATGTACAAACCCTCAATTGGAAAAGGTCATTGACCATGCAGGTGCTGATGCTGGGGATTTTTTTCGTGTTTATTATTGGTCAGCTGGGAGAACTGGAAGCAAGTCTTGGTTTGAATATAGATGGTCTTGTCCCATTACTTCATATATTAAATGAAACACCGGCGTACCGCTTGATGTTCACCCATTCACTGGTGGCGATTGGCTTCCTGTCGTCTGCACTTGTGTTTGCACTGTATGTGGGTGCTCCACATGTACTGCATTTCTTCACGAAGGAAAAAGCTGAAAAAAACCTGGGTTTTCTGCTGGCAGTGGTGTCACGGCCTGATAAAATAATGCTTGCTGTATGGGCATTTGCCCTGATCCGCACTGTAACAATGGCAGTCATTAACGGGGTTACAATCTGGGTTGTATTTACTTTATTAGGGTTTAGGTCGATCTGGTCAGTTGATCTGCTCTCTTCAACGCTAACGATTTTGTTATGTATCGCTGCATTTTTGTATGCGGCTAATGCAGTTGTGTGGGCTACCAATGGCAGTGAGATGGTACTGAAAATGTTCAGAATACTGGTTTTGATAGGCATTGTTGTAGCATTCCCGGCGGTAAACTACACGCGAATAGATCTCAGTTTTATTGACTTCCGTTACGCAGCGTTGAGTCTGGGGATTTTTATCATCACTGTACTCATCTCCAGATTGCTGATAGGAAGCATTAAAGTTGAAAAATTGCTTTAAAGCAATAAAACTAGAGGTAGCGCGGGTGTCTCTTCTGATACTATAATAGACTGAGGTTACCAAATATTTCAAATCAGACGCTGTATTATTCCAGCACACATAGGAGGGACACGCATAATGTCCGAAATCGAAGCTTATCTGCAGCAACAAACCCAATTTCGCGGCCGTTCTGCTTATCATGAAGACCTGTCTTTGGAGTCATGGCGCATGGAGCTGCGTCACCGTGTACAGGAGAGACTGGGAGATTTTCCAGCGGAGGCAGAGGCATTAAATCCTGTACAGCTTGAGCGTGTTACATGTGACGGTTACATCCGTGAACGGGTGGAGATTACAACCTATGCGGGATTGCGAATGCCTGTATATCTTTTGATCCCCGATAATGTAAGCGCTACCCATAAGGGGCTGCCTGCAATTGCAGCATGTCACGGACATGGATATGGAAGCCGCGAAATCTGCGGTATGGAACCTGACGGTTCACCGCGGGCTGGAGATCCCGGATTACACAAGGATTTTGCGGTTGCTCTTGTGAAGCGGGGATATGTCGTTGCAGCGCCGGAGCTGCTAGGATTTGGAGATCGCAGGCTGGAGGAGGATCGTGATGCGCCGCCGGGAGCAAGCTCCTGTACGAAGATTGCGGCCCATCTGCTCATGGCAGGCCAAACAGTTGCCGGTCATCGGGTGTATGAAACAACACGTGTGCTGGATTATTTATCGACTCGGCCCGAAGTAGACTCGCATCGGATCGGGAGCATGGGCATATCCGGCGGGGGATTGGTTACAGCCTTTACAGCCGCCCTAGATGAGCGTTGTCAGGTTGCTGTTGTCAGTGGTTACGCAAGCACGTTCCATGGAAGCATTCTGGATCGCAACCATTGTCTTGACAATTACATCCCCGGGATTTTGCAGGAAGCCGAGCTGCCGGACATCATCGGTTTGATTGCTCCACGCCCTTTATTTCTGGAGATTGGCAGTGAGGATCTGGTTTTTCCGCTTCATTCGGCACGTGAGGCTCATGAACGTTTGAAAAAGATCTATAAACATGCCGGGGCTGAGCAAGCGCTGGATGCGGATTATTTTGACGGTGGACATGAGATTAGCGGTGCCAAAGCCTATGACTGGCTTGACCAGGTATTGTAAGTCGTGTGATGTTCAGCTTGAGCAAGCTCGAAGTGCACCAATGGGAGTATCTATAATTTGAGGGGA
Organism: Paenibacillus sp. JGP012; assembly: GCF_014203995.1. Lineage (NCBI taxonomy): Bacteria > Bacillati > Bacillota > Bacilli > Caryophanales > Paenibacillaceae > Paenibacillus > Paenibacillus sp. JGP012. The sequence continues at coordinate 19,737 of NZ_JACHKG010000043.1, read as the reverse complement.
GTGGTGAAAGGTGAGATGGTCAACCTCTTTAAAAATGATGCTGTGTACTGTTCTTGCAACAAGTATGATCGCAGTTGGATTCGGTAGTGATGGTGGACAGGTTGCCGAAGCTGCAGCAGATCAGTACAAATTTGATTTTGGTACAGGAGGGGTAGAGAACGGATATACAGGGGTATCAGCGACAGAGGCTTACACGTCCGCGAAGGGTTACGGCTTCAATACACCGGCAAATATGAGGAATGTATCGGCGTCGGGCAGCGGTGTTCGAAGTGATGCGGTTCAATTCCTGACGTTTGGTACCAAAAGCAATAACACCTTTAACGTTGATCTGCCAAATGGTCTGTATGAAGTTAAAGTGATATTGGGTAACACCGCCAGAGCCAGTGTGGCAGCAGAGGGTGTGTACCAGATCATGAACATGACGGGCAATGGCGCAACGGATCAATTCCAGATTCCAATCACAGACGGGCAATTGAATCTGCTCGTGACTGAAGGCAAGGAAGGTACGGCATTTACGCTGAGTGCACTTGAGATTCGCAAGCTGTCCAGCCAGCCGGTCACGAATCGCACGATATACATTGGCGGGGATTCTACAGTATGCAACTATTATCCGCTGAGCAGCAGCGTCCAAGGAGGATGGGGGCAGCTGTTTCCTTCATATGTAAATAATACGACCTTCCAGGTACGTAATATGGCGACAAGCGGGCAGATTGCCAGAGGATTCCGCGATGATGGTCAGATGGAGGCTATTCTGAAATATATTAAACCGGGTGATTACTTCATTTTGCAGCTCGGCATCAATGATACGAACGCCAAAAACAATACCACTGAAGCGCAGTTCAAAGAAATTATGAGGGATATGGTGCGAAAAGCGAAGAGCAAAGGGGCAACGGTTGTTCTCTCCACCCCTCAAGGCCGAGCCACTGACTTTAATGCAGCAAATGTGCATCAGGCAGAGAATCGCTGGTATAACGCCTCTACACGTGCACTGGCACAGGAAGAAGCAGTTACACTTGTGGACTTGAATAAGCTGAGCTCAGCTTACTTCACTTCTATTGGTCCAGCGGCAACACTCGCCTTGTATATGAATGGTGACAGTCTGCACCCGAACCGACAAGGGGCAGCACAGCTGGCACGAATCGTAGCTGCGGATCTGAAGCGCCAAGGTCTAAGCGGCTTCTGATCACAGCAAAGAATGAACTAATCCTCATCATTCACTTCTAACTTTAATGAACTAACTGCCAGACCCCATTTAAATGGTATCAAAAATCCCCCAAGGATGTACCGCGGCATAAGCGGCCTGATCCTTGGGGGATTTTTTACTTTTATTTTTACTTTCACGTCTATATAAGTTGAATTATTTTTTACACATTAACGGAGAGGACAGAAAAAACCTGGAGAAGCGAAGCGTTCGCCTTTATCCCCGGATTTTCCCCTTTGGAAAAGGGAATCAAAAAAATTCGGGGATAACAGCGATCGGAAGGTTATTCTGTCATCGGAGTGTCCAGTGTAAACCTCCTAATTCAGTTTATTGGACTACTCCATCATATCCTTTGCTTCATGATTCATTTTTTTGCCTTTTAATAAAGGCTCCAGCTCATCCTGCACACTCTGCTCCCAGAGCGGCACATCGGTACGATATGCTGCCCGGCCGTTCAGATGCCCTGCCACAGGCGCGGTGATGAATACAAACAGAATACCGAGCAGCAGACGTGCACTGATATAATTGTCAAAATACCAAAAGAAGAAAAACGCGCCGCTCAGGACACAAAATACACCAAGCGTCATGCTTTTGGTGGCAGCATGTGCTCTTAAATATACATCGGGTAGGCGAAGGAGTCCGAAGGCACTGAGCGCACTAAGCAGAGCACCAAGCAGTACAAGCAGACCGATCGCTGTTTCAGCGGTTACGCTAACGATCTCCTTCATTTTTAAACACCGCCCCTCGTTCAATATACCGTGCAAATGCAACTGTGCTCAGAAAAGCGAGTATGCCAATCAGCAAAATAATATCCAGATAAGCCTGCGTCTGAAGCATCATCGACAGTACAGCAACTATCGCAATAACGTTGATTCCGATCGTATCGAGGGCAGTTATTCGGTCAGCCATGGAAGGGCCGCGAAGCACGCGGTACAAACAAGCCAGAATCGCTAGAGACAGAATGAGCAGAGAGATAAACAGCAGTGAGGATAACATTAACGCGTCACCTCCATAATTGCTTTTTCGAACGTGTTCTGAATGTCGTTTCTCATTTGCTCTTCGTCCTCGATATCCAGGGCATGGATAAAAAGCTTGCGTTGATTGCCCGAAATTTCAAGCGGCAGCGAACCCGGGGTTAACGAAATCAGCAGGCAGAGCAGAGTAACCTCCCAATCAGAGGACAGCTGGGTTCGATAGGTGAAGATACCAGGACGAATATCCAGCCTTGGTTTAATAATCTCGCGAATAACACCAATGCTTGCCCGTACAAGCTCTTTAAACAGCAGGATGATCAGCTTGAAAATGGCCCACACCCTTACAATATAGAAGCGCTGCGGGAAGAAGCGACGCATGCCTCCGATCAGGAGCAGTCCAAGCATATATCCAATGAGAAAGCCAATGCCGTTCCACGAATTATTCAGAAACATCCAGACAAAAGCAATAATGAGATTGAGTACAATCTGAAAGGCCATAGACATCTACTCCTTCAATACCGCATCAATATAAATATTGGGATGCAGCAGAATATCGCCTGCGCGGGAAGTAAGCTGGAACATGCCTTCAGCGCCCAAGCCCATGACGATGATAAATGCAAACAGAATACCGGCAGGAATCAGCAGGCCGTTCACCGCGTAAGGGCGTCTAGCCATCCCTGCAGGAGGTTCACCCCAGAATGCCTGAACGAAGATACGCAAGACGGAATACAGCATCAGCAGACTGGAGAGCACTGCTACCCCGGTCAGACCATATAATCCGGCCTCAAAGCCACCTTCGAAAAGCAGCAGCTTGCCCGGGAATCCGCTGAATGGCGGCAGCCCGGCAAGGGCAAGTGCACTGATGAAGAACATCCAGCCCAGCACCGGATAACGTTGGATCAGCCCCCCCATGTTGTCGAGCCTCGATGTGCCTGCTACCGCAATCAAGGCCCCGCCAAGCAGGAATAACAAGGTTTTGATCAGCATGTCATGCAGCATATAGAACAACAGACCCTCCAGAGCAGAACGGCTGGCAGAAGCCATGCCAAATGCAACGAATCCAACGCCGGCAACAACGTTATAGATCAAAATTTTGTTCACGTCACGATACGAGATCGCCCCGATGACACCCAGCACCATCGTTGCTCCAGCCATCCAGCCAATCAAGGCATGGAAGAAGTCGGGATCATGATAGAAGATCAACGTGAATGTGCGCACAATCGCATACAGGCCTACCTTGGTAAGCAATCCGGCAAACAGTGCTGTAACGACAGCTGGAGGCGCCGCATACGAGCCGGACAACCAGAAGAACAGAAACAATCCGGCTTTGATGCTGAATACGATCAGGAAAAGAACTGCAATTAACGTGACAACTCCGCTTTGTCCCACTTCGGCAATTCGAACCGACAAGTGAGCCATATTCAGGGTGCCTGTAATGGAATACAGGAAGCCGATCGAGGCGACAAACAGGGCAGAGGATACGATGTTAATTAATACATATTTGATCGTTTCCCGCAGCTGTCGTTCTGTGCCCCCGAGCACAATTAGTGCATAGGAGGAGATCAGCATCAATTCAAAGCTGACAAACAGATTAAATAAGTCACCTGTCAGAAACGATGCGTTTACACCTGCAATCAGGAAATGAAAGAACGGATAGAAGTGATGCTGCTCCCTTTCCTTGTTAATGCTTCGAAAAGCGTAGAAAAGACAGGCCAGCGCAATAATGGAAGCAGCGACAACCAGCAGGGCTGCAACCATATCAGCGACAAGCACAATACCGTATGGCGGCACCCAGCCGCCCATGTTCAGCGTCATCACACCCGATTGTGCAACGCGTGTAATGAGCAGGGTAGAGACAGTGGCGGTTGCCAGGAGGCCAATCACACTGACGAAACGCTGTATATTTATTTTACGGAAAAACAGCAGTGCTAGCACGCCCGAGATGAGTGGCAGCAGAATGGGCAGTACGACTAGGTTACTCATATGGTCGCCCCCTGACTTCTTCCATGTCGTCTGTTCTCAGCTTCAGATACGAACGATAGGAGAGTACAAAGAAGAAAGCAGTCAGTCCAAAATTAATAACAATCGACGTTAGAATTAACGCTTGTGGAAGCGGATCAACGTATTTCTCAGCCATTTCTCCCAGCAGCGGAGGTGCTCCGGTCTTAAGACGTGACATTGTAATCAGCAGCAGGTGCACGCCATGCGTCAGTATGGACATGCCGAGCACGATACGGAGCAGGCTCCGCGACAAGATTAGAAAGACGGCAACCGCAAACAGAATGCCCACAGCTACACACATCAATATCTCCATATCAACGATCCTCCCCGATCTGTAGAATGATAGTCATGGTGACACCCAGCACAGCGAGGTATACGCCAAGGTCAAACAGCATAGCTGTTGCAAGCTCGGTCTCACCCAGCAAAGGCAGTTCAAAATATCCGAACGTCTGACTGAGAAACGGAGCACCGAACAAAAACGAACCTGCGCCAGTGAGCAGCGCGATGCCCAGACCGATGGCGGTTAAACTCCGAAAATCAATGGGCAGCGCCTTGCGTATTGTATCTGTGCTGAAAGCGAGAGCAATAAGCACCAGCGCTGCTGCGGTCACAAGACCACCAATGAAGCCGCCCCCCGGATTATGATGTCCGGCAAAGAACAGGTGCATCGCAAACGTCAGAATAATAAATACGACGACCTTCGTTGTCGTTTGCAGCAGCACATCATTGCTCTGCAAAGGAACCGTATCCCAGGGCAATGTACTGCGCTCGCGATTTCCGTATTTTCTTGTATTATCTGCTTCGTCATCGAGCTCGGGTTCCTCATCGGTTCTCTCTTCTTTTTTGCGAAACTTGAGTCTGGCACCGAGATCCTTCGCTTCCAGATTCAGATTGATCATGGAATAGATGGACAGAGAGGCTACACCAAGAACCATAATTTCGAGCAGGGTATCATAGCCGCGGAAATCGACCAGCAGCACGTTTACGACATTTTTACCTCCCGCCGAACTGTAGGCTTCCTGCAAAAAGAATGTGGAGATGCTGTCCAGCGATACCGTTCCGCTTGCAGCGAGGGCGACAAGTGTCATCACGATGCCTACAGAGATAGCCACAATCATGTTAACAGTGAGGTAACGACGGCTTGACTTGCCGCGCTGTAATTCGGGCAGGTGGTAAAAGCAGAGCAGGAAGAGCGCAACGGACACTGTCTCCACGATCATTTGTGTCAGCGCCAGGTCGGGTGCTCGGAACAGCACAAACAGCAAGGTCACCACGTAACCGACCGCTCCCGTCATAATGACCGCTGATAAACGGTTTTTGGCAAAAGGAATCGAAACGGCGGCTGCAATCAGAGTGAGCAGCAGTACAACCTCATAGAAGGAATAGGGTGCATGCTCCTGCACATTCCAGGTAATATTTTGTCCTGAGCGGAAGAAGGCATAGACCAACAGTGCCACCGTGAATGAGAAAATATATACCAGATAGTTCCTAACCGAGCCGTTCATATAGGCTTCCGTCCATTTGCGAGCATAATGCTGTACGTTGTCCAGCACTACATGATACATGTTGTTAATCGTTAAGCCTTGCGGGTAGTGCTCATAAATATTCCTCCATCGTGGCAGCAGCTTATACAACATGACTCCGAGTACAACTACCCCGATGGTCATGAATAATTCAGGAGTCCAGCCATGCCATAGAGAGAAATGTACATCAAAGCGTTCATCCCCATTCAGAAGGGAAGGAAGAACGGCAGCCATGGCCGGTTCGATCAGTGACCCGGAGAGCAGATCTGGAAAGAGTCCAAAGCCGATAACCAGAATGCACAGAACGAATGGTGGAATCAGCAGTCCTGCAGGGGCTTCATGCAGCTTCCCGGCAGGCAGTTCGCTTCGGCTACGACCGAGGAATGTTTTGAACACGATAATCAGAGCATAGATGAGTGTAAATACACTGGCTAACCAGGCGATAACAGGGAATAGAATGCTCCAGGAGCCAAGACCGAAGATACGCAGTTCGGTTATTTGCACCATCGCTTGAAAGAACAATTCTTTACTGAGAAACCCGTTGAATGGCGGAATACCCGCCATGGCAAGCGAGCCGATGAGAGCGAGACTGAACGTAACGGGCATAAATGCCGCTAGTCCGCCGAGCTTGCGAATATCGCGTGTCCCCCTCTCATGATCCACGATGCCAACAACCATAAATAACGCGGCCTTGAACGTTCCGTGATTGAACAGGTGAAGCAGACCAGCCGTAATCGCTACAGTATACACTGCTGAAGAGTCGCCGTATCCGAAATAGAGAGCTGCAGATCCGATTCCGAAGAGGGACATAATCAGACCGAGTTGCGAGATGGTCGAATAGGCGAGAATGGCCTTGAGATCCGTCTTCTTGACGGCGAGGAATGATCCATATCCCAAAGTAAGCAGTCCGACACCTGTGACAAGCCAGAACCAGAGACCCTGTCCGCCAAAAATCGGGGTAAAACGGGCAACAACATAAAGTCCGGCCTTAACCATCGTAGCGGAGTGCAGGTACGCACTAACGGGTGTAGGAGCTTCCATCGCATCGGGCAGCCAGATATGGAATGGAAACTGTGCCGATTTGGTGAAGGCTCCGATCAGAATCAGTACAAGGGCCGGCAGGAAAAGTGGACTATCCTGAATATGCCCCCACTCGGTAATGGTGGCACGGATACTGAATGTTCCTGTCATGAGGTACATCAGCATGAATCCGGCCAGCATGGCGAAACCGCCGAAGACCGTGATCAGGAATGATTTCTGTGCGCCAGAGGTTGAAGCTTTGCGTTTGTAATGGAATGCGATTAACAGAAATGACGTAATGCTGGTGAGTTCCCAGAATCCATACAGCACGATCATATTATCTGAACATACAACGCCAAGCATGGCTCCCATAAACATTAACAGATATAGATAGAACCGCTGTAAAGCTTCTGTTCTGCTCATATAAAAAATGGAGTAGAAGACAACGAGTATGCCGATTCCGCTGATCAGCAGCGCTAAAAGTAAACTCAACCCGTCCAGATATAGATTAAAACCGATGTCTAAGGACGGAATCCAGGGGATCTGACCCGAAATGGCATGGCGTTCTGATACAGCAGAGATCTGGCTTATAAAATAAATGAATAAGGATAGCGGTACAAGCAGCACCGCCCATCCCAGATGAACGTTACGGAACAATCTGTGCAGCATGGCAAGTAAGAATCCAGCCGCAAAAGGAAAAATAACAGCAGCATGAAGCAGGCTCAACATTACACCCCCAGTGTTTATTTTCTCGTCATTCTTTGTATGTGACATTACAGGCGCAATTCTCCAAGGATATGCTTGCTCTCTATATTCATAACCCAAGTATGTATATACAGAATCGTGACTATTCTTTGAATGGAAGGAACTCGGGGTGTTTCGATGTAGTAATATATGGGCACTTATATAAAAAAAGTGGAGATGCAAGCCGATATAGTTCAAAATGAAGAGAGCGATGTCTTGCCGTTTTACAGCAAAGAGTCTGGACAGGTAAAATTGTAAGAAAGATTCATCGCAGGTGCAGGAGGACATCATGTCATTTAAACTAAGAACGGTGCTTACCGTTATTTTTGCTGCATTATCTCTGCTGGTCATCGTGACGATTGGCTCTATTTTCAGCAAAAAATCATTTGTATCCGTAGAAACAGAGATTGGACATTCCCTGGAAGGCACGGCTGCGCAGGCAGCGGACAAGCTGGACCGGTTCATGTATTCCCGCTCAGGAGAGATGAATCTTCTAGGCGATATGTCATCGTTAAATGATAAATTCAACCCGGCCGATATCCAGATTCTGCTGGATCAGCTGCAAAATAGTTTTCCCACCTTCTCCTGGGTTGGATACATGGACTCTAAAGGAAATGTACTCGCTGCTACAGATGGGGTGCTGTTAGGCAAAAATTTGTCAGAACGTCCTGTGTTTCAGGAGGGAATCAAGGGTAAGTTTATAGGGGATGTACATAATGCAGTGCTGCTTGCGAAACTGCTGCCGAATCCGTCGGGAGAGCCGCTGCAATTTGTCGATATCAGCTTTCCGCTCAAGGATACTCAGGGGAAGATTCGAGGTGTCCTGGCAGCTCATTTGAGCTGGGCGTGGGCCAAAGAAGTTGAAGAATCAGTCCTTCTTCCCCTTGAACGCGAGCAGAAGGATCTTGAATTTTTTATCGTTAGCAAAAGAGAGAATACAGTGCTGCTTGGTCCGAAAGAATGGATTGGGAAATCGTTGGTGCTGCAAGGAATTAGCCAGGCCCGATACGACAAAAGTACCTGGTCAAGTGAGAAGTGGCCGGATGGCAAGGAATACGTCACCGGACTTGCGTACAGTCAGGGATATCGGGACTACCCTGGTTTGGGCTGGACGATCATTATAAGACAGGTAAAATCTACGGCGTATGCTGCTGTAATTGACCTGATGTGGTTTAATATATGGACCGGTCTTACCGTTACGCTGTTGTTTGCACTGTTCGGCTGGTTAATCTCCAGATGGATATCTGCACCGCTGGGCCGCCTGACAAGAGTGGCCAATCGGCTGGGTGCAGGGGAACGTAGTGAAATTCCCGACAATAAAGGAATCAAAGAGATTGAGGATCTGTCTCGTTCTTTGCGCAACATGGTATCTTCGATCATGGATAAAGACACGGAACTTGTCGTAATGCAAAATCTGGCTCATGTTGACCAGTTGACCGGATTAAAAAATCGAACAGCCCTTGAGTTGTACCTTGAGGACTCGCTCGAAATGGAAAGCGAAAATCATACACTGACCTTCCTGTATCTGGATCTGGACGGTTTCAAAAGTGTCAATGATACGCTCGGACATCAGTCTGGTGATGTACTGCTCCAAAAGGTAGCTCAGCGGCTAACTGCTTTAAGTCACGAGCAGGGCATCACCGTCAGGCTCGGGGGTGACGAATTCCTGATTGTGCTTCGCTCTGTTGGAGATTTTCCTAGAGAAGAAGCGACTCAATATGCTCAGGATATTATCCAGAGTTTGAATAAACCTTTTATCATTGATTACGAACGAGTGCACATCGGCTGCAGCATTGGAGGCGCCGAGTATCCGACGAATAGTACGAATCCAAGTGAAATTATTCGTATGGCAGACGAAGCATTATATCTTTCCAAGCGTGCGGGTAAGAACAGAGTAACTTTTTATTCCGAGTTGGATCAGGGGCGGTAGTATATACTAAGTATATTGAGGGGAGGGAAAGAACTTTGTCTGGAAAATATACCAATGTGCCGTATGGCTTTGAACCTGCAGCTCCGACTCGTAAAGGAACACTGGTATTCTATGACTCGTTCCAGCATGTAACGGATGAGCAGCTCGAACGAGCGGCAACCATTCTGGATACACGAGCATTTAAACAATTAGTGCTTTATCCGCTGCATGAGAGCACGGTAAAGCGGATGAGCCGGGATGCGGTGCAGTCCTTTTACCAGAGAGAGGATCGTCTTCATGAATGGCGGCGCGATCACTCGTCATTGCCCATTCGGGTAGAAGGATTGGAAGGGAAACGAAAGAAGTATACACCTATTGACTCAGCGCTGAGGCATATCCAAACAGAGTACGCGGCTCCTCTGTTTCTATATATGACGGTTGAGATGGCAAATCTATGGGCATCCTTTGACTCGTTCACAGAGTGGATCAAGCAGGTACGTTTAATTGTTGATGGTCAGCCTGGAGATATGCATCCCAAGCTGGAACAGTATCGACATCGCTGGGAGTGGGCAGTCTGACGCAGTCAACTCACTTGGCTTGGGGCAGCTAGGAAGAAGTGAAATAACGAAAAAAGTTGTGCGGTGTACCATGCTTGTCAACGGTACACAACACAACTTTTTTGTACATATTGACGGTGTGTCAGGCTGGAATCAGCGACGTCACCGTTTTATTTTTTCCTGTACGTTTGGCAGCATACAGACAGGCATCCACTTCTTCAAACAATTTGTCTTTACTCAGATTGAGATTGTATCCTTTCAGTCCGATGCTGACGGTAATTGCAGCTCCCTCAAGTTCAAAATGACCCATAAGTGAAATTTTCTGTCTGATCTGCTCCACCAAATTATAGGCCTGTTCAAAAGACTGCTCTAACATTAACAAGGCAAACTCCTCGCCACCATACCGCGCTGCAATGTCACTTGCTGTGATGCTCTCCTGAATGATTCGGGATACTTTCTCCAAAATGATATCCCCCACCCGATGTCCATAGGTATCATTGATTAATTTGAAATTATCGATATCAATCAGGGCCAGATGCAGGCTCATGCCACTATTGGCATATTCAAATGCTTTTTCATAAAAGTCTTTAAACGAGCTTTGGTTGTACAGGTTAGTTAACCCGTCTGTTTTGGACTGCTTCGCAATGATGGCATTTCGCACGATAAGTTCCTGTTTGGCTTCCATACTCTGCTGCAAATCCTCCAGCACTTCGACGCCGCTGGTCACAATGATTTGTGCAACATAAGTAGCTATAATCAGAAACGCAGGAATAGACACCATGTCGAACGAACTTAAATATGCGCGGTAGGCCGGATCGAACAGAAGAAGAGCGTAACCGGCTATTTGCAAAGAGAAGACGAACCAGACCCGTTTGCTATTAAAGAACAACACAGAAGCAAAGACAGGCAGCAGACATATGGCGAGCATAATTCTTATATCGTAATTGACATGAATAAGAGTCCAAGCGATTACTGTACTGGTGACAGACATCGTTGTGAACGAGCAGGAAGGAAACCTTTGATTTACATAACTGGAGAGCAAAATACAAACAATGCTGATCGCGGTAGGCCAAAACAGGACGTTTACTATAAAATCCGGGAGGGCAAGGTCATATTTTAGAAAAAGATAACAACCAACCTGAATTAAAAAGTGAACAATGACAACAACCCAATAGGCATGAAGCATTTTGCGTATCCATTTGGAATGCTTGCTCTCATACTCTGTCGGGATCTGACTGTTATGTGCTGATGAACTGTTCATATATCACCGCTGACTGCATAGAAATGATACGACAGATGACTCTCGTATAAGTAGATTATAAGATACAATCGTCAAAACGCAAGCGATTTTATTTAAACCATGACAAGAAACCTTACATAAATATCCAAATGAAATACCAACTTTCGGGAAATGGACATACACGTTAAGGTGAATGCTTGATTAAATGAGTAAGGCATTACACAAACGTAAATGAATGGTATACTAGCTGAATATGCACTCGGCAATCAACCGTGGAATCGGGACGTCGGAGTAAAGGAGGCAGCCGCATTGGCCAAAGCAAAAGTTGCAAAAAGACCCACACGGGATGAGTTTGAATTGGAAGAGCTGGGAAATCAGCTGGTAGAAGCTTTTCATGAACGTTCTGAGGTGCTGTTAACGGTCTGGGGCAAGGAGGAGCAGGTGCAGGGTATTATTGTAAAAATGGATTCCCGTACCCGGCTCGTTCATGTGGAGCATACGGAAGAGGAGTTCACGGCGAAAGTACCTTTTATGGATATTATGCAGGTCCAGTCGCCACGATATTAATTCAAAAAGAAGAAAACAGCATTTGAATAACAGGGCATTCGCCCTGTCAAAGTGCTCTTCTCTGCATAAGATAACCCATACCTGTTGCAGAGGAGGTACAGTCAATGAGCGAAGTTGTAGGTGGAGAAACAAGAGGTTACGGCTACGGTGGTTTTACTTCTGTAGGCGCGATTCTGGTTCTGTTCATCCTGTTGGTTATCATCTCCAAAGCGTTCTTGGTATAATGATCGCAACCCACGGTCGAAAGAAGCTCTACCGTCACGGTAGAGCTTTTTTTATTTCATTTAGACGGAATACACTTCTTTAATATGCATTTGACGAATATTGTAGAATTTCGGATGCAAGCACCTTTCACGTTATGGTAAAATAAAACTATTCCAATGAAAAGAAAGAGGTGCTCCATCATGAGTCAAGAACTGACTGCGTCGTTAAACGAGCAGATGAACTTTGAATTTTATTCCGCTCATGTATATATGGCGATGGCCGCATATTGTTCCAGCAAAAGCCTTGACGGGTTTGCGAACTTTTTCCTTGTGCAAGCGGAGGAGGAACGTTTCCATGGTATGAAAATCTACAAATTCCTGAACGATCGCGGACACCGTGCTACACTTGCAGCGATGCCTGAACCAAAGAACGAATACAGCTCGATGCTGGATGTATTTGAGCATGGTTATGCCCATGAACAGCAAAACACCAAAAAATTCTATGCGCTCGCGGATATCGCGCTGAATGAGCGTGAACACGCTACGATGTATTTCCTCAAATGGTTCATCGATGAGCAGGTAGAAGAGGAAGCTTTGTTTGATAACATCATTCAGAAGCTGCGCCGTATTGAAAATGACAGCAACGCCTTCTACATGTTAGATGCGGAGTTCGCCAAACGTTCATTCACAGCTCCTGCGGAATAAGGCTGTTCTGATACATACTGTGACATTGTGCGGAAGAGAGCTTGCATGCGTGCAAGCTTTTTTGCTGTGTTTGTAAAATAGAAAGAAGCCGAGTCTATCAAATTGCTCAAATAGGGTAATAAACAATATGTCACAATGGATCTATCTTATGATCTACTCTTACGGGCATTTGTCAACGATTAAAATCTATCAAAATCGTTTTAATTTTTATGTTTATCTGACAAAAGTGTAACTCTACCGTAGCCTTTGGAGCGAGAAGAGTATGGAGAATCTCTGATACTATTAGCATTAATCGCCATGGGATACGAGTACGAATGATCACACACCCGGGGAAAAACACACACAAGGGAGACGTTTCATTATGCTACATATTCGTAAAACACTAACAACTACACTTGCTATTCTACTATTGTTTCCGTTGTTGTTCCTGCCGCTGTCTGCTACGGCAACAGCAGCATCTGCTGATAAGGCTGCAAGTAAAGCCAATGCCAAAATCATCTATCTGACATTCGATGATGGTCCTACAGCTCATACGGGTAAGCTTCTCGACATTTTGGATCAATACAAAGTGAAGGCTACATTTTTCATGCTTGGGCCTCATATGGAACAATATCAGCAAGCGACCAAGCGAATTGTAAAAGAAGGTCATGGACTTGGGCTGCATGGTGTGACCCATGTTCCGGGGAAATTTTACAAATCAGCTTACAGCGGATTGAAGGAAATGCAGCAAGCGAATGAAAGCCTGAACAAGGTTGCCGGAGTTAAAACGAGTCTGATTCGCACACCTTATGGCAGTAAGCCATATCTTAAACCTGCATATCGGAATGTGCTGCTGGGGCAGGGAGGGTTCCATCTCTGGGATTGGAATGTAGATTCACTGGACTGGAAATACAAGAAGGATCATCAGAAGGTATACAATAACGTGATGCAGCAGGTGCACAATGTGAAAAAGCAGGGCACCACACCGGTTGTGCTGATGCATGATCAGGAAGCAACACTGAAAGTATTGCCTCAAGTGCTGAAAGCACTGAAGGCTGAAGGATATCAATTTGAAATATTAACGAAGAACGTACAGCCGGTCAATTTCTGGAATGACAAGCGTTAAGTGAACAAACGAGAATCAACGTCAGAGCTGATCAAGCTTACCTGAGGAGGTATACATCATGAAAAAACAAAATCTCTGGATGACCATTCCGGTGGCAACAGCCGTTTTACTGGCTCTCACAGGCTGCGCTGGCGAACAATCGAACCAGGCATCCACAGGCAGCACCTCTGCTTCCACATCTGGAGAGCAGACTCAGACGAGTAGCGGAAGCAATGCTGCTTCGAATAGTGGAACTGGAGCAGCAACGGGCACGACGAACACTAATCCATCCAATAGTGCCAATGCAGGTACAGGAAACGAAGGCTCGGCTGTCTCCAATGGCAGCAAGTCTCCGTCAAAATTGTCAGATGTTAATGATGTTGTGAAGGCGCTTCACAGTGAGCTGAAGCTGCAACATGTGAAACTTCCGACTTCATTTCCGCTGAATAAAGGTCAATATTTGGGTGCAAACATCACAACTAATCGTTCCGATGCTTTACAGGTGAACTTCTACAAGACAGCTGAACCAGTGGCTTTAAATGACACATCGTTAACGGCATCAGACAGCAAAGCGTCCTGGCTTGCCGGTTATGAGGTGAAACCCTCTGATAGTCTGAATCAAACTGAACTTTTTCCAGAAACAGATCTGAAAAACATTCCTGACGATATGGCCGTAGACTTGGGACATGGCATTAAAGGATTGGCAGAAGGAGCAGCTGGCAGTCAATATCTGACTTGGCAGGAGGGGCGCTGGACACTGCAGATTCACTCTGTCTCCGAGGATCAGATGAACAATCCGGCGATTGCCAAGAAAATCGTGCAATATCTGGAATCCCATAGGCTTCCTGCGCCCAAAGACAAAGGATTTGTCCAGGTGAACTATGCAAGTGGAGGTAAAACTGTTCAGGTGACGATCTCGTGGCAGGATGGCAAGCAGACTCATCAGTTAAAAACCAGTCAGGTGCCTCTCGATGCCCTTGATATGGTGGTATCCGTCAAATAAAGGATGAATATATGGATTAAATCAGTCCATAAACGTGATTCGTCGGATGATGACATATCACCAAAAAAGCTTGGTATAGGGAAAGGCTCCTGTACCAAGCTTTTGTTATTCTTTCTGAACTAAGTTCAGATATATTACGTTTACTTGAACCAGCCCTTTTCCTTGGAGCGAGTAATGGCTTCAATGCGGTTGCTTGCGTTTAACTTGTTGAGAATGATGGAAATGTAATTCCTAACAGTTCCCGTCGTGATAAACAGATGACCGGCAATTTCCTTGGTGTTTTTTCCATCAGCCATCAGGCCAAGTACGGCATGCTCACGTTCAGTGAGCGGATTTTCCTCGACATAAGCCTCATCCACCAGATCGGGTGCGAAAATACGTCTGCCGTTCATCACTTGCCGGATCGCCTCGGTGAGCTCTTCAATTGGACTATCCTTGAGCAGGTAACCTCGTACGCCGCCTTTAAGCGCTCGCTCGAAATATCCGGTTCTGGCAAACGTAGTGAGGATAATGACTTTACAGTTCATGCCTTTCAGTTCTTCTGCTACTTCGAGCCCACTCTTGACGGGCATTTCTATATCCATCACACAGATGTCCGGTGCATGCTGCTTCACAAGTTCAAGCGCCTCCTGACCATTGCTGGCTTGTCCAACAACCTCCATATCATCCTCCAGATTAAGCAGGGAAGATAACGCACCAAGCATCATGCGCTGATCTTCAGCAATGACGATTCTGATCATTCTTCATCCTCCTTCATAGGTTTGCGAACCAGCTTGGGCACATGAATGATAATTGCTGTGCCTTGTCGTTCAGAGCCTGTCTGAATGTCTATGCAGCCATTCACAAATTCAAGTCGTTCCTTCATTCCGAGGATACCGGTTCCCCGGCGATCCTGCTTGCGTGTACGCTCGATGCCAAGTCCGTTATCCTCCACTGTTAATACGTTATGTGAGGGTGTTTCTTCTATTGTAATGGTACATACCGATGCCTGACTATGTTTGACAACGTTTGTCACCGCTTCTTTCAGACACATGCCGAGCACATTTTCATTCAGCTGCGAGGTGTCCTGTAACTTCGGGCTGCCGTGTAAAATAAATTGAATAGATGCAGCCTTCAAAATTTGCTCTGCCCGAAACAGCTCATCCACAAGCTGCGTTCCACGCATCGTTGTTACCATATCACGCACTTCCTTGAGGGCGGTAGTGGCCGTTTGTCTCAGCTCGTTTAATTCGATGATCGCCTGATCCGGATTTTTCCGAATTAATCGTTTCGCCAGATCGGTTTTGAGACCGATCAGCGAGAGCTTCTGACCGAGCGTATCATGCAAATCACGTGCAATGCGCTGCCGCTCCTCCATTTTCACCAGATCATCCAATCGTTTGTTGGCACTTTCCAGCTCTCCCTCCAGCTGCTCACGCTTGTTTTTGTTATACGTGCTGATCGGGAGCAGAATGGACGCCATCAGACTGATGAACACAAAAGGAAACTGACCAAGCAGCAGGGAGCTTTGATTGATAAAGCCATAGTTGACCGTCAGGAAGCTTGCGCCGAGATTTACTGAATAGAGGGTGAAAAATCCGGCTTTATTTTTAATATTGCCAATAAAAAAAGCAAGAAACAATGAGAAGTAAGCATAGTCATATGCAATTGTCATCGTAATAGATATTGCAATTAGCAGTCCAATCCACATGTAGACCTGCCATCCTTTGGTGATAAAGGCAAGCAGATAACACACAAAAAAGACAAGGATAATAATAATGCCGGTGACCATCGTCCACACCTTGGAATATTGAGAGATGTAATAGAAGGGCAGGATGAAAAAGACGAGCCACACGTACGGATTCAAGCCTGTATTTTTATAAAAAACCTGTGACCATTTCTGGATATGATTCTCCTCCTTGCAGCAACAGCTTATTCAACTTTAGCCTGACTGTAGCATGACTGCCGACTGAATACAAGAAAACGAATCCGGCAGAGTGATTACTTCTCTGTCAGACCCGTTTGTCTGGTTACTCGGATATGGCTCTGCCTACATAGTTTTTGCGTGACTTTCGTTTCAGCTCACGGAAGCTGATAAATTGTTTGGTCTGTTCATCCCACAGACGGAAACGGAGAGCCACCAGGCTGGAGCGAAGTGTAATTGTGGTTGCCTTTTGCAAAGGAGGGGTGGCGTTATGAGCTTCCTCCAGATAATAATTCGGAACTCGCGGGCTCAAGTGATGCACATGATGGAATCCGATGTTACCACTGATCCATTGCAGCAGCTTAGGAAGCTTGTAATAGGAGCTGCCTTCCACAGCAGCTTTGACGTAACTCCATTCGTCTTCGTGTTCGAAATATGTCTCTTCAAACTGGTGCTGTACATAGAACAGCCAGATGCCGAAGAAACCGGAGAAGAAAAATACGGGAGCCTGCACCATAACGAAGGCCTGCCAGCCAATCAGCCAGCACATGAAGCTGTACAGTGCAACAATCAAAACGGTCGTTACATGGGTATTGATTCGTTCTTTGCGTCTGGCTGCTTTGCGATTGAAACGGTAGGCAAGCAGAAACACATAGATAGGTCCGATGCCAAACATGATAACGGGATTCCGGTATACCCGGTAGAAGAGACGCATCCACGGCGTAGCAGCCTTGTATTCGTCCACTGTCATTACCCAGATATCACCTACACCGCGTTTGTCGAGATTGCCGCTGGTTGCATGGTGAATGGCATGCTCGTTTTTCCATTGCTGGTAGGGAGTCAGTGTTAATACTCCAGTGATCGTACCCAGGATATCGTTGGCCCGTTTGCTTTTGAAGAATGAGCCATGACAGCAGTCATGGAAAATAATAAACGTGCGCAGGACAAACCCCGATGCCACCAGTGCGATAGGAAAGGTAAGCCAGTACGAGATGGATAAGCTGTAATAAGCAGCGGCCCACAGTAAAAAGAGGGGAAGCAATGTATTGATTAATTGTCGGATACTAAGTTTGAGATCATTTTTTTCAAAAGGGGTCACTTCTTTTTTCAGCGCCATTTCTTTGCTTCTGCTCATGCATGTTCCTCCTTATTGGATACAACCGTAGTTCGCTGTATCAGGCGATTCCCTTTGTGTATCCTGTTGGGAAGCGTTTTTATCATTGTAAAAGAATGCGTCTATGACAGTAAGTCATAAATGTCAGCCTGCTGTAATGATAAATATCAAGAATGGACCATGACATTTGTCATGGTTCACGGTACAAAAGCAGGGGATACAGCATGGTGAAAGGATGACGTTTTCATATTTCCTTTGCACAATTTACGCAACAATTTGTATTTTGTATACAAATTTTGCCGAGAGCATGGTAAAATCAATCCTTGAGTGCATGACATTATAGGCAGGATCAGATGAGATAAGATTCAGGCCGGGTGATGTGTGATGAGATATGATTTAGGTTGAGTTATGTATGATGAAGTATGATTCCAGACCTGGTTATGTATGATGAAGATTCAGGTTGTAAATCAGTTAAGTGAAGTGAATCGGTATGTGAAGCATCAGATACGATGAGAGAAAAAGTACATTTTGCATGGATTGGATGGAGCGCTTAAATGAAAAGAAGAATTACGGATATTTTATTTCTTATGGCGGGTGCATTTTTGTTTGCGCTTGCGGTCAATCTGTTTGTCATCCCTAACGATCTCGCAGAGGGCGGCGTAACAGGCATTACGATCATTCTGTATTATCTGTTTCATTGGTCACCAGGGCTGATGAACCTGATTCTTAACGGTATTTTATTACTTGTAGGTTATAAGTTTCTGGATAAAACAACGACGGTTTACACCATTATCGCGGTTGTTTTTAACTCTTTGTTCCTGCATTTGACAGAAGACTGGAGCATTGCTTCGAATGAGCTGTGGGTGAACACCATTTTTGCGGGTGTCTTTGCGGGTCTCGGGATCGGTTTGATCGTCAAAGTGGGCGGCACAACAGCGGGAACAGTCATTCTGGCACGGCTGGCAAACAAATATCTGGACTGGAGCATCAGCTACGGCTTGCTGTTCTTTGATCTGATTGTGGCGTTCTCCTCATACTTCATTATTGGGCCGCAAGGTTTGATGTGCACGATCGTGCTGCTGTTTGTCGGAACCAAAACGATGGAGTTTATTATTGAAGGACTCAATCCGAAAAAAGCAGTAATGATTATCTCCTCCAAGCAGGATGAAATTGCGAAGCAGGTCATTGAAAAAATGGATCGCGGCGTTACGGTTCTGTCCGGTCACGGTTATTATACGAAGAATCCAAAGGAGATTCTGTATATTGTCATCAGTAAACAAGAGGTTCCGATGCTCAAAAAAATTGTGCGGGCCGAAGATGAGATTGCCTTCATTACCATTCATGATGTACGTGACGTATTCGGAGAAGGCTTTATTGAACTTTCGAAGTCCTAGGTGAACGAATTGGGAAGCTGATGCCAGTTTTATAGGAAGGATTTAAAATGCTATAAAAGTGTGTGAATAAAAGAGATGCAGGGCGGGACAGAGAACGATTCTGTTTCGTCCTTTTTTGCGTGGAGTAAATTTTGCGGAGAAATGAGGTTATGGAGAGCGTGGAGGAAGGACCTGCAGAGGGGCGGGCTCATTTGGCTGCGTACTGTGGTGAGCTGTGTGTTTGTACGCTAACGAATCGTAGAGAGCTTATTTAGGTGTTTTTGAGCGCTCAGCAATTCTAACGAATCACAGAGACGTTATATGGCTGATTTTGCACCGATGGAGGCCATTTTTTCGGTTTTTCCCTATAATAAGCCTCCTGTGAATCGTTAGAATTCGGATAACCTGTTTTGAGGGTCAATAAGGCTTCTGGGAATCGTTAGCCTTGCAGGCGGGAAGAAGCGGAGCTAAAAGCTTTCGGAAAGAAAGCTGCATGTGTCAACTCTTGCGTTCGTATATGCGTTCAACTTATATACTGTACTTGCCAAAAACTGCTTCCAATTTATTTACAGTAGAATAACAAAGTTTAGGCTAATCGTAGTTGCTGCTGGACCCA
>NZ_JACHKG010000042.1:0-44389 GCF_014203995.1 Paenibacillus sp. JGP012 | reverse complement strand
CCAGCGTTCGTCCTGAGCCAGGATCAAACTCTCCAATAAAGTATTGAAAAGAGCGATAAGCTCATTTTGAATCTGACGAGATTAAAAATCTCATTTTTGTTCCAGTTTTCATACAGCCAGATGGCATGCACCAAAAACCTTCACGTTCATTCTGCAAGCAGAATGATTACTCACTCGTTGTTCAGTTTTCAAAGATCAAACTTTTCTTCGTTACCGAAACTAGTTCGTTTCAGCAACTTTTATATCTTATCATTTCCGAACCAACTTTGCAAGCTCTTTTTTTCAAGCTTCTTTCGAAGCTTTTTTTGTAAGTTGCTTGCCGCACCGTGTAAACCGTGTTTTCTTGGCCGGAATTAGAATATACCATGTACAAATTTATAATGCAAGACTTTTTTCGAAATATTAAAAGCGATCTACATCAAAAGAATCAATGTAATACGTTAGACTATTAACGGCACCACAACGTGACGGGTCCATCTTGAAACTTATATCGCACAAAACGTTATTTGCAAACTGTGTATTTTAATTGGTTAACTGCTACGTTATCTCTTCAATATCTGTTGTGCTGCTTGCCCTGCAAGTTTAGCTCCTTCTCTTCCCTCAACGTATATTCTTATATATAGATGAAACGATGTATCTGGATTGTAGCTTTTCATTTTTTTGCACACAGGAACAATTTATATAGAAGAAATAAAAAAGCGGAACCTCGATATCGTATCGAAGCTCCGCTTGCATTGTTAATGCGATCAGTCAATCTAAGTTATGTCGTCACTTACTCTCCGCCAATAAATACGTAACGGCAAACGACGATAATGGCCAGTACCCACATCAGCCAGTGTATTTTTACTTTGCGCTCTGTAACAAGGTTGCTGAAAACGGCCAGAATGACGTAGGAAACGATACCTGCGGAAATCCCGTTTGCAATCCCGCCTGTAAATGGCATCAGTACAATCGTAAGAAATGCAGGGAAAGCTTGAAGAAAATCATCCCACTCAATGCTGCGAACCTGACTCATCATAAGCACACCCACAATGATCAATGCCGGTGCCGTTGCAGCAGAAGGAACAACCAATGCGAGCGGTGCAATAAACAAAGCCAGAATGAACAGCAGACCTGTTGTTACCGAAGTCAAACCTGTACGTCCGCCAGCTTCTACACCAGAAGCACTTTCAACATAGGCTGTAATCGTACTTGTACCCAGTGCCGCACCTGCGCTGACGCCGACTGCATCGACGAGCATGGCTTTACCAATTGTTTTCTCGCCTTTTGCTTTATCCTTCATGATGCCCATACGTGTCGCCGTACCAACCATTGTACCGAACGTATCAAACAACTCAACGAATGTGAAAATGAAAATAATTTCGAATAATCCAAGGCTGATGGCGCCTTTCAGATCAAGCTGTCCAACAGCCAGGTCACTGAAGTTAGGCAGCCAGCTTGCGCTGGACAGGCCGCTCAGATTCGTTACTCCCATAGGAATACCGATCAGTGTTGTGGCTACGATCCCGATCAACAAAGCTCCTTTTACACGCATAACCATAAGGATCGCGATCAAAAGCAAACCAATCAAAGCAAGTAGAGCATCATGATGTGTTACAAAGTTGCCCAGGGACAGATTAAAGCTGCTGCCTGGAATCGGCTGGCTCAAATCTGCATCAGGTGCAACATTCACCGTTACCGCCACCAAATTGGCGAGTTTGAAGCCGATGATGGTAATAAACAGACCGATACCTACGGTTATCGCCATTTTAATGGATTGCGGAACTGCAACGAGCAGCATTTGCCGAACTCGAGTTACTGTCAGAATAATGAATACGATACCTGAAAGGAATACAGCACCGAGTGCTGCCTGCCAGCTAATCGCACCATTGGAACTCAGAACCACGGTCATAAAGTATGCATTCAATCCCATACCCGGAGCGAGTGCGATCGGAACGTTTACGAACAACCCCATAATAATTGTCATTAATCCAGCACCAACGGCTGTTGCAAAGAATACTGCATTGTCAGACATACCCGCTCCGGCTGAACCCAGGAACAATGTGTTCACAAAAAGAATGTAAGCCATTGTCATAAAAGTAGTCAGACCCGCAACGATCTCCGTTCTAACATTTGTTCCGTTTTCTTTGAGTTTAAAGAAACGATCCATAATTCACTAACTCCTCCTTAGAGATGTTGAAGCTATATTGAAAAACGACAAATGACCCTGAGAAGTATTTTCCCCAGAGTTCAGCTTGACCAGAAGCAGGCACATTGCCTGTGAACCAAGAACAAAAAAAATTCTAATGTGCGCGGGTGATGTTCCACCGCAGTCATGTAGAATTCATGTGCTTAGCCTGCTCCTCTTCGTAGCCAGATCATTAGGGTGATCTCGTAGAGACTCCCGGGCCATATCCCCAGGATTATACGAATTAGTATGCGCTATTTGTTTGTTTCCCATCACCATTTTAGGAGTGGGCTTCTATTTTGTCAACGATAAAAACGAATGTTATATTCAAAACCTCCAAACAACGTTCGTATTATTTAACAAATCAAACCATTTCAGCGATTTACCACCCAGATAAACATGCGATTGATAACGATTTCAAAGTCGGATATGTTCATATTTTCAAAGTAAGCATTGCTTGACGGGCATCAAAAAAGCCACCTGTTCATCATGTGTAAAACACGATGGAGGCAGCCATTGATTTATTTTAATTTATTATAAAAATATACTTATCATTGGTTTCCGTAACGAAACACTCTTAGGTACTTTAAATCCCATACGACATGTTTCACGGCCTGTTTGAATGTGTTAGGACCTAATCTGGCTTATATCTTCATCCAAATTATAAAGCAGTTCTAAGTCACTGTTCTGCCTACGCTAAACTTCATTTTATCTCATCTCATTCCGATATATTAAGGGATAAATCACTTATACTGGAGGTTATGAAATGATTTTTTCAAAAAAGATAATATTGGGGGTTCTTGGGTTCATCCTTGCAATGGGAGGCATACCAAACGTTACATCCGCTGCTGAGTCAGGAGAATTATCCGTAACCCTGACAGGCAATTCTACCATAGTTCCTGGTGATGTCGAGTGGGTAGATGTTGCAATCTCTAGCAGCTTGAATACTCCTAAAATTAAATCGGCAACTATCGTTTTGAGCTATGATGAAAACATGTTTACACTAAAGGAAGAGGATGAAGAAGACGGATTACTCCGTTTTGATGAAAAGTTGAAAAAATACATATGGAGAGACGATACTTTTTACATTCCAACACGTCAGTATGACAGCAAAGACTATACCATTCAAAATCCCTATCCCGAGGATTTTGTCCCAAATGATGGAAGAAGGGAGGTTGTACTTTCAATTACAGCCAATGACGGTCATTTTCTGGATTCGGCAACAGGCGATCCCTTTGTATCCTTCACGCTTATGACCAAGGAAAGCAGTTTGAATACCCGCTCTTCCATTCAAGTCCTGACTGATAGAACGGTATTGACTGATCTTGCGGGGAATGCAGTTACAGATTATAAAACTGCGGCCGCAGATGTATTGGTCGCTATACCAAAAGAAATCTTTATCGTAGAGGGAATCTCGCGACCAAGCTTCCTTCCGTTCATCTTCTCCGTTAATACGGGACAAGAATTGAATGCTCTGGCTTATTTCGAGAATGGAGATGTATCCTACGTAACAGATCTCGCTACATGGGAATCAAGCAATCCTGCTGTATTGAAACCCCATGGTACTGGCAATGTACAAGCTGTCGGTCTCGGTACAGCGAGCTTAAAAGTCACTTATGGTTCTGTCACTGGTGAACATGAAGTTAAAGTGGTGACGGCCGCCACTGCAGCCAAATTAAACGAGGAATTTGTGCCCTATGCTTCAATCATTAGATCCGATGTCAAACCGGAAAAAATCAAAATTATCATTAATGATAAATCAAAGCATACGGGCCTTCTCTACAATGGAACAGTATATATTCCAATTCGTTCTGTAAGTGAGGCATTCCATGTTTTTATAGGCTACGACCCTGTTAAAAAATTGCCTGTTCTCTTTGGGAGCCCGATCACACAATCCAGAAATTTTGCAGGCACAGCTTATATTGAGGCCAAAGACCTTCCTTCATTATTGGGTGCAAAAGTAGTCAAGTGGGATAACAAGAATAAAACATTATATCTCGAGTACAACCCAAAGAAGTAAACTGTAGAATAACAGATTTTAAAGAAATCTATGTAGACTCCCTTTGATTTGCATTCTGTGTTGCAGACAAGAGGGAGTTTTTGTCCTGCATTCTGTGAATTATCTACGTGCTGTAAACATAAAAATGCCGAAAATCTTGGATTACCAAGACCTCCGGCATTTATTAATATTAAGTTTTAATGTCCTGTAATAAACCTACTCCCACTCGATCGTTGCTGGTGGTTTGGAAGTCACGTCATAAACGATACGGTTTACGTTGTCCACTTCGTTAACGATACGTACGGAGATTTTCTCCAGTACATCCCAAGGGATACGTGCCCAGTCGGCCGTCATACCGTCGATGGAAGTCACGGCACGAATACCTACAGTGTAGGAATACGTACGTGCGTCACCCATAACACCAACACTCTTCATGTTAGGCAGGGCAGTGAAGTATTGCCAGATTTCACGGTCAAGACCGGCTTTGGCGATTTCTTCACGCAGGATGTAGTCGGAATCACGAACGATTTTCAGCTTCTCTTCCGTTACTTCGCCAAGCACACGGATCGCAAGACCCGGACCAGGGAAAGGCTGACGGTGTACGATTTCATCCGGCAGGCCGCATTCCGTACCTACTTTACGCACTTCGTCCTTGAACAATGTGTTCAAAGGTTCGATCAGTTTGAAGTTCATGTCTTCTGGCAGACCGCCCACGTTGTGGTGGGATTTGATCGTCTGTGCTGTAGCTGTACCACTCTCTACGATGTCTGTGTACAGCGTACCTTGTGCCAGGAATTCGAAATCATCGAACTGCTTGGACTCTTCATCAAATACGTAAATAAACTCGTTACCGATAATTTTACGTTTTTGCTCCGGATCATCCACACCAGCGAGTTTGGACATGAAGCGTTCTTTCGCATCAATTTTAACAACCTTCATATCGAATTTGCCAACAAACGTCTCCATAACACTTTCTGCTTCGCCTTTACGCAGAAGACCGTGGTCGATGAACATACATGTCAATTGATCCCCGATTGCTTTGTGCAGCAATGCCGCAACAACAGAGGAATCCACACCGCCGCTGAGTGCACACAGCACTTTGCCGTCGCCCACTTTTTCACGGATATCATTAATCGTATCTTCAATAAATGTTTCCATCGTCCAGTTGCCTTCGCAACCACAGATTTCAAACAGGAAGTTACGAATCATGTCGTTACCACGAACAGAGTGACGTACTTCCGGGTGGAACTGAACTGCATACAATTTGCGCTCGTCATTGCTCATCGCTGCGATTGGCGCACTTTCCGTGCCTGCATCCAGTTTGAAGCCCGGAGGCAATGTAACGACGTGGTCACCATGACTCATCCATACCGTATGTTCGCCTTCAATGCCTTTAGCCAGTACTGCACCTTCAGCAAACGCCAGATCGGCTTTACCATATTCACGCTTCTCGGAGCGCTCCACTTTACCGTCAAGCTGCTGAGCCATCAGCTGCATTCCATAACAAATGCCGAAGATTGGCAATCCCAGGTCATAAACACCCGGATCAACGTGTGGTGCATTTTCAGCATACACGCTGGATGGGCCACCGGAGAATACAATTCCTTTTGGTGCAAGTTCCGCAATTTTCTCCGCTGGTGTGTTATACGGCAAAAGCTCGCTGTATACGCCAAGATCCCGAATTCTTCTGGCGATTAACTGGTTGTATTGGCCTCCAAAGTCAAGGACAACCACAATTTCATTCTGCTTATTCATTACCGTGCCTCCCTTAATTAATGAAACTAATTATACGCAACGACAAAACCTACCGTCAAGGAAAGACGAAACTCCATTTTTCGGGCAAGGAACGAGCAGATGTGACATGGGACGACAACCCTTGATAATCCCCGAGCTCCGTGTATGAGCTGCAAATATGTTCAATGGACTATGCACATTTGCTCCAACTCTTATGTCCTATGATCCCAATCACCGCGTCCCTGACTTTCATTTCGATATTCCCTTTGCACATCTGTCTCGATATCCCTGTTAATATCCGTCCCTGCATCCCCCTTATAATCCGATAAAAGAACCGATCTCATCCGTCGGATGCGCAAAATCAAAGTGATACGTACAACCTCCAGGGTGGATGTGACAAACAAATCATGCGAAAGACTTTCGCAAGTAACCAGGCAAGCTGCTTTTGCTTCCAAGGCAGTTGTGCAAATCGCGGCTCACTTCTCTTGTCATGAAGTAACGTATCATGTGCCGGGAGATGCACCAGTTTGACGAACATGTACTCAGTGCTTCTTCTCGCACGCGGTGTAACAAGCTTCAGTTCCAAAGCATATGAAATGGAGGGATATTCCGTGTTTCACCCCCGCGCTATATCTATACTGAGCTTACGTATAACACGCTAACGATCCCAAACAACCTTATTTCGGCCTTTTGACGGGGTTTGAAAATCTAACGAATCGTAGAAACGCTATTTAAACGAAAACTCTCCATTTTTGGCGAAAAACACGGCATTTCAAGTAAATAAGGTTTCTGGGAATCGTTACGTCTGCAGCATGACCAAAAAGGGCTAAATAGCTTCACTAGGAATCGTTAGCCGTAATGTGACCCAAACTCTTGAACCCGGCCCGGCACAAGCTCTGTCCACTCGTTAACATTCAACAGTTGTTCCAACTTTGTGTGCCATCGTTCCCCCTGCAAGCTGTAAACGTATGAGGACCCTTCTCTTTCAGACACGTTAGAACGGTGTGGTTTGGGCTTGGGCTTGGTTTCTGGTTCTGGTTCTGGTTCTGGTTCTGGTTTTGGTTCTGGTTTTGGTTCTGGTTTTGGTTCTGGTCAGCCTGTCTCGTTGAGATGTTGCAAATGCCGGGGATGCTGGAGACATTGGAAAGATTCAACTCAATGAGCGCATTCCTTGTATGTCGTTGATCGTATTATGGCGGGGGCTGAGACTCTATAGCACTTCATGATTTATATGTTGAAAAAGATCCCGCTCACCCTTCGGGCAAGCGGGACCAATTGCTCTGCCAGCGCGGTTTTGTACGCTGGCAACAGGTTGTTGCGGGACGCTGGCGCAAGGATTAGCGCTGGCGGCCGGGGTTGCGCCGGGTCAGGCGAAGCGCCCGGCGCAGGAAGTCGAGACTGTCCGCGCGCAGCGGACGGTCAGGCCCGTACAGCAGCCGCTCCCAGTCGGCTGCAAAGCGCGCGATGTCCGCGCCGTCCGTGCCCGCGGCCACGGCGGGTGACGCTGCGTATTCCCGCAGCGTCATGCCCGGCGGCCGCGGGCCGTACCGGCGCGCAAGCGCGTGCCAGACCGGAGCGGCAGCCTGCAGCAGCCGCTCGCGGTCCGGGAAGCTGCTGCGCGGCCATGCCAGCAGCAGCTTGAGCCGCAGCGCGGGGCGAAGCCGCAGCGCGCTGGCCCATGCAGCGGCGCACAGCATCGCCGCTGCGGCTATTGCCGCGGCAGGCCATGGCGCCGCGGCCAGTCCCCGTGCGCGCGCAGCCAGCCACGCGCCCGCGTGGTCCAGTCCGCTGCCTGCGCCCGGCAGCGGGGACCCATCGCCGGGCTGCAGCCCGGCGGCAACCGCAGCGCTGGCATCCACCGCCTGCGCTGCACCAAACCCCGGCGTAGCCTCAAAAGGCATCCAGCCCACGCCGGGAAAATACACCTCCACCCAGGAATGGGCATCGGCCTGGGTGACAATGACACGCCCGGGGACCTGCGGGTACGCTTGTCCGGGGGCGTAACCTTTTACCCAGCGTGCCGGAATGCCTTCGGCACGCAGCAGCACAACCATGGCGGTGGAGAAATGGTTACAATACCCCGCCCGGGTAACAAACAGAAAATCATCAACAAAATCCCTGCCTCGCGGCGGCATCCGGGTATCCAGCGAGTAACGGGCATTCGCTTGCAAATAGCTGCGTACAGCTTGTACAGCGTCGTACCGCGTTGCACTCGTACCCATAATCTCGGCAGCCAGGTCCTTAACACGCTGCGGAAGCGTATCCGGCAGCTGCAAATCCTTTCTGCGGATGGAGACCGGATCATCGACTGAATTCCCCTTCATTCCGTGCATACCCGCGCTCTGCCGAAGCACGTCTGGAGTTACATCCGGCACCATCACATCGACGGTGTAATGCTGAACACGCGCCTGATGATCCCCGCCCCCCGCAAGCCACAAGATACCTGTATCTTCACTCGACAGCAATCGTTTCTCGTTTTTGCCGTTAAGCGCGTTGCCATCCTGAAAAGACAAGCTTACCGGCAAACCTCCCGCAAACAGCGGATTAGGTGCTCGCCATTCCCTTTCCATCGTGATGATCTGACGAACCCGCTTCCAGTGCGGGTGCTCCTCCCATCCATCCGAACGCAGCATACCCGAGGAATCTGCATAGTGGAATCGCTGCTCCACATCACTCCATGCACTTCCGTTGTAATACGAGCGAGTTTCTCCTCGCCAATACGTAGATACAGGGGTGCTTGCGGTAAACACCGGCTCATTCCCCTGTACCAGCGGAGCACCCATCGGTGCATCGACCGTGCTGTATCCCGTCATACTCAAGGAGGCAGGTATACTTCCCGAAGGTGTATATCCTGCCCATTTAGCCAAACGTTCGACCGTGTCCATGACAGAGATATGCCCCGCAGGCGACACAACATTCATACGGGCCGGAACCATGGATATCAGAACCAGACAGGCAGTGGCTCCTAATGACACAGCAATCCAAGCCATACGTACCCTTCTTCGCATTGGACGGGAATTGTTCTTTTCACTTCTCGCCATCTTCCGATGTGTCCTTCGATGAACAGCCCCATGTATATCCTGTGCTTCCCTTACTGCTGCATTTCGGACCGCCGCTTCATGACCTGTCCCTTCAAAAAGCCGCAGCAGATACAGCAGACCTTGAATAAACAAGAGCCAGCATACAGAACGCACCACCGAGCCATACGCATCATATCCGACCAGACTTTCCAGCAGAATAAGATAGACTAATGTGCCTGTACCAAACAATGAAATGCTGCGGCGGAGCAAAACAAGGTACTGCACCGAAGCAAGCAGCATACTCCAGCCGCACAGCATAAACAAACCTCTCGTTTCACGGCTCATGACACGAAAGCGGCCTTTGTCGATCCATTCGCCAAGATCGGCATTAAGCATGCCAGGATAGGCTGTGCCCCACTCGATCGGATGACTGGCTCCATACATCAGACACAACGCAGCATAGATGATTGGAAGGCGAATCACCATACTGACAGCCCAACCGGTTCTGAACAGGCCAACCGACAGCAGAACTGCCGAATAACCTCCCATTACCGCAGCGAATCGCCCACTGCCGGTCTGACCGGAAGAAGTGACGGGATAGATCCATTCCATGCATAAAAGGAGCAGCCCCGCTGTAATCAGCCACAGATACAGTGCAGGAGCAGTTCCATGGACGGATGAAGATAATGGCGACATAACCTCCATACGGTGGCCCTTGATCGTCTGCTCGGCAAAAGATGCTGGCTCAGCTTTAATTCTCGTGCTACGCTCCCACATCAACGATCCCCGCCTTTCCGCCGAGCAAAGTGCTGTTTGTTGCAATGGCTTCCTGACAGATCACACGCACACCCTTGGATACAAGACGATCAGTCCATACTTGCAGCTGCTGCGCTTTTGCGGACGAACCAGAAGAAACCGACGATGCATATCCTGCCTTTGTACCCGCTTCTGTACGGAGTCGCTCTCTTGTTTCCCCTTGTTCTGTCGGCCGCTTCCCTTCAAGCCGATCTGCTCGCAAGGGATGATCCAATCTCCCCACGTCACGTTCTGAAGACCCGTAATTAATGATAGGATGCTGCACTGCCTGACTGCCAGTTAGATGTACATTGACCTGGAAACCAAGCGCGGCAGCATGTTCAAGCCAGCCAACCAGTCGTTCATCCAGCTGTCCAGTGAAAATAACGATGCTTGAGCCGTACGAAAGCTGCTCCAGCCTGCTAACATCCAGCGTAGATACTGCCTCAGGCTGCTCTTTGCACAATCGGGCATATGCCAGCCGCCGTAATGCGTCAGCCGCACCTACATCAGCACCATCATATCCCCGTCGCACCTCACCCGCAGCAGAGCTATGATTCGTCCTGACCTGTTTCCTTGAGTCCTCTTCAGGTTCCACAGTTCTGTCTGCTCTACTGCTCAGCTCATCTCCACTTAACCAGAGCTGGCAGGGCATCTGCGCATTGGCCGCCTCTCTGATCCAGCTGGCAGCACCACACACTGCCTGTTCAAACGCTTTATGCGCCTGACCCTCCGAGTCGTTCTTCTCGTACCCTGAGCGTTCCTCGTATACGATAATTGCCAGCGAGGTGCGCTGCGGCATCTCGGGAATCAGCGTGTGCAGCCTTCCAGTCCGGGCGGTGCTCTTCCAATGAATCCGGTTAAATGCATCTCCCTGCTGATATTCCCGAATTTCTATACCTGGCGGCCCCAGCAGTTGTGGCTGCACCGCCATACCTTCCCCATGTTTTCCCCAACTCTCAGGCCGGATCGATACCTCGCTATATCCGCCATCTGGTACTACTACAAGTGGCTCTTCACCTTCAAGTTGGGCCCAGGCCTTGCTCCATCCAAAAACATCTCCCCAATACAATCGTCCTTCCTCCCACACATACACACCTCTAGCAAGTCCCGTGATCTCGTATTGATAAGACCATTGTCTCTTCATACCGGGAAAAAGCAGCTTGCGATGCACTCCTGCGGGTGTATTGTCACAAACGACAAGCCAAAGCAGCGGAAGGACACAGCGAAATTCCAGATGCACCTGAACCCGCAGGCTCTCGCCTGCCACAATATGCCCCCGACGTCTATGCCGTTGTACATGAACATGACGAGGGCCGAAAAGCTGCAGAACAATTCCGTATGTTACAACCAGAACCGATATAACAGCCAGAAATAAAGCGGATTTTCCTCCGTGCCACAGATACACGCCGATCAGAAGAACCGCTATCAGCACTTGAGCTGCGCTTCCGCGAATGCCACTCATGCCCTGCGTCCCCTTCCGTGTCCGCTCATCTGCACAGGCACGGGCACGGAAGATAATACTTCACGAATGACCTGCTCCTGTACCTCACTGCTGTCGGCTCTGTTCACCGATTTCAGCTGAATCCGGTGAGATAGCACTGGCACAGCGAGGGATTGCACATCATCCGGTACAACGTAACTGCGCCCCTGCGCATAAGCATATGCCTGGGCCGCTGTCATCCATGCCAGCGTTCCCCTTGGACTGATACCCAGCCGTACCACATCATGTCCTCTCGTAGCTACAGCTACACCTACAAGATATTGCTTGATCACTGTATCTACGTGCACCTGCCTGACTTCACGCTGCATCGCCACAACTTCCTCGGCCAGCATAATCGGATGCATATTCTCCAGCATCTCCTGGCTCCGCACTCGAGACAGCAGTTCTACTTCCTGCTCAGGCTCAGGATAGCCCAGCGTTATCCGCATCATGAATCGGTCCAGCTGCGCTTCAGGCAGACGGTACGTACCTTCGAATTGAAGCGGGTTCTGCGTTGCCAGAAGCAAAAACGGTCTGGGCAATGCATGGGTCGTACCATCCACAGTCACACTGCGCTCTTCCATCGCTTCCAATAGAGAAGACTGTGTCCGCGGCGAAGCACGATTGATTTCATCTGCGAGCACAATATTGTTCATCAACGGCCCGGGTCTGAATCTGAACTCTCCTGCCTGTGCATGATATATGGATACTCCCGTTACATCGGCTGGCATCACATCTGGCGTGCACTGGATGCGGCCCATCGCACAGTTTATCGAAGAAGCCACCGTGCGGATCAGCATCGTTTTGCCAGTGCCCGGCACATCCTCAAGCAGCACATGACCTTCGCTAAGCATAGCGGCGATTATATATTGAATTTCCTGTTTCTTGCCGATGATGACATCAGCAATTCGATTGCCAAGCCTGTTCAACAGTTCAACAGCATATTCATGCTCTATTCGAATCTTGCTCATTGGACTGAACTCTCCTTCCCTGCTACTGAATCCTGATTATCGTAATCTATGATTCATTGTTGCCCGGAAGTAGAGAGAATAGTCAGAAGATTGGTCGTTTCTTTCAAAGAAATGAAAAGGAATGCCTGTAATCCATAGACGTCCAGGGCGGGTCCACGGTGATCACCCACTCGCTGTCTCCGGACTGCACCATATACTGCTTCGCTCCAAGCTGCTCCATCAATTCTCCCGCAGCTACCCAGATCGTGCCCTCATTGCTCTCCATTACGGCATGTACCGAGTACCCGCTCTGCTCATGCAATCGCTTGGACGTCATTGTGCCCATGGCTGGATTGATCTGCACAATTCGATCCTTCCACCAGGTGGTAGCGGTACCTGCAGCCTGATCCCAACTAATGCTTCCTCCCAGCTTGTTGATATAACTGCGTAGAGGAACAAGCACGTTCTGGTCTTTAACGCGATATTCATCTGGCTGAAGTTTAACGGTCATGTATCCCAGTTCAATCTTCAGCGGTTTGGCTGAAGCCCACTGTGATGCGTTTGCGTCCACATGTTTGGCAATCCAGGCAGCACCTGGAGATGGTCGGTTTTTAAATTTCGCCGCAGGTTTAACTTGAAATTGCACGGGATCATCCGAAGCCTGCATTACTTCAAAGCGATACCCCTGCTGCTTGTAATAATGAATAATATCAGGCAACGCCTTCACCGTTTCGGCATGTGCTCCTCCGTCATGCATCAGAACCAGTGCATTTGACGTTCCCGCCGGGACGGCGGTAGCATGAGCGACAATTTCGGCAGCAGGCACATTTCGCCGCTTGGAGTCGCCGCTGTCCACGTTCCAGTCCATGACAGCGTATCCTCCCCTTTTTAACAGGTCAAAATAAGTATCGTCAAAGTGGCCATAGGTTCCTCCAGGTGCTCTGACAAGTGCAGGCCGAATGCCAATAATGCTGTGAATAATATCCTCCGTGCGTTTGATCTGCTGCCAGAAGGATGGAAAATCCCGATACAGCTCACTATATTCATGGTTATATGTATGATTGCCGATAACATGTCCTTCCCGGTGAATTCGTTTTATCATTTCAGGCTTCCGCTCCGCTTGCTGTCCCAACACAAAAAAGGTGGCCTGGACCCCAGTATCACGTAAAATATCCAGCACCTCCGGCGTATGTTTGCCGGGTCCATCGTCAAAGCTCAGGTAGACCACCTTGTCTGTCTTATCGCTTTTTGCCGCCGCTGCGGCAGATGATGCACCCGTTCCAAGCATGCCTGTCAACAGTATTACAGTGAGTAAACAGCCTATGGACAGACGCTGCCACATACGCACTTTTTCACAGACATATGAAGCATGTTGATCAAGCTGTCCGTTCCGTTCCATCCACAATTGCGATCCGTACGTCATGTATGAATCAACCTCCAGCACTCTAGTGATTTTGCTGATAGACTTCAGCAGATTTGTTAGAATTATATGGAGGCGGATCGCAAAAAAGACTCATTTGAACGATAATTTTGCAATATTTGTTGCCGCTTGCTGCATACAGGAATTGATTCTTGTTCAACATTTCGGTAGCATTAGAAAATAACGAGCATATACGGGCGCGAAGCAATGAATTGCGCCTGTCTGATGTATTTGAGGACGCCAGGAGTGTGAACCTAGTGGAACTACTTGAGAAGATCCAGCAGTTGTTCGGGTCTTACGGATATAGCGTAATGTTTTTTGGTCTGCTGCTGGAGTTTATCGCCCTCCCCTTCCCTGGAGAAACGACGATGGCATATGCAGGATATTTATCGTACAGAGGACAGCTGGACTTCGGCACACTGGTTATACTCGCCTTTCTTGGAACGACCATAGGTATGACGATTACGTATTTCATCGGAGCCCGAGCGGGGCTTCCCTTTATTATGCGATATGGAAAATGGTTTTTCTTCAAGCCGGACAAGCTGGATAAAACACAGAAATGGTTTGCCAAATACGGCAACGGATTGATT
The DNA here is from genome assembly GCF_014203995.1 of Paenibacillus sp. JGP012. Lineage (NCBI taxonomy): Bacteria > Bacillati > Bacillota > Bacilli > Caryophanales > Paenibacillaceae > Paenibacillus > Paenibacillus sp. JGP012. The sequence continues at coordinate 30,231 of NZ_JACHKG010000042.1, read as the reverse complement.
TTTATCGGATACTTCATCCCCGGGGTTCGCCACTTCACGGGATACTTCTCTGGCATTGCTGCAATTCCGTTTCGCAAGTTTGCTCTCTATGCCTACTCTGGCGCCCTGTTCTGGGTGGTGCTGTTTCTTGGCATCGGCAAACTGTTCGGCCCTGGCTGGAGTGCAATATTCCAGCTGGCTCACTAGTATACTGCTGTCATTCTTGCAGCCATTGGTGTAGTGCTGATCATCGCCGTGATCTATCGTTATCGTCGCAGCTTGTCTAGAAGCAATACTCGCAAAGCGGTATCCGTTCGCCAAAGACAAAAGCAGAATGCAGACTAGAAAGCACCTTTTAGTCTGCTTCTTCCTGAAAGAAGTCGTGCTCCCACGGCTTCTTTTTTTTTGTGGGTTCATGACATACTGCCACCCCAGGCTCCCGCCAGAAAAGTAAACATTCTTTTTTTCATAAACTGGAACACTCCCGGTCATACTACTTGCAAATATAGGATGATTGAGGAGGGAAGCCCATGGCTGCGGATACACAGATTCAGCACGATACACAGCTTATTCACCCGAACCTGGAAGAAAATATAAAATATTGCAAAACGATATTGGGGAATAGCAATGACCTGATGATCCGTCCGCTGCAAAGCCTGCACAAGTGGCCCTCTGTTTTGTTATACATCGACGGTCTTGTGGATGTACAGATTCTGAACCTTGCCATTCTGCAACCTCTGCTGCAGGAGCGCAGCTTGCCTGATTTTTCTGCAGATGACGAGCATCTGTCCTACATTCAGAATGATATTCTCACTGCCAGTGGAGTGCTCTATATCGACAATATGGATGATGTTACGGAGGCGTTGCTGGCTGGTGATGCGATTCTGCTGCTGGAGGGCTCCTCCCGGGGACTCAAGATTGGAGCTGCGGGCTGGGAGGACCGTCCGGTTGGCGAGCCCGTTTCACAAACGGTTGTACGCGGCCCGATGGAGGGGTTCACTGAAAACCTGCGCACGAATACCGCTCTGCTTCGTAAACGGATTCGTGACCCTCAATTGTGGATTGAAGAGCGCATTATTGGACGTGTTACGAAGACCCGTGTAGCTGTTGCCTATCTGGAGCACACCGTAAACGTGGAGGTTGTAGAGGAGCTTCGCAGAAGACTGGACCAGATTGATATTGATGGCATTCTGGAGAGCGGCTATATCGAGGAGCTGATTCAGGACAAAACGATGACCATTTTCCCAACGGTGTACAATAGCGAACGCCCCGATACTGTATCGGCTGCCCTGCTTGAAGGACGAGTTGCCATTATCGTAGACGGAACACCGTTTGTTCTGTTGGCCCCTGCTCTCTTCGTGCATTTCTTCCAATCTCCCGAAGACTATTACCAAAGGGCTGACATCAGTACGCTCGTCCGCATGCTGCGATATTTATCCTTTCTGATCGCCATGCTCGCACCTTCCTTTTATATTGCCATTACGACCTATCATCAGGAGATGCTGCCCACCAACCTGCTGATCAGCCTGGCTGCCCAGCGTGAAGGTGTACCCTTTCCCGCCTTTATTGAAGCGGTTCTGATGGAATTGACATATGAAATTTTGCGAGAAGCAGGCATTCGTATTCCGAAAACGGTCGGGCAGGCTGTATCCATTGTCGGAACACTGGTCATCGGACAGGCTGCCGTGGATGCAGGCGTTGTCTCGGCAGCAATGGTGATTATCGTGTCCATTACGGCAATCTCCAGTTATGTCATCCCGGAGAACGGATTATCGATTTCCGTGCGCATTTTACGTTTTGTACTAATGATGCTTGCCGCTGCCTTTGGATTCTACGGCATTTTGCTTGTATTGCTCATTACGCTGACTCATCTTTGCAGTTTGCGGTCTTTTGGTGTCCCTTACATGTCGCCATTTGCACCATTCATTCAGAATGATCTGAAGGATACGCTGTTCCGTGTGCCTTGGTCCCATATGAAAACACGTCCATTGTCCTCCGGCACATCCAACGTCACTCGACAAGTAACTAAAAAAACGAAGCGATAGTGTAGTCAGGAGAAAAAGTGATGAAGAAATATCTGCTCATGCTGCTGTCTCTTGTCATCATCATGCCGATGTTAAGCGGCTGCTGGGATCGTCAGGAGTTAAATCAGCTCGGGATTGTGCTGGGTCTTGGTGTAGACAAGGACGGTGACCGGATCAAAGTCAGTGCACAGGTAGTGGTGCCCAACGAGGTTTCCTCCAGAGCTCGGGGTGGCAAGGGGACTCCCGTGACCCAATATCAAGCCACCGCTCGTACGCTGCTTGAAGCGATTCAGAAGCTTACTGAAACCAGTCCGCGTGCTATTTTTCTGTCCCATATACGGGTACTTGTGTTCAGTGAAGAGTTTGCAAGAGATGAGGGCATTTATGACATTATAGAGGCTCTGATGCGAGAGCCCAGCGCAAGACCAGACTACTATGTCATGATTGCACGCAAAACAACCGCTTCGCAAATACTGGATATGTTGACACCGCTGGATAACCTTCCTGCGGAGAAGCTGTTCAATGCACTCGATATTTCATCCAAAAGCTGGGCCCCAACAACCACCGTAACAACCGATAAGCTGATGCAATACATTCTCACCCCCAGCATGTCCCCGGTTATTACCGGAGTCGAGATTATCGGAGATCCTGTGATTGGTGGAGAAGCGAAAAATATCGAATCCATCAAGTCCCCAGCTACTCTTCATTTCAGCGGCCTGAGTGTGTTTAAGAAGGATAGGCTCGTTGGATGGCTTGATGAGAACCATTCGAAAGGATACAACTACATTCGCGACAATGTGAAATCAACCATTGGTCCCGTAAACTGCCCGGGAGGGGGATATGTCACCTTAAAAACACTGCGTACCTCTACCAAACACAGTGTCAAAATGGTCAATGGCGAGCCTCAGGTCAGGGTTAAGGTTGAAAATGTATCTACCGTTGGCTCCGTCGAATGTGATATGGAGATTGGCTCCATGGCAGCCATTAAGGAAATGGAGCAGATTGCGCAGGAAAGAATCGTGGAACTGATGAAAGAAACCGTCAGTCTGGTGCGCAGTAAATACCATGTCGATATTTTCGGTTTTGGACAGGATATCTATCATAAGTATCCCAAGCTCTACAAAAAAGAAGAACAAGCCTGGGACAAATATTTTATGAATCTGGATATCAAGTATGAGTCTAATGTGCAGATTCGGCGGATCGGTACGCTGGATAATTCATTTAACAAAAAAGCCAAGGAGTGAGGATAAGTGCTGCTTTCAATTACAGTTGTGGTTGTTGGGTGCCTTATGGGGGTGATTGATTTACCCAAGCTGTTTAAGCGCAAGGAATGGAAAGAAGTGATTGTGTATTCTGGCCTGCTGCTAACCGGCATCTTTTTTGGGATCATTGCCGTTAATTTATGGGAGTTTCCAAGCCCCCTCTACATTATTATCTGGATCTACAAACCCGTTAATCAATTACTCGCCTATATCACAGGAAGCTAGCTCAAGGGAGTTGACACACTATGCCAGAGCATGGGCGGCTCGGAATAAGACAACTGACGATCCTGACCATTATGACTATTGTTGGCGACATGATGATGATTTACCCTTCGGTCATCGCGAACTATTCCGGCCAAAATGCCTGGCTCAATGCATTCATGGGTATCCCGCTTGGTATGGGATTAATGTATCTGTATGTGAAACTGGCGGATACCTATCCAGGTGAAAATCTGTTTGGTATTTTGCGGAACATACTCGGATATTGGCCGGGCACCCTCGTATCGCTGTTTTACCTTATGTATTTTATATTTGGCTCGTCAACACAAGCACGAGTTGTCGGTGACTTCATGACCAGTGAGATTTTTTTGCTTACTCCGATTCGCGTTGTGCTTCTTATTTTTTTTATTGTTATTGGATGGGGCATCTACAACGGTCTGGAGACGATTGGACGAAGTGGTGAGATTCTCTTACCAATTGTGACCGTGTTTATGTTCATTCTCGTCATATGCTTGCTGCCGCAGACCGATCTCAAACAGCTCCTGCCATTCACAGATACAAACATGAAGCAAATTACGGAAGGGCTTCTGGTCAGTTTCGTCTATCCCGTTGGTGAAGCGATCCCCATTCTGATGCTTATACCCTACGTTAGCCAAGAGGCTCATCGTACACGCGACCTTGTCTTAGGTACAGGCTTTGGCAATTTTCTCATGGCTGTTCTGGTTACGACATCCATGCTGGTTATGGGGCTTTTCCTTACCCAGCACAACATTTTCGGTTCCTTTGTATTGTCGCAAAAAATTAATATCGCCAATTTTTTTCAGCGTATTGAAGTACTGATGGCTTCATCCTGGCTGATCTCCACCTATTTTAAAAGCACCATCTACCTCTATGCCTTCATCATCGGCACGGCAGAACTGTTCGGTTTCAAGACCTCAAGGTTTCTTGTTTTACCTTCGGTTCTGATCGCCTTTGCACTTTCTAATATTGTATCACCTACGATAACCTTTATCGTTACACTCGTCATTCCATACTGGCTGAATTGGGACATCACGATGTGTCTGATTATCCCGGTTATGCTATTAATCATTCACCTGATCAAAAACAGAGTACGCTTCAAAAAAAAGACGGTATAAAGACTTTCAAAAAAGGAGCTCACCATCATGCTTATTCAGGAGAAGCTTACCATACGGCAACTGTCAATCATCGCCTTTTTGGGCATCATTGGTGATATGATGTTGATCTATCCCACACTCATTACCTATTCAGCTCATCAGGATGCATGGATCTGCTCGCTCCTCTCACAAGTTTTGGGTATGGGCATTTTATGGCTGATCTACAAAATGCATCAGATGTATCCCGGCCTCAGCCTGATTGAGATCTGTTCCGAAGTGCTTGGTAAATGGATTGGTGCCATTTTGGCAGCAGGATATTTATTTTACTTTCTTATAGGAGCTGCAGTATGCATACGTGAAGTCGGTGATTTTATGACCACTCAGGTTTATCTTAGAACCCCGATACGGGCCATTATCCTTCTTTTTGTTGTCGCATTAGGGTGGGCTGCACTTAAAGGACTAGGTACCTTCGGTCGAAGTGCTGAAATTCTTGCACCGTTCATTGTTCTAAGCCTGATTATCCTGATCTGCTGTTTGCTGCCTCAAGCAGACTCTTCTTATCTGAAGCCTTTTCTCAACACTCCTCTCTTTTCATTTATTAACGGGATTGTACGGGGAGCCACTGTCTCTTACGGAGAACTTATCATCATATCGATGTATCTCCCCTATGTTGCACATGGTGTACACAAACGTCGGGATATGTTCCTGGCAACATTGCTCGGAGGGATTATGCTTACCTCATTTCTTCTCATCGGACTGGTGGTGATGGGAGCTGAGCAGACACAACATAACATTTACATATCTTATATTCTCGCGCAAAAAATTAATATTGGTGACTTCATTCAACGTATTGAAGCCCTGATCGCAACAGCCTGGCTTGCCTCTACCTTCATCAAAACGTTCCTTTACATTTTCGGATTCATTCTTGGCCTCGCACAGCTGACACGGATGAAATCCTACAAGCCTCTTATTCTGCCAACGATGCTGTTGTTATTTGCGATGGCTATTGTCATTTCTCCCGATGTGCTCTTCTACACCCTTGGCATTATGTATGCTTGGTTTGATTGGGATTTTACGGTTAGCACTATCATTCCTGCATTTCTGCTGCTTATCTCGATGTTGAGAAAAAAGTCCAGACAGCAGCGCAGTGGCAAAGCTCTTTCTCATAAATAAACAGGCTGCATCTGAACGGACTCTGTCCATTGATGCAGCCTGTTTGTCAGAAGTCTAGAGCCCTTTTACTGTCTCCAGCGCCTCTTCAATATGTCCCTTCACACGTACCTTCGTCCACTGCTTGATCAATTTGCTCTCTTCATCCAGCAGGAAGGTTGAACGCACAATGCCCATGTATTCCTTGCCATACATCTTCTTCAGCTGCCACGCTCCAAACTGCTCGGCAACCACATGGTCCTCATCCGACAACAGGATGAAAGGCAATCCATACTTGGCAATAAACTTGTCGTGCTGCTTCATCGGATCGGTGCTGATGCCCAGAATGACCGTGTTCAGTCCTTGAAACTCCTCATGCCGGTCACGGAAATCACAGGCCTGCTGTGTGCACGCCGTGGTCATATCTTTGGGATAAAAGTAGACCAGTACTCGTTTGCCGCGAAAATCAGACAGCCTCACTCGTTCACCCGAGCTCGATGGCAGTTCGAAATCAGGAACTTGTACTCCTTCAGTTAAAGTCATTTTCATATCCTCCTTCACATTTCTCGGTATGAAACCTTCGGAATTAACGTTTAGAAATCCTTCAAGTTCACCCTCTGAAAACCCCTGATATTCACGTTACGTTACCTGTTGGTGGTTACGAGCCTGCTCCCCGATACCGTTTCACACCGAAGTTCCATAAGGTAAGCCCTATCGTTGCAAACGCCAGCCCCATGACTGGGGTCAGTAGTGCCATGCGATGCATCTCGGTTCGATCCAGGAACAGAGCCGCCGGATAGATGCCAACAAAGGCAAACGGGATAATCCAGGTGAGCAGCACCTGGATCGCCCGGTTATAGATCGTTACAGGGTAACGTCCGTAGCCTTGAATGTTATACATCAGCGGCAAAATGCCTGTCGGCGCATCCGAATAAAAGGAGAGCGATGTCAGTGTCGTGTAAATACCCGCGTAGATCAGAACTGAACTGATTGCCAGAATGATTAATGCTGGAATATGCCACCATTCGAGCACCAGCCCCATCTCCGCCCCGCTGATGATCATAATGATCAGACCGATGAACGAGCCCACGAGGGAGGGCGGGTCCACATTTTCCAGCAAAATCTGAAACAGATTGTGTGCCGGACGAGTCAGAATGCGATCCATCTCCCCTTTGACAATATACCGCTCACTGAACCCCCACAAATTGATGAAGCAGCTGAAGATGCCATATGGCACCATAAAGTAGCCGTAAACAAACAACACTTCTGCCTCACTCCACCCGCCAAGGTTATCCGTATGTCGGAAAACGACAAAGATAAAGATCAGATTGGTTGCCTGAAACAGCAGATCCGAAATAATCTCTACCCAGAAGTCGGCGCGGTAGGTAAGACGTGTCTTCATGTAATTTTTCAAATATTCCCAGATCAGCCCCATATAGTACATTCCGTTACCCCCCTTGCACGAACAGACGCTTGCGCGCCTGCCGCCAGATCAGCACCATCGGCAGCAGCAGAAGTCCAAACCAGAGCACTTGAATCCCGAGAACACTCCAGATACCTGTGCCTTCCACTCTACCGGTGAATACCGAGCCGGGCAGATACGTGATCGCCTGAAACGGCAGCACTTTCATGATCATGGACAACCAGTCCGGGTACAAGCTGATTGGAATGATGAGCCCCGAGAACAGATCGACGACCACACGTTTCATGCGCATCATGCCTTCGTTATTTTCCACAAAAAACGCGGCCAGTCCCGTAATAACATTAATCTGGGAATTAATAAGGAAACTGAAAAACAGCATGACCAGAAAACCAATCCACGCCGAAGGCGCTGTTGGAAGCTGCACCGGGAAAAGCAAAATCGCAATAAGCATGCCTGGAATCATCAGCAGCAGGAATCGGAAGATGCCTTCCCCAAGCCCCTGCATCATTTTGACCATCACATAGTTAATCGGCCGTATAAACTGAATCGCAATGGAGCCATCCCGAATGTCAGCTGCAATTTCCCGGTCCAGGTTGTTAAAATAAAACGCACGCGCCATCCACGAGACAGCAACATACGTTGTCATCTGTGCCGCGGTAAAACCGCCAATCTCCCCGCTGCTTCCATAAATAGCTTGCCACGTGAAGTAATACACGCCAATATTCAACGTATATATCAAAATGCCTGAATAATAATTGACTCGATACGCAAGCATTGTCAGGAAACGAATGCGCATGAAATCGATAAATGCACTGTTCATCTTAGGTAGCACCTGCCGCTTCTTTATCTGCCGACACAATCTCCGGACGCTCTGCCGAACCCGACTGGTAGATGCTGCGAACAATCTCATCTGTATTCGTCTCAATAATCTGAATGTCCGTAATATCGGCCTGACCTACCACACGTCCAAGTACATCCGAAACGTTCAGTTCCAGCGGAATCCATACCGATGCGGACAGCTCATTCTCCACGGTCCAGCGAACAGGCATTGCAGCCGTCCATTCCTGCATCTGCGTGATGCTGTGGCCTGTGCCAAATTTGAAGCGAACCTCCCGCTCTGTGCCCCACTGGGATTTGAGATGATCGAGGCCACCGTCATAGATAATACTGCCTGCATCCAGCATAATGACACGCGAACACAAGGCTTCGATATCCTGCAAGTCATGTGTCGTTAACAAGATGGTTGTGCCATGCTGCTCGTTCATGTCTTTCAGAAATTCGCGAATCTCGGATTTCACCACGATATCCAGACCAATGGTCGGCTCATCCAAGAACACGATGCCTGGGTTGTGCAGCAAGGCCGCCACCAGTTCACAGCGCATCCGCTGTCCAAGACTGAGCTTGCGCACCGGGCGACTAAGCAGCTCCTGCAATTGCAGACGCTCGACAAGTTCGTCCAACCGTTTACGGAAGTCCTGCTCCCCTACACGGTACACTTTGCGAAGCAGATGGAAGGATTCAATCACACCGATATCCCACCATAGCTGGCTGCGCTGCCCAAACACCACACCAATATTTTTGACAAACTTCTCACGTTCCTGATACGGAACATATCCACCTACGGATATATGCCCGGATGTAGGCACCAAAATGCCGGTCAACATCTTGATCGTTGTTGATTTGCCGGCACCGTTCTCTCCAATATATCCGCATATTTCGCCTTGCGGTATCTGAAATGAAATATCATTCACAGCCAATACTTCCTGGTATTGACGTTTGAACAGATCCTGAAACGCGCCCTTTAGCCCGCCACGGCTTTTCTGGACGTTAAACGACTTACGCAAGTCCTTGACATCAATCGCCAGCATGATTATACCTCACTTGGATTTTGTTGAAATTGCTTGTAGCCCAAAAAGAAATTATAATAGTAACAGTCAAAATTCAGCAAGCTATAAAAAAAGTTCGAAGCGGCCTCCCCTGCCTTGTGTCTGGAGGGGAAGCGAACGGAAAGCTTCGACTGAACTGCAACTTCACACGTTCTGATGATTCGCAACTTTACACGTTCTGAATTCGTTTATTTTTTATCTCAAATACAAAGGAGCGCTAGCATGACCAGAAAGACGAAGAGGACCATATGGATCTCTCTCGCCGCCTTCGTATTAATTGTCGGTGGGGTCGTATCCTACTATTTCGGTTCTATTCTTAATCAGTTGGATGGTTTGCAGAAAAAAGGCGAGGACTCGCCATTTGCCAATATTGAAAATGTGGAGAAAGTGAACACACCTGATCCGCCAAAATGGGAAGGCACCGAAACTGTTAATATATTGGTGATGGGTGTCGATGCACGCGGTCTGAAAAAGGGTGAAGTGCCTCGTTCCGACAGCATGATGGTGGTTTCGCTTGACCCGTTGACCAAAAAAATCAATCTTTTCTCCATTCTGCGTGACACTTACGTGAATATCGACGGATACGGTAAAGACCGGATTAACACCGCGATTACGCATGGCCCGAATGTCGCCATGGAGGCGGCGAGTGACCTGCTCGGCATCCCTGTCCAATATTATGTGTATACCGATTTCCAAGGATTCATCAAATTGGTCGATGCGGTTGGCGGTGTAGACTTTGATGTCGAGAAGGACATGCATTATACAAGCAAAGCAGACAACAACGAGTATGATATTGATCTGAAAAAAGGGTACCAGCATCTCGACGGCAAAACAGCCTTGATGTACGTTCGTTTCCGTCATGATGCGATGTCTGACTTCGCTCGTTCCGAACGTCAGCGTGAGCTGCTGAAAGCAGTAACGGCGAAGATGCAGTCTACCACAACGATCGCCAAGCTGCCTTCCATTCTTGAACAAGTAAGCCCGTATGTAGACACCAACCTTACGCTTTCCGACATGTGGAAGCTGGGTGGACTCGGGTACCAAAGCAGCATGAATGGCAGTGAACAGGTTCCGCCAATGAATCTGTTAAAAGAAGAGCGTACACCTGGCGGTGCTCAAGTCTTGACCGTATCCAATGAAGAAAAACTGAAGCAGCATGTGCAGGATATCATTCATCCGCCAGCCAAGACAGAAGAGCCGCAAAGCAAGGAAGACAAAACGGCCAGCGGAGATGAAAAAAATTCACAGCAGCCGGCACAGTAGACACTTCATGTGAAACATCATTTTTTGAGGAAGAGTGCATGTCCAAGCCAACTTGGTAATTGTAATTATTGTTTCAACTATTCCAGTAAGTCATGCTGCAAACATTTATGAAGGCAGCACTAGACGTAATAATGAACAGGTAGTTATCATCTGTAACGATATCGTTTATAACACAGCCATGAACCGATTCATTCTTCAAAGGGCAGCCTAGATGCTGCCCTTTCGCTATGCCTGAACGCAAAAGTATGCGAAAATAATCATATCCTTCCAATGTGATGATCATATAAACTTTGGAACTACAAAAGGAAAGGAAGTTAACTTTTATGAATCCACGTACGAACTCTGAGTTGTTATATACAGAAGCCCTGCAGCATATTGTAGGCGGAGTAAACAGCCCTTCCCGCTCCTTCAAGGCGGTGGGCGGCGGTGCACCCGTTTTTATGAAAAAAGCACAAGGTGCTCACTTCTGGGATGTTGACGACAACAAATACATTGATTATCTCGCCGCGTATGGCCCGATTGTGACTGGACATGCTCACCCTCATATCACCAAAGCCATTGCCGAGGCTGCTGCGAATGGTGTGCTGTACGGTACACCAACCGAGCTTGAAATCAAACTTGCTAAAATGCTCAAAGAAGCCATTCCCTCTATGGACAAGGTTCGTTTTGTTAACTCGGGTACAGAAGCGGTTATGACAACGATTCGAGTAGCGCGCGCATATACGAAGCGTAATAAAATTGTAAAATTTGCCGGATGTTATCACGGTCACTCTGACCTTGTTCTCGTAGCTGCCGGTTCCGGTCCTTCTACGCTTGGCATTCCCGACAGCGCCGGTATCCCGACCAGCATCGCCCATGAGGTCATTACCGTTCCGTATAACGATCTCGAAGGTTTGAAGGAAGCGCTCGAACGCTGGGGTGACGATGTGGCTGCCGTTATGGTAGAGCCGATTGTGGGCAACTTTGGCATGGTTATGCCGGAGCCCGGCTTCCTTGAAGGTCTCTGTGCAATGACACGTGCGAACGGCTCTCTCGTCATCTATGACGAGGTCATTACCGCGTTCCGCTTCCATTACGGTTCCACGCAGACGTATGCAGGGCTGGCGAATCATGCGGAGATTGAACCCGACCTTACGGCACTTGGCAAAATCATTGGCGGCGGCTTGCCGATCGGCGCGTATGGCGGCCGTAAACATGTGATGGAGCAGGTTGCCCCGCTCGGCCCGGCATATCAAGCCGGAACGATGGCTGGTAACCCGGCGTCCATCTCGGCAGGTATTGCCTGCCTTGAAGTGCTGCAAGGCGCTGGTGTATACGAAGAGATGGAACGTCTCGCCATTGATCTGACAGCTGGCCTTCAGGCTTCGGCCGACCGCCATGGCATCGATCTGACGATCAACCGCATTCGCGGTGCGTTCTCCACGCATTTCTGCAATCATCCCGTGACGAACTATGATCACGCTCAAGACACGGATGGCGAACGCTTCGCGTCCTTCTTCCGCCACATGCTGAACCGCGGCATCAACCTCGCACCATCGAAGTATGAAGCCTGTTTCCTGACCACGGCTCATACGAATGAAGATATTGCTGCTACACTGGAAGCCGCAGAAGCTTCCTTCAAGGCAATGGCACAGGAGTAACATCGGGGATAAAGTGGAAGGCCACGCTGGCAGGAAAGGGAACATACCCCTGCGCGAAAATTTTGATTGGGAAGCATATAAAGAATGACTTTTGGCGTGCGCGAGGCAACAAGTGTTAAAAGGAGACGTTGCGGGGATGCGAGTTAGGGACGAAACATACACTCCTCACTTGAGTAGTTTCGGCCTGCTTCAGCGCTAACGATCTGGAGAGGCCTTATTTGTACTATTTTCGGTGAATTGAAATTTTAACGATTCCCAGAAACGCTATTTCGTGCATAACAGGCTTCAGGGACTCAAACTTGACTTCATTTCGCCAAATAACGTCTCCTGGATTCGTTAGATTTCAGAATGACTCAAAAAGCGGGAAATAAGGATTCCTTGAATCGTTAGAATTCTGGATGCTGGGGAAAACGCGGTTACCGCTCTGTCTCGTCGTATTACACGCTCTAAGGTAGGGTTCCAACTCACAAATTACATTGAGTTCACTCAGTTACCTCGTGCACCACAATTTATATCGCCTTGATTAATTTGATTTGCTTTACTTTGCCTTGCTTACATCACTTCCCGCGAATTACTTACCTTACTTCAGTAAGCAGACCAGCCAGGATCCGAATGGCTGGTCTTTTTTCACTTGTGCTGTACCCATCCTTATCCTATCCCCCTCTAGAGATACTTCCCTCTACTCACTTACACTTTCCCTTCTACTCTCTTTCTTGCTGACTTATCACTGAGCTTCTGCTCTCTTTCTCACTTTGTTACCTTCCACCCTGTGCTCCTGCTTTCTTGCTAGTCACTTACACTTACATTTCTATTTACCTTCTAATTATATTTACTTAATCTTGCACATCAACTTTCTTACTCACCGACTTACCTGCACTTGCACATCAGTCCTCTTCCTCACTGACTTAACTACCTTATGCGCTCTACTTCTTTTTACTTGTTACTTCCCCCATGAGCTTCTGCTTCTTCCTCACCTACTTACCTACACATGACCTTCTGTTTATTCGCGTTGTTCCACAATAAAATTACTTTTGTACTTGAGTTCTTCTTTTTATGAGTCCGCTTACGTACTGCTCCGGCAGCATTCTGTCCGTCTGCACTCTTACCTCGTTCTTCCGTTACTTCTCCCCTTGTTGGTCCTGTACTGTTTAATCCCGGTAACTTGTTCGGCCTTTCCTCCATACACCCTAGCTTCCCCTGTTCACTCCATTCCTTCGCGAAGGGATTTGAGCTGCAGTCTCGAAATTTCCTCCCGAATTTTCTGCATCCCCTCTTCTATCCTCTGTTTTGGCACGTTAGAGATATTCAGGCGCAGCATCGCTTCAATTCCCGGCACTCGCCCACGTTCTTCCATGCCCCTAGGGTAATATCGTTCCGTTGTATCTGCCAGAATTCCCCTGCTCTCCAGCCGGGAAATCAACGTATTCACCGTCATTCCCGATGGCAGGGGAAGAACGGTATGCTCACCACCTGTACGCGGTGCATCCCGGAACGGGGCAAAGTCTGGATGAGCCGCCAATTGCTCGTGTACAACCTGCATGCGCGAAGCATAGCGACTGCGGATTGTTTTACGATGATGGGCAAACATACCGCTGTGAATATACACCTCGAGTGCAGCTTGAGACAGAACGGAGGTGTCGATATCGAGCATTCTTTTGTACAAGCCAAAGCCGGATACCAAGGCAGACGGCAGCACGGTAACCCCTATACGAAGTCCGGGAAACAGAATTTTGGAATAACTTTTCAGATAAATGACCCGCTCATTCGTATCAAAGGACCACAACGGATCTTGTCTCGTCCTGTCCTCCAAATCTGCCAAATAATCGTCCTCCACCAGATAAACGTCATATCGCTGGGCAAGCCGAAGAAGTCTTTTTTTCTCCACTGCCGTCATGGATGTCCCAATCGGGTTCTGAAACCGTGGCATCACATAAAAAAACTTGATATCCCCTTCCGCAAACTGGCGTTCCAGTGAATCCCAGTCCAGCCCTTCCTTCAAGGTTCTTCGCACACCTGCAATGGGCACCTTCAGACTCTCCAGCAGCGTCGGCATATTGTGGTACGTTGGCAATTCCACCATCACTTTGGTTTTACCACCCGGAAAAGTCATCAAAGCCAGAGCCGCAAGGGCCTGCTGCACACCCGATGTGATGAAAAACTGCTCCACTCCCGCAAACACCTGATAATCGGCAAACTGCTTCTGTAAAAGTGCAATCAACGAAGGCAACCCTTGCCGGGTGCCGTATAAAAACAGCTCGTCCTGCTTCTGTCGCATCGCCAGATCCATACAATGCCGAAAATCTGCATATGGAAACAACCTCGGATCGGGAGCCGCCGAAGCAAAATCCAGTGGTTCCTGCCAGTCCATATCCTGTGCTCCCATACCATTCTGCACTGCGTAATAGCCGGATTGGGGAATGGCGTACACCAGATGTCTGTGCTCCAGCCATTCGTAGGCACGAATAACTGTGCTGATGCTGCATTGATACTGCTTCGCGACGGTCCGGACTGCGGGCAGCCTGATCCCTTTTTCGTCCCAGTTACGACGGTCCTGTCGTATCATCTGCTCTTGTATCCATTGTTGCAAAGCGTGAGCGATCTTCTCATATTTTTTCAACGTAACGACTCCTTCCCCAGAATTGTACCGGTACAATCGATCATTTTCTCTATTGTAGCATGCGGCTCGCAGAAGTATATTAAAAAAGGCTCATATGTTCCACCACTTGACAGGTATTAGCATAATGGAAGCCCACACGTTCCAAGACTATATTGCATCACTGGAGGAAAAAAATGAATACTGCACGCAACCGAACCTACGCTTACATGGCATCTGTCGCTTATGCTGCGATAATCGGGTTATCCTTTTTATTTGTAAAAATGACCGTCACCATCGCACATCCCATTGATGTGCTTGCCCATCGCTTTGCTCTGTCTCTTATCGTGGTCAGCATTCCTGTGATATTCGGCTGGATCAAGATCAATCTGCGAATGGCTGATCTGTGGAGAATCATCCCGCTCGGACTGCTTTCGCCTGTACTGTTCTTTGCCTTTCAAGCTTTTGGACTGGTTACCTCCAATTCATCAGAAGCAGGCATTATTCAGGCAATGGTTCCTGTGTTCACACTCGTCCTGGCATCAGTCTTCCTTAGAGAACGCACATCCATTGTACAGAAGTTGTCTCTGCTGCTCTCTGTCGCTGGTGTCATCTTTATCTTTGCGATGAAAGGCGGCGGGATGTCGATGAGCAATATGCAGGGTATTGTGCTGCTCCTGTTCTCGGCCATCAGTTTTGCTGGATACGGGGTTCTGGCCAGACCGCTCACTCGAAAATATAAACCGCTGGAACTGACCTGGGTTACCTTGATGGTAGGCTGCATTGTATTTAATGCGGCTGCGCTGATACGCCATGCTTACATCGGGTCCATGGCAGACTACATCCAGCCGCTTGGAGATATGTCCTATCTGGGTGCTCTCGCTTATCTGGCGATCCTGTCCACCATGGTATCCACCCTGTTGTCCAGCTATGCGCTCACACATCTGGAGGCTTCGCGTGTCAGTGTATTCAGCAATCTGTCCACACTTATATCCATTGCCGGCGGCGCACTGATTCTGCACGAGCCTGTGCAGGGTTATCACTACATCGGGGCAATTCTGATTATTGCCGGAGTGCTTGGTACTAATTTAAGCAATCATAAACAACGGCTGGTCAGTCATTCCAAAGCATGATGAAATGTAAAAAAACCTATAGATTCCGAGGAATACAGCATAGTATAAGCTAGAAGGATACTGTGCAACTCTCTTTCCTGTATGAAGCTGCGCAAACACGTTAACACTGCTGAGGAAACTTTTACTTTTATTCGGAAAGGGAGTCCTCGGCATGAAACGTTCACAGCCTTCATTTCTGCAAGCCATGATGTTAATCATGTTATCGGTTGGTCTCATTAACCATGTATTAATTATCCCCGCCCTTCTGAATGCAGCAAAAAGGGATTCGTGGATTTCCGTGCTGCTTTCTATCGGGCCGTTAATCATCTTTGCAATCATGCTCGCATACGTCTCCAGATTTCTACAGCATCAAACGTTGCATGATTGGCTGTCTTCCCGTCTTGGAAAGCCTGTAGGCTTGATTCTGCGGGTGGGAAACAGTCTCTTTTTTCTATGCGCAATCTACTTCACATTACGTGACACAACCACCTGGGCCAAAACCAACTATCTCACCGAAACGCCTGTCATCGCAACAACGATCGCACTTATGGTGTTATGTGGATATGCCGCCTATAAAGGCATGCGTTCACTTGCCTTCACGGCTGGACTGATTCTGCCACTCGTTGTGCTGCTGGGTTTCTACGTTGCCATTGTTAATTCCCAGTACAAGGATTACAGCCGGATGCTGCCTGTGCTGGAGCATGGATGGTCACCTGTATTTCATGGGATGGTGTACAGCCTTGCTGGCATGTTTGAACTACTTTTCCTATGGTACATTCAGCCTCATCTCGCCAAACGTATAAAGCTATGGCAGTATCTGATGCTTGTATTTATCATGATTGGTTTAACGGCAGGCCCCCTGATTGGAGCTATTGTAGAATTCAATCCTTATGAAGCCTCCAATATGAGATATCCTGCTTTTGAAGAATGGCGCATCGCTTCCTTGGGCAAATATATTGCACAGACCGATTTCTTCTCGATCTATCAGTGGCTGGCAGGTGCATTTACCCGAATCAGTCTGGCCATGTATATTGTGGTAGAAATTTGGAATATTAAACATGCCTCCAGAAGGATGATTACCTGTGCCTCACTATCTGTATTCTTTGTTCTATCCATGCTGTATCCTCTGGATGATATGACCTTCACAAAGATTCTGGTCCATTACATCTTTCCATTCAATCTCGTGTATCTGAGCGGATTTGCCGTTCTGGCAACCCTGGTTGCCTTCATTCATTCACGGCGTCAGAGGAGGAAACATCACCATGGAGAAACAACCGATTGACACCACTTCCTATGAAACCCTGCTTGCATCCTTGAGAAAAAACTTTGAAGCTTGTGCAGATGTGGTTATCCAGACGTTTCCTGCCAAGGATGAGACCGTTCGTTCCGTCATTCTGCTCTACTGTGACGTTCTGGTGGACAGCAAGCAGATCAATCAATTCATCATCCCCCGGCTGGAACAGCATACATTAATTATGGAAGAAGCTCTCCCCCGTGAACTCGGCCTAACCCTGAAGCCCATAGATAACCTTTCCGATCTGCAAAACATAAATATGCTTTTGTTTAGCGGGCAACTGCTGCTTATTTTCGATAATGGTGTACAAGCCTGCAGCCTGGATATTGCCGATATCCCTGGACGCTCACCGGAAGAATCCGCTATCGAGACATCTGTGAAGGGGCCGCGTGACGGTTTTACTGAAGAGTTGTCCACGAACATCGCTTTGGTGCGCAAACGTTTGAAAACTTCATCCATGTGTTATGAGAAAATGGTTAAAGGGGCACGGACACAGACAACCATTGGCCTGTTATACATCAAAGATGTGATCAACCCTGAAATTCTGAATACAGCTCGCAGCAACCTGGATCAGATTAACGTGGACGGCCTCATGGGTACCTCCATCATGGAACGAGCAGTCATGGGGGGTGTACGGAGTATTTTCCCGCTCACAGATAACTCCGAACGGCCCGATTATGTGGCGGATTCCTTGCTTAACGGACGTTTCGCCGTACTCACAGAGGGCTCACCTGTAGCTGTCATTGCACCGACCACATTGTTTAATCAATTGAAGTCGCCGGAGGACGAGAGCACTCCTTTTTTCATCGTGACTTTTGAGCGTATATTACGGATTGCCGGGCTGCTCATTGCCTGTTTTTTTCCGGCCTTCTACATCGGCTTGACCAGCTTTAATCTGGAACAGATTCCACTGCCACTGCTCGCAACTATTGCAGGAACGCGAATGGGATTGCCCATGCCAGTTACGCTGGAAGCGTTTCTGATGATTTTTATGTTTGAATTGTTCAATGAGGCGGGACGAAGGCTGCCGCGTGCGTTGGGACAAACCGTCAGTGTGGTTGGCGGCTTGATTATCGGGGATGCGGCTATTCGTGCCGGAATTACATCTCCCACCATTATTGTCACCGTAGCGATCTCCGTAATCTCCAGCTATATTCTGGTGAATACAGTTCTTGGGGGAGCCACATCTCAAGTACGCATCGGCATGTTAGTTGCCTCCTCTCTTCTGGGATTATTTGGATTTATGGTTGCTCTGTTTGCGTTGCTGGTTCATCTCGTATCTCTGGAATGTTACGGTGTATCCTATCTGTCCCCAGTGTCACCATACATCCCGGGAGACTTCACAAAGGCTGTGTCGATGCCGCCTTCCATGACCCGCACCAAACGCCCAGCCGTATTACGTACGCAGGACTCTACCCGTCATAAGGAGAAACCTTGATGAAATGGGCTTACGTAAGTAGTATGCTTGCGGGTTGTGTCATACTTCTGACGGGATGCTGGGATTCCAAAGAAGTTCAGAGCATTAACTTTATTACTGCTATTGGCATAGATTACGCGGATAATCAATATATAACGTACGCCCAATTAATTGATTTTTCCAGCATTGCCAAACAGGAAGGGCCCACACCAAGAGAAGGGGGTCAAATCTGGATTGGCAGGGGGACTGGCACAACCTTGAATATGGCCATTAACGATCTGTATGAGACGTCGCAGCAGCAGACACTGTGGACTCATGTCAAAGCGATAGTGCTGTCCGAAAATGCGTTGAAGGTGCGACTGGAAGATATTTTTAATACGCTACTGCATTCCGGTCAACTGAGATATACACCATGGATCTATGGGACGGAACAGGATATGTCCACATTGCTTGCTCCCTCCACCATCTTGAACCAGTCTGCACAAACTATTGAGCTGTTCGAACCGATGAGACTCTACAGGCAGTACTCCGGTTATGAGCCCATTCGACTGCATCAGATGTTGGATAGTTTGAGAGAACCTGAATCCGTAGTGCTGCTGCCTTCGGTATCGAGCAAAAATCAGACGTGGCATAATGGCGAGAAGACCCCTCCGCTGATTCGAATGGATGGACTATACGTTGTGAGCAATGGCAAAAGTCAGGGAAAGATCACTGGAGCCGAAGCGGATGGCACACGTTATGTGAACTACGATCATGTGTATCAATATCCACTGTATGTGTATGGCAAGAACCGTCAGACCCCTGACCTTTCGTTAACGCTCCATCATCCCAAGACACGAATAACTGCCAGAAAAACCAAGGAAGGCATTACGTTTGATCTTCATACCTCGGTTAAAGCAGCCATCGTTGAGGACCATGGTGCCACCCGGTCTCCTCGTACGATGGAACAGGAGGCTGAGAAGCAGATTGAAGCCCAAATTCGTGATACGTTCACCAAAAATAAATCACGCCATATTGATTCCTATGGCCTTGTGGAACATCTATACCGCCACAATATGGACTGGTGGAAAGAAGTGGCTCCCCGGCATAATGATCCGCTTGAACACTTTCAACTTGGCAAGGTTGAAGTCCGGGTGGACATTTTGAACTCCAGCACGTATAAATATGGTGAATAAAACCTTTGAACGTGAAAGACCTGTAAGCTGCATCTGATCTGATGAGGAATACAGGTCTTTTGGGCGTTGGGTCACTACCGTTGCTGATAATAAAGAGGTTAGCATTCGGGTAGTAGGTTGCTGCGTATTAAGTCAAAGGGTACGCCATCACACTCATCAATGCCAGCTCTGGCTGCGTTGTATCCAAGCGGCTGTACTGTATGATGACCGGCACATTACTTGCTACGGTAATCGCATAAGGCACCCCGGACGGGATTACTTCTTCCCCGGATCGAAGTGATGCCGTACGTATATGTTTTGTCCTTCTGGCAGGCACAACTGCTTGCATGTTCTCCAAGGGTTCACGATCTTCAAAATAAATCGTAATCTCCAATGCAGCATCTGTGCCGCCGGTGTTCAAAACACAGATGCTTTCGTGACTCTCCAGCATGCCGCAGCTATCTGGCGGGATGTAGCCATCCGGGATAACCCAGTAGGTATGCCCGTTCGCTGCTGGACTGCTTGGAATACGGCTATCGTTTGTCATAAGTATCCTCCTTTATTTCACGATGCTCCATGTAGCATAAACCCCTGCTGAAACGCGGACAGACGCTCGGCGGGCGGATCGGCTTTCGGGCCAAACGCGGACGCTTCGCTGCTTCGCGATGCGCCATGTGCTTAAACCCCTGCTGGAATGCGGGCGGACGCTCGACGGGCGGATCGGCTTTCGGGCCGCTGTTGGTCCGTGATTTCTTCTATTCCCCTTCTATGGGGGAAATCCCGGGCCAAACGCGGACGCTTCGCTCCCTTTTTCCGATTCCTCCCTCCTCGCTGCCTCACTCTTCCTCTAGTGCTTTAAAAACAAGGCCCCTCGCTTCGCTGGGTAATTTTTGTTCGCTCGTTGGCTTCGCTTGACTCGCGTTTTATTAAACCCCTGCTGAAACGCGGGCGGACGCTCGACGGGCGGATCGGCTTTCGGGCCGCTGTTGGTCCGTGATTTCTTCTATTCCCCTTCTATGGGGGAAATCCCGGGCCAAACGCGGACGCTTCGCTCCCTTTTTCCGATTCCTCCCTCCTCGCTGCCTCGCTCTTCCTCTGCTGAGCGCCGTTTTGGTGTGACGATATGCGCTAACGATTCGGAGAAGCCTTATTTGGGCGATTTGGAGCATGTTACTTTTCTAACGATTCACAGAGACGCTATTTAGCTCATTTTGCTGATATTGAGTGCATTTTCGGGTGCTTTGGATGAAATAAGGTTCCTACGATTCGTTAGAATTCTACATCAGCAAATTTGGGGCAAATAAGGTTTGTGGGAATCGTTAGAGTTCCGGCCGCCAGATTGGTTTGTAGAAATCCTTAGAATTCCTTAGAATTCCTGCTGCCAGTTGGATTGCGGGATCGTTAAAGTTCCTCCGACCATCTCGAGCTAGTTCTCCAAAAACACCATCTACCTCTATATCTACATCTGTCTTTACATCTGCCTCTGCTCTAAACCTTACCCCAGCCTTTGCCACAACCTCTATCCTTTCACCTTGTGCCCACTCTTTTACCGCAGATACATCTGTAACGGCTGCAGACGCAGCTCCCGGATTGCTTCAGCCACCTGCTGTGCCAAGCGGCGTGCACCTCGCTCCTGAAAATGTGTGTTATCCTCCACACCCGTCGGAAAGTTGATATACTCGCCAGGCAGCACCCACATAAAATCATCCTTGCTGCCTTCTTCACCCGCCTGTTCGAACAATCTGCGGCTGCGCTCAGCCAGATCGATCAGCGGTACATGCTCGGCTTCCGCCAGCTCTCGCATGGCGATGATATAATCGCCGTGTGTATCCGTTAATGTACCGTCATCCGCAAAGTAACGCCGATGCACGGGGGTGATCAGCACCGGGCGAGCGTTGGCTTCGCGTGCGGCATCGATATATTTTTTCAAATATTGCTTGTATGTGGTGAATGGCTCTGTTCCCCGTTCGGGGTCCGGCTTCTCGTCGTTATGTCCAAATTGAATAAAGAGAAAGTCATCAGGCTTGATTCGCTGCATAATCGCATCCAATCGGCCTTCATGAATGAAGCTGCGTGAACTGCGGCCCGACACCGCATGATTATCCACGGCTACGTCATGCTTGAACTGTGCAGGCAGCAGCTGTCCCCAGCCGCAATACGGGTAACCGCTCTCGGGCTGATCCGTTACCGTGGAGTCACCGGCTAGAAATACAGTCATCGTTTGATTCGCAAGAGTAATCTCCAGTGCATTAATCCGCGGTGCTGGACCAGAGAAGCTCAGTCGAAGCCGCCCTCCACGTACAACAACGGCAAACCGCATCTCTGCATATTGTCCCGCCACCGTACGTATGACAGGCAGCATCATCCGACCTTCTCCGGCTTTGACACGAGTAACCGTATCCGCAAGCGGATCGCCAGCAATGAGCAGCACCTGATACGTCCCATCCGGTACATCAACAATAAACGATGCCTTGAGCGGGATGCAGAAGCTGGAACGCAAGCGGACAGACATTGCTGTCTGCCCTTGCGGGAGTTGAAGTCCTTTTGCCGAAATTGAATCCAAATCCGAAAGTGAATCCTCTTCCTGCTCTCTATATCGCTGTTTCTCATATACCAATGAGCCGGGTTCAAAGCCATATCCTTTGCACTCATCATATATCGTTGTGGACGAAACGGACGTGTAGCCTCCAACATGTTCAACTGCGTTCTCTGCTGTATGTTCCGCTGCTTTCTCCACTATATGTTCAACTGCAAAATCTCCTCTATGCTCTCCTGCATGTCTTGCAAATTTAATCCCGTCATTGCTCTCTCGTTTCACGTTCTGCTCTGACATCCCGCTTCCTGAGTCCATGATTGATGTCATGTTTGCGTATGGACCAAAATTAAACTTCCAGGAGTTTACCTTCGGCTCCGCTTGTTCTACTTGTTCTTCTCGGCCTGCTCCCGATGGCTCTGATGGTTCTGCCTGCCCTAATGGCTCTATTAGCTCTGCTTGTTCTGACTTCTCTAAATGCTCTACCTTCTCTGCAATGTCTGCACTCCCTACGCTACCTGCACTTTCTGCACTACCTGCACTTTCTGCTTTATTCAAGTCCGCTGAGTCCACTGGTTAAATTCCTCCATATACTATTTGTTTAACCCCTCTGCCCGCTACCCCTTCAAACCGCTCGTACTCATGCCCTGCACAATTTGCTTCTGGAAAATAAAGAATACGGTAACTACCGGAATCAGGCTGACGATCGACATGGCAAACATGGCACCCCAGTTGGAGGCCGATTCACTGTCCAGGAACATTTTGAGCGCCATCGAAACGGTATACTTGTCAGGCGAGTTCAGATACAGCACCGGTCCGAGCAAGTCCTCCCATCTCCAGTAAAAGGAGAAGATCGCCGCTGTTGCCAGCGAAGATTTGATCAGTGGCATAATGATCTGGATATACAGCCTGAACTTGTTACAGCCGTCAATCGTTGCCGCCTCGTCCAGCTCCTTAGGAATTGTACGAATGAACTGCACCATCAGGAAGATAAAAAACGGCATCCCAAAAAATGTAGGTACAACAATCGGCAGAATCGTGTTCAGCCACCCGAGCTTGGTAAAGATAATATACTGCGGAACCAGCACTACATCATGCGGCAGCATTAGCGTTAGCATCATCAGTGAAAACCAGAAGGTGCGTCCTTTGAAATGGAGTCTCGCAAAACCAAACGCGATCAGTGACGATGACAGCACAGCTCCTATGGTCGAGATCACTACGATCACCAGTGAATTGGTGATGTAATCCATGAAAGGCCTTCCAGCTGTTCCTTTCCAGCCATCCACATAGTTGGACCAGATCCACTCGGTTGGGAACAGGCTTTCTGCCGTGGCAAAGATCGTCCGGCTTTCCTTGAATGAGCTGAACAGCATCCACAGCACCGGGTAGAGCATCAGGAGAGCAAGTGCGGCAACAAACAGATGATAGATAGGCCATTTGACATTTCTCCACACCATAATCATTTCCCTCCTTCAGATTCGTAAAATACCCAGAACTTGGATGTCAGGAACACAGCGGCGGTGAGCACACCGATCATAATCAACATCACCCAGGCCATAGCCGAGGCATAACCCATGTTGTTAAACATAAACGCCTGGCGGAACAGATACAGCGAGTACAGCATCGTGCCGTCCATCGGACCGCCTTCACCTTTGGAGATGATATATGCCGGGACAAAGGTCATAAATGCACCGATCGTCTGCATGATCAGATTGAACAGCACAATCGGACTAAGCAGCGGCAGCGTAATGCTGAAAAATTTGCGAACCGGATTGGCACCGTCTACCCCTGCAGCTTCATACATCTCGGGAGAGATATTTTTGAGTCCTGCCAGGAAAATCAGCATGGATGATCCGAACTGCCATACCGACAGGGATATCAGCATAACCAGAGCCGCATCCGGGTCGCCAAACCAGCTGACTGGACCAATACCGATCGCGGTCATTGCACTGTTAATCACACCTTCATTGCTGAAGAGGTTACGCCACATGATGGATACAGCAACACTACCTCCAATAATAGAAGGCAGATAGTACAAGGTACGATACGTTCCGACCATACGAGAGCCCGTATTCAGAATCATCGCTACAAACAGGGCAAAGATCAGCCTTAACGGCACCCCGATGAATACATATAAAAATGTAACCTTGACCGAATTCCAATACTTCGGGTCATCGAAAAACATTTTGGTATAATTGTCTAGTCCAATCCACCTTGGAGAAGTGAACAGGTTATAACTCGTAAACGACATGTATAAGGAAACAAACATCGGAATAAGTGTAAATCCAAGAAATCCGATAATGAACGGGCTGATAAACGCATATCCGGTCAAGTTTCTGCGCAATGATGAATACTGCCTCATGGGGAACGTACCTCCTTCATCGATCAGCCTGCTGCGAGCCTTCGTATTGCAAAAGGGACGGACAACCGGGAAGACAAACGGGACGGGCAAAGGCCCCCGCCATCAGCGAGCAGCCCCGGTCCCGACCATCCCTGCAAGCGGGACGAGCAAGCGATCATTCAACTGTTATTTATTGTTCGCCAGTACAGCCTCGGCATTTTTGCGGAAGGTCTGTGCGGCTTGTTCAGGTGTAATTTTGCCAAAATTCAATTCTTCCACCACATCGGCCAGTGCGGAGATCACCTCTGGTGAGCCTACAGGCGGCGGAGGGCTCATTGGTGAAGCCTTAGGCTCCATGGAAGCTACAAATTCAAATACCTGTTTCGTTGCATCACTCAGCTCAGGGGCAATGGCCTCTTTGATTTTTCCGGAAATCGGCACACCGCGCTCCCCTTTGATCAGTTTGTTGGCTTCTTCATCGTTCACCCAGAAATCAATGAACTTCGCTGCTTCTTCCTTCACTTTGGAGTTGGACGTTACACCCCAGTACATACTTGGCTGCATATAAAGTCCTTTTTCCATATCCGGACCAGGCATTGGCGCGATGGCAAGTGCACGGTTAGCTACCTGCTGCAAGGCAACGAACTGGTTGGACCATTGCCATACACCGATCCCTTTTTCCTTCACCAGATCCGACTCTTCAATGATGCCTTTGGTTTGGTTCGCTACATCCGGTGAAGGTGCAGCCTTCTGCTCGATCATACGTTGCATGAGACCGAAAAATTGGACAAACAATGCATCGTCATCATAACCAAGCCCGGTGCCTTCCGGGTTGTAGAGCGATTTGCCTTTGGTACGCAGGAAGTAGTGGAAGAAAATATCCGGCGCTACGCCGCCATCCAGATACAGTCCCTTCTCTGCGACCTGTTTCCCAAGAGCTTCGTAGGATTCCCATGTCAGATTTTCCGGCATGGCATCAACGCCAGCTTTCTTGAGCAGGGCCGGATCATATTGAAAACCGAGTACGTTAACCCCGGCAGGAACACCGTACTGTTTGCCGTTGATTACACCTGTACTGATGACATTCTCGGCCACATCATCCACCTTGATCTGATTGCCCAGATAAGGGGCGAGATCCTCAAGCTGACCGTTCTGTGCATATTGGCTGATGTAGGAAATATCCATCTGGATAATGTCAGGCAGCTGGTTCGCTGCGGCTTGCGGGGCAAGCTTTTTCCAATAATCGTCAAAGGAAGCATATTCCACGTCAATTTTGACGTTTGGATTTTTCGTTTTATACAGGTCGATGACCTTCTGTGTGTATTCATGCCGTGTATCGGAGCCCCACCAGGCGATACGCAGATTTACCGATTCATCCTTGCTGCCTGCCCCTTGCTCACTGCCTCCACCTGAGCTGCACGCTGCTGTAAAAACAAGTAGCGCAGCCATCATCAGGAATATTGCCTTTTTCACCATGCCAATCTCCCCTTTTATGTTGATATGGTTGTGTGATCGGGTTATCTCCATCCTGTTGATGATATTCTGATAACGCTTTCACAAACTTGATATTGTCATTTTCGCAAAAGTCCGGTTCAAGTTGAATACACAAAACCGTCTTGTTGGTTCAAAAAACAGAGGAGGACATCTCTGACGCTCCAAGCATCAGTTGTCCTCCTCCATAAACAGGCATGATCCTTGCCAGTTCTCTGTTATATGCCGAATTTTCGAAATTCGGTTGGTGTCATTCCAGTCCATTTTTTGAACACCTGACTGAAATACTGAGAATTCCCGCCAAACCCGAACAGCTCTGCCAGCTCAAACACCTTCACATCCCCGCCTCTGCGGATATGTTCACATGCCCGTTCAATGCGCAGACGATTGACGTAATTCGAGAAGTTTTCACCTGTTACCTTCTTGAAAATTTTGCCGAGGTAGTCCGGGTTCATGTATAACATCTGATGGGCTACACCACTCAGAGACAGGTCCGCTTCTCCATAGTGACGGTCTACAATATCCATCATTTTCTCCACGGCTGATGACTGGCGGCTGATATAATTTTTGTAATAACCTGCCGTTAACCTTGCAGCGCTGCCCGCTACAAATGTTTTCAAGGCAGGCAATGTGTCCATATGCGTCAGCTCCGCCATTCGCTGCGTAAAATCGGTAGCCTCCTCGGGCGGGCACACCTGAATCATGGCCGAGTATAACTGCACGACATAAGCGCGTGTCACCTCGGTATCCAGCTTCTGTTCTTTCAGCTGCTCGAACAAACGCTCCACCTCGGCGGCGGCTTCCTCTGTGTTGCCGGATTTAATCAGCTGGCACAGCTGCTCGGCATCCTGCTCCACATGTACACCGCTGCACTCCCCTGCCAGCACGACGTCATTTTTCGTAATCAGCTTGCCCTCACCGATGAAAAAACGATGATTCAAATACTGCAGCGCCTCGCGGTACAACCGGCGGGACTGGATCATATGATCCGCTTCACTCAGCGCAGCGGTAACTTCTATTTTGTACAGACGGATGAACGCCTGCCGAACCGCTTCAATGCGCTCCTGAAGCTCATGCAGATCTGCCGCATCTGCCAGCACCATCAGGAGTTTACCTTCAATCGTTGTGCTTAACAGCACCCCCGGAAGCAGGTCAGCCGCTATATTTTTGATCGCAAACAGGTGACTGTAATCATGCTCTTCCACAATGCGAAGCAGCAGCAACCGTACGCTTTTCTGCTGTAGCTCCAGATTGAACAGCTCCTGATAGTACTCCAGATCCATCGGACCATAGGTGCGGTTGGTCATAAACTCCAGCAAAAACTGCTCCTTCACATGAGGCAGCACCCGCTGTAAACGCTGCTTGATCTCTCCTGCCGCATGCTCTTTCACCTGTGCATCCTGACGCTCCTGCAAGAGCTCGATCAAGGCGTCATGAATCTGGTTTTCGTTGCAGGGCTTGAGCAGATAATGCTTGACGCCATACTGCATTGCCTTGCGAGCATACTCAAATTCCTTGTAGCCGGACAGCATGATAAAACGTACCGCCGGATAGGCCTCGGATGCCTTCTCGATCAGTCCCAATCCATCCAGACCCGGCATCGAAATATCCGTAATGATGATATCCGGCTTGGCGCTTTCGATTTTCCCCAGAGCCTCCACACCGTTTCTTGCTGTATCCACCAGTTCCGTGCCCGCGGCCGCCCAGTCAACCACCTGGGAAATCCCCTCCAGTATGACACGTTCATCATCTACGAGCATTACTTTGTACATCGTCATCGTCCTCTCTGATCCAAGGTATGCTGATCGATACTACAGTTCCTGATCCGGGCGTGCTGCGTATGCTCATGATGCCTTTGTCGCCAAAGGTCAGCCTGAGACGCTCCTGAATATTTGCAAGTCCTATGCCCTGTCCTCTGGTCTGAATCTGCCCTTCCTGCAAGCGCTCCATGAATTCGGAGGTCATGCCCGGCCCGTTATCCTCGACCTCAATGCAGACGTGATTCCCCTCAGCTCTGGCACGAATTCGAATCTGGCAGGGCTCGATGCTGGGCTCAAGCGCATAATGAATGGCATTTTCCACAAGCGGCTGCAGCGTTAATTTGGGTATTCGGGCCGTCCCGACCTCTGGGGCAATATGCATATCAAAATCAAGCCTCTCCTCAAACCGGGTACGCTGAATGGTCACATAGCTGCGCACAATCTCCAGCTCCCTCTCCAGCGTAATCCACTTCTCGGACATATTGACCGAGCTGCGAAGCAGGAACCCAAGAGCCTCAACCATCTCCGAGATTTGATGCTGCTTCTGCACTTTGGCAAGCCAGTTAATCGACTCAAGGGTATTGTATAAAAAGTGCGGATTAATTTGCGCCTGAAGCGCTTTCAATTCAGTTTCTCTTATGACGAGCTGCTTCGCATAATTCTCATCAATCAGCTCTCGTATCCGCTGCAGCATCATCTTGAAGGTGCGATGCAGCAGTCCGACTTCATTTTGCGGAGAGACGGGAATGTTGCCAAGGGCCGCCTCCTCCAGTTTATCGAGGTCCCCCTTTTCAATATTACGCATCTTCTTGATTAATTGGGCAATCGGATGGGTGATACTGCGAGAAAATTTGGCTCCGAACACCAGGGCCGCCAAAAAGATCATAATAAAAATAACGATCACGAGCTGTTTCACAAACTGAATCTGCTTAAACATCTGATCAAACGGCGTGGTATATAAATAATTCCAGCTCGTGTAGGATGAATGTGCTCTTGCCACAAAATACTTCCCCTGCTCTAACGTGGCAATTCCGTAAGGCTGCGTCCGCTTCAGCTCCGATGCGATCTCGGCCTTGCTGACTGTGGATTCGGTGGGATAGATCACTTCCGTGCCGTCAACGATCAGCAGCTGGGAATCCTCGGCTGGCTCCTGCATCTGATCCTGAACGATGCGGTCCAGCCGCACACGGATAATCAGCGTGCCCAGCTTCTCCAGTGTAAACGCTCCGCCAGTGAAGGATTTCACCTGCCTGACGGACAGCAGCCTCGCCTGCTGATCACCACTGGCCTGCCAAACGTTGGAGCCGGCATACTGCTCGCCCAGCGAGATCAGTTCCTTTTGCTTCGCAGCTGAAATACCTTCCCGGTTGCCAGCCGCCATCACATTGTTATCGTTGTCGATAAAAATCATGGAGTACACGTATTTCTCGGAACCGGCGTAGGCGACGAGACGGTTTGTTATCTTTTTGCGCAGACCATTTCGCTCGTATCCACTTTCGGCCTTCTCCAGTTGCAGCAAATACTGCTGCAGCGGCTCATCCGACATCACCTTGAAGGACAGATTGGATAACTCACGCAGCTTGTTTTCGATGCCGACGGATGACATATTCAGCACCTGTGACGACTTTTCATAAATCTGGCGGTCATAAATATTCAGTACGTACTGCATGACAGAGAGGTAAAAAGCAAGGCTGATCAGCATCAAAAAACCGATGAGCAGCATCGTTTTGTGATGAATGGGCAGTGTTGTGAAAGCGTTTTTAATTTTATTCACTCAAAGCGCTCCTTTGCTTGGCGAAGGGTGCGTTTATAGCATGGGTGGGATGTGCTGGGCGATGGCTGCAGATATTAGTGTGATTATGATTCTACCGTGCCTCTAACTGTATTTGTGCCTTCAGTCAGGATAAGATTGTAGCTGTGATTGGAGTATGAGTGCAACTTCAGTGGCAATTGTGCTTCAATTTCGTTTGAGAATGCAACTGTGAATTGCCCTCAATCTAAATGCGACTGTGCCATAATTTAATGAACTACGATTATACTTTGATTGTGATTGTGACTGTGACTGTTATTGTGACTGTGATTGTGACTGCGACTATAACTATAACTATAACTATAACTATAACTACAGTAGTTCCTTGAGTCCGTCTACATTGTAACTACGATTACAACGTTGATCCTGAATACTATTGTTTTGTCACCATGATGAAGTCCACGATGCTGACCATAGCTTCATATTCACTGTAAGTTATTTTCATATTTACACAACCATGGGCAGATGACAAGTCATAATTATGCAACATAATGAGTCATTGGAGAAGGTAGACTGCTTGGATACAGGAGGTTACTGGTAAGCAAGTAGTCTCCAAATGAAGCCGGATGGTACTCCCTTTCTTGATTATGCATCAATTACATGAGGGCCTCGGAAGGCTATAGGAACGTCAACTCATCAACCCAGTGTCCCGGAAACGCTAACGATCCCCATGGACCTATGTCAAGAAAGTAGACACTACGCTACGGATTTGTCCGTAAATTTCATTGCAAAACGAGCAGGGGAAAGATAACCTAGCGCGCCATGC
>NZ_JACHKG010000041.1:0-44643 GCF_014203995.1 Paenibacillus sp. JGP012 | reverse complement strand
ATGATACTTTAATTATAAGCGAAAAAGGTACAGTCTCCACAATTTTCTTGAGAGCTGTACCTTTAACATGGAATGGACTTTTTCAGTGGCCTCTCTGCCTGAGAGGGTCTTTTTGTATTATTGTCCGATCACACTAAGGCTGGATTTTTTCACATGTGCAGAAGCTCGGGATGCCGCGGGCTCCACTGTGTTGCCTTTTTGCATCCGACGGGAAGGCATCCATGATTTGCTGCCACGAGTTTGCAATGGGCATGATGCCCCGCGAGTGTTTACTTGCTCTGCCCAAACGGTATGTTTCCGCTCCTGATGGGAATCATGAGATGCTCCAGCTTCCAGCTGTTGGAACGCTGCCTGCTTCAGGTACAGCTTGGCTTGCGGCTCGCGGCCAGTGAGCTCAGCCAGGCGTAAGCAGGTCTGCCTCCAGTCGCTTGTTACTTCGATCATGACGGTGGGAGCAATATTTTTCAGATGTTCATAATACGGTTCACAGGAAGCATCCCCGATAATCAGATCAGGCTTGGCGCGGCGTAGCCGATCGAGCTTGCTCGTTAACGCAGGTGTTTGCGCTGCGGGTTTTGCCGAAGTGGCTGCAATGGCTTGATTGGTTTTTGGATGAAAACTCAAATTCAGTGATTCAACAGGCTGCAATCCTAACGAGCCTAGCTGTTCATCCAGGCCAATGCTGGACACTATAGCAACTCTTAAACGGTTTTTCTTCATATATATACTTGGTGCAATACCAAGCAGCTGTTTGAACTTGCGGCTAAAATAATATTCATTGCCATAACCGAGCGATTCGGCTACATCTTTGAGCGCGCAGTTATCCTCAGTTAATTGTTTCTTTGCTTCTTCAATACGCAGCTGGTTCAAATAATCGGTAGGAGACATGCCCTTGGCTTTTTTGAAACTGCGAGAGTATGAGCTTGGGGTGAGCCCCGCAATTTTCGCCAGATGATCCATGCTGATGCCTTCACTCATGAACCGTCGCATATAAGTAATGCTGCGTTCTACCGCAGGATCTACCTTTTCAAGATTAGCTTCCAGACGGTGTTCAGACAGGAAGTGCAGCAGCTCATGCAGCTGGCTATGTATGCTTATAAAGTAATCCGCATGCTCGCCACGATAACAGTCGTAAAGCTTGCTCATGCGTGATGCGGCCTCGTGTTCGTTTCGAATTCGTATTTTACCTGTTTGCCAATCCGAGGGCAGAGAGAGGGCGGGAGTCATTTGCCACTGACCACGTACTCGCTTCATTCGCATATGCTCCATACTTAACATTAGAAATTCGGTCATATCTGAATGGGATACTGCTTCGATTGTGGTACCTTGTTTAATCATAAACAATTCTCCGGCTTGTGCTTCATGCACGATATCATCCAGAGCCAGCAGGCCTTTGCCTTGTAAAATAAGACAAAGTATGGGCCGGGTTACCGTCATGCCTTGTACACGAAAATGTCTTCTGCGGCGTACACGGCACATTGAAGAGAGCAGTGGCAGAGAAGAGGTTTC
Source organism: Paenibacillus sp. JGP012 (assembly GCF_014203995.1). Classification (NCBI taxonomy): domain Bacteria; kingdom Bacillati; phylum Bacillota; class Bacilli; order Caryophanales; family Paenibacillaceae; genus Paenibacillus; species Paenibacillus sp. JGP012. The sequence continues at coordinate 43,134 of NZ_JACHKG010000041.1, read as the reverse complement.
GGTTAATTGGGGAAACGATTCATTCATTCGGACCATCCTTTTGTCTTATTTTCTTAATGATAACAATTATCATTCTCAAATGGAAGGCGTTTTGAAAAAAATATTTTGACGAAACACAAAACACGAAACACAAATCATAAATCGCAGATCACAAATCACAAAGCATAAATTGCAAAAAGAAATTAAAAAAGAGATTAAAAAAGAAATTAAAAAAGGATGACCGTCAGCCCTGTGGCTGAAAAAGTCATCCTTATTCTGGCTATACATAGTCATACATGAAACAACGTTCATGCATGTTTTTAATTCGGTGTGATCAACAGAATGTCATCCAGGAAAATGTCACTCAGTGCTTTTTGTCCTTTTCCATTGGCCGCTGAATAATATAAACGGTATTCGTCATTGGCATGAATGTAGAAGATTCCCGGAACATCATCACGCATGTGGAAGGTGTCCCATTCCTCGCCAGCAATTTTGCTGACCTTAAGCCCAGTGTTGACTGCATAGAGCCCGTTTTTACCAGAGATGTAAGCTACCTCGGCCTTGTCATTCATGTACTGATTCATAATGTAGGTGACATTGCTCAGATTCAGGTTGGTCGTTTTGCTTACCTTGGCAGCAGTGACGGTTTTGGCATAAGCTTTTTTGTCCGCATCAATAATTACGACCTTGTCGCTTCCCACCGAGCTGACCTCACGCACACTTTTGGAGTGAAGCTGGAACGTTTTTCCTGAGGTTGTCAGGGCATACGCTTTACCTTTGGTATAGTTGTACTCCTTGTCGGCGTCCAGACTGATTCCCTTATTGTACACGTACAGATTGCTGCTCCAGCCACCTGAATACACGGCATTGACATCCAGCTTTGCTTTGGCATTTACTGCAGTGCCTTTGCCTGTATTGTAGTTGGCTTTGTACATGACGATGGCATTGGTGGAGTAATAGCGCTCGTCAGGATTGGTGTTGACCATAAGCTGTAATTCATTTTTCGTAAAGTTTACAAAATAACGACTCTCTACAGCGCCTTTGGCAAGGCTTTGCACTGACCCTGTGCCGTTAGAGGCTTTGGACGCAACCCAGGTCTTGCCGTTAATCAGAGCGTTGTAGTAGACACGTCCTTTGGTCACGACAAGTAGTGGAAAATCCGTATCCGCCTTCTCTGTGATTTTGGTAGCCGAGGAGGCAGCCTGATCACCATTGGCACGGTAAATGTTACCCTTGGAGTCCAGGTAATAGATAAATCCGTTATCTGCATAATAATTGATTACATCGGTGGCAAAGGTCTCGGCTGCATCACTGGAGCCATCATTCGGAACGCGAAGCAGCGTGGAGGAGGTTGGAGTCTGTGTGTAGTATAGATACGATCCAGCCGCAACCATATCCACGCCTTCAAAATCAAGCAGTACCTCAGTTGTCTGGCTGCCATCACCGGATACTTTGTAGAGCACGCCATCCGAATCATAATAAATGGTAGATTGGCTTAGTGAAGCTGCTTGTGTATTGGTTCCTCCACTTAATGCCCCGACTGCCACGAAACTCAGTAGCAGTAAAGTGCAGAGGGCGCGCTGCAAAAATGCAGACTTTTTCTTCATTTGAACATCGTCACCTTTCATCGTGTTATGTATGTATTGCTTTTTTTCTATCGTAGCTTATATCGGTAAACAATGGAAGATTTGTTAGATGAATAAGGCAAAGAAGATAAGCTTAAATCTGACTTTCCGCGAGCTGCTGGCGGCGATTCCAGACGGTCACCAGACGAAGCAATATCCAGCTCATAAGCAGCATGACGGCTCCGGTGCCCAGAAGCATCCACGGCCCAATCATTAACATGCCCGTTGCCTGACCAGCAATTAGACCCAGCAAGGGCAGTACGACAAGTCCGCCGAGCTGATAGGCTTCCTGGAATCCCCGTACTTTCGCGGATATAAGTACATTGAGCAGAATGACAGCAAGACTGCAGGTGGGCACAACCCAGAGGATCAGAATGATCCAGTTCACATTCGGGAACATCAACTTGTCGAACAGGGGATACATCAGAATATTGGCAATGATGCCATACAGGATAAATGTAATCCAGGATAATAAAATAGAGGGAATCAGAGCTGCGAGCACTTTCCCTTTGAACAAGGTTTCCATGCTCATAGGGGTAAACAAGAGTCCCTCCAGTGTTTTGCGTTCCTTTTCTCCGGCGAAGCTGTTCGCAGTCAGTATGCTGGAGGCCATCACCGGAATGATGAGAAATAATGGTGCGAACATGTATAAACCCAGATAATAAACGATCCGTTGATTGTCTGTGGTCATGCCAGCAAGAGAAGACAGCTGTCCGCCCTGCATCGCTTTATTCAATGTTTCCATAATGACGTTGATATTGTTAATCGAATGCAGATTCATGCTGGATGCTGCCCAGATCAAAGCAGAGGGCACAATGATGCCAATAATCAAGGGTACGATCAGCATAGGCAGCCACAGCTGCACACTGGATGTAACCGAACGGATATCTTTACGAATGATTGCACGCAATGCTTGACGATTATTCATGAGCATTCGCCTCCCTGATGGCAAAATAGATGCTTTCCAGATCATTGCCCTCGATTCGTGCCTGATACACTTGACCACATTCAGTTAACTGCCGAAGCAGCTGTGGAATCTGTTCACGAGAGGATAACTGAAACGTAGCTGAATGTGAATTTGCAGCAACAGGCGAGAAGGCTCCAGTTATCCAGCCATTCGGCATATCTGCCTCGACCTCCAGTCGTGGTTCAGATTGATACCGCTGAATGATCTCCTGTTCGGTGCCCTTCTCCACAATGCGACCTTTCTCCATAAAAATATAATGATCACACACAGCGGACAATTGGGTCAGCACATGTGATGAGATCAGAATAGTCATGCCTTGCTCCGCATTCAGCCGGCGAAGGATACGCAGAACCATCTGAATTCCATCAGGATCAAGACCGTTGGTCGGCTCATCGAGGAAGAGAACAGAGGGACGGTGAAGCAGCACACGGGCAAGGCCCAGCCTTTTTTTCATACCTGTGCTGTATGTGCCGACCTTGCGATGCTGATATTCCTGAATTTCAAGCAATTCAACCAGTTCGTCAATTCGTTCAGCAGGACGTTTTAATGCAAAGGCATCCGCGAAAAAAAGCAGGTTGTCCCGACCGCTCATATTTTCATACAAGCCGCTTTTCTCGGTCAATGTGCCGCAGATGGACAGCACCTTTTCTGTCTCTTGCGACGTATTCATGCCCTGGATCATCACTTGGCCATCGTTTGCCCCAAGTACGCCGTTCATGATGCGGATCAAGGTCGTTTTACCCGAGCCGTTAGGCCCGATCAGCCCCGTCACGCTGCCCTGCTGAATAGTGAAGCTGACATCCAGCAATGCGGGCAGTGTGCCGAAATGTTTGGTTATGTTACGTACTTCAATCATGTACAATCACCGTCCAATTCCTGAGTTTGATGATTATACGTGCAGCTGGCTCCAATCGTTCAATGCAAGACTAAAGAAGTGTATTTTCACTTCTATAGTCCCGGGTTTTGAGTGCATAATTCCCCGGGAAATTTCAATAAATCGGGTCTAAGGTTTGTTTTTTTGACAAGCTGTACGAGGTATCCTTGAAAAGAAGAACTTATTTTATCGTTTCATAGCTATCGTAAATGGCGTAATAGAGTATAGGCCCGTAATTTGGTCTCTGACCTATGGAGCGTATGCCCTTTATTACGATGCTTACATAATGAATTCGTCTAACACATCAGTATGTTCAGTGTGGTTGTCTTGCAACTGCTTACCTGCTGTGTCGGACTTGGAAGGAAAGGTGAATAGATTCATGAGTACACCCAACGAATATCGTTTTCAGGTAAACCTGAGCGGTATGATCCAGATTTTATCGAATCATCTATACAGCAGTCCAAAAGTATTTCTGCGCGAGCTTATGCAGAATGCAACAGATGCGATTACTGCTCGCAAGGAGGTGGAGCCTGGTTATCAGGGAGAAGCTCGGATCGAGCTGACAGGAACCGGGGATCAATTAACGATGATGGTGGAGGACAACGGGGTAGGTTTGACCGAAGCGGACATCCATGAGTTTCTGGCAATGATCGGACAATCATCGAAGCGTGGGCAGCAGGCGCTGCTGGATGGCGAGACCTCGTTTATCGGCCGTTTTGGCATCGGGCTGCTTAGCTGTTTCATGGTCAGTCATGAGATTGTCATGCTGACGCAATCGGTCAAGGGCGGTCCGTCCATGGAGTGGCGTGGCAAGCCGGACGGTACATATACGATCAGGCAGCTGGACACACAATTGTCCCCGGGAACCAGAGTATATCTGCGATGCACGCCGGATGCAGCTCACTATTTCGAAGCGGAGTATGTGAAAGAAGCATTATTCTATTACGGCGCTCTGCTGCCTTATCCAGTCACACTGATTCATGACGGAATCCAGACGATTGTGAACAACGATTCTCCGATCTGGCTTACACGTCCTGAGCTGGCACGTTCCTGCCGGGCGGAAGTGCTTGCTTTTGGTGAACGTCTGCTGGGCGAGAAGTTTCAGGATTTTATTCCGCTGACGACAGCTACCGGACGTACAGGAGGTATTGCGTATGTGCTGCCGCATGCAGTGAATCTGAACGCGAAGCGGTCTCACCGGGTGTATCTGAAGCGCATGCTGATTTCGGAGAAAGCCGAGAACATTTTGCCGGACTGGGCCTTCTTTGTAAAGTGTCTGATCTGGACGGATGAGCTGCAGCCAACAGCTTCGAGAGAGCATTTTTACGAAAATGAAAAGCTGGAAGAAGTGCGCTCCGAGCTCGGAGACGCCCTGCGGATGGGGCTGGCAGAGATGGCCGAGCAGCAGACCGAACGGCTGCAGAAGCTTATTCGTCTGCATGCCCTTTCGATGAAGGCACTGGCTGTTCAAGACCAGGAATTCTACGCGATGATTCACCGCTGGCTGCCTTTTGAGACAACGCGAGGACATCGGGAGCTTGGTGAGCTGATTGATGAAGGTGAGACGCTTTATTATACCGGCTCCATTGACGAATACCGCCAGATTCACCATGTGGCTTCAGCACAGTCCATGCTGGTCGTAAACGCAGGTTACATCTACGATAAAGAACTGATGGCGATGCTGCCTCTCATACTGAACAATGTAGAGACCGAGCGAATTGAGCCGGATGAAGTATCGATGACATTCACGGATGTTGCACCTGCTGAGCGTAACCAATATTATGATGCATTGCGTCTGGCCGATTCGGCGTTACAACGATTCCGCTGCCGGGCAGAGGTGAAGGGCTTTAAGCCAGCTGACCTGCCGGTGTTGTTCACTCTTTCGCAGGAGTCATCCACGCTGCGTGCGCTGGAAAAAGCCAGCGAAGAGAGCACAGACTTGTTCTCCTCTGTTCTCGGTTCGTTGTCAGCAGGCATTAATTCAGCGGGGTACTCGACACTGTATCTGAATGTGAACAATCCGATTATTAAACGGGTATTAACATCGCCAGATAACCAGATGACACCGATTGCTATAGAAATGTTGTATGTCAACGCACTGATGATGGGGCATTATGCGATGAACAAGCAGGAGCTTGAAGTATTGAACCAGGGAATTGTACGGTTTATTGATTGGGGTTTACGTGCAAATACGAATCATGAGGGAGATGCCTGATGAAGACAGAGATGGATTTTGAAGATTTGATGGAAGAGGCCTATCAGCTGCCAAATGGTTCGGCGAAGCTCGGTCTGCTGGAGGAAGCAGCGCGGGTAGCCGATGTCAATGGCATGGTGGAAGAGGCATACGAAGCACGCTCAGAGATTGTGGATGTAGCTACCTTCTGTGGGTATCCGATGAAAGCTTTGATCGCTTTCTCCTGGCAGCTTGGCAAGTTTGATCAGCAGCCAGACATGTATGATGAAGAGACGTTACTGTGGTCGTACAAATGGATTCTTGGCAAAATGCCCGATTTTCCGGAGATTTCACGCGAGAAGATTATGGAGCTGCTGGAGGACTTCGGAGCACGGTTCAAGTCCTATGGGTACAGCGAGCGTTCATACTGGTACTATCGTTTCCGCATCTTTATGGATTTTGGCGAACTGGAGGAAGCGGGACGCAGCTATGACAAGTTCAGAACGTTGGACCGCGACTTCATGAGTGACTGCGAGGCGTGTGAGCAGGATGAGATTATGCGTTATTTTATGTTAAAAGGAGACGACGAGAAGGTGCTGGAAGTGGCCAAGCCGATTCTCAAAGGACGCATGAGCTGTGCGGAGATCCCACACCTGACCTTGTCCGAAGTTCTGATGCCGCTGTATCGTCTGGGACGGAAGGATGAAGCAGATAAACATCAGGTTAAAGGATATCGCTTGATCAAAGGTGAAAATGATTTCGTGCAGAGTTTTTCAGAGCAGATGGAGTATCTCACACTTACGAATCCGGCTAAAGGGATTGATATCCTCGAAGAAACACTGGTGCTTGCAGCCGATCATGAAGATGCATATGCCAAAATGATGTATTATGCGAAGGCAGCTTCGTTATTGCGGCGCTGGACTGAAGAAAAAGACGCGGAAGGGTACCGCTTGCGTCTGCCAGCTTCCTTCCCGTATGAAGGAGACCCTGGAGACCTGCTCAAACTCGCAGATTATTTTGAAGAGCATGCCCGGGCTACCGCAATCAAGTTTGATCAGCGTAATGGAAACACCCATGTATCCTCGTTAATTGCATAATTTAAAAGGCTTGTTCGTGAAGGGGAATCCCTTTCGAACAAGCCTTTTTGCTGTTTACTTTTATGGCCTATTTATTGAACCGATGTTGCTGGAGGAGCGCTCTCTGTTGTTGGAATCGGTGTAGTCTCTGGCTTGCTCTCAGGCGTTTCAGCTTCCTTAGCGGCTTCCTCCGCTGATGGCAGCTGTGGTTGCTCTGGCTGCTGTGCAGCCATCAATTCAGCGACGATGCGATCTGTCGGCTGGGTGATTAACGCATACATAATCGCAGCGTGTTCCTGGCGAATGAGAGGTTTGCGTGACAGGAAGTCCGCTGAACCGTCCTCCAGGATTTTAACCTCAGGGCCGTAGATGCCCAGCTTCACCATCATTTGCACCGCAGGCACAGCCCAAGCATCGGTATGGCCTGCAAGCTTAACTTCCTTGAACAGTTCGCTTGAATACTGCAGCTGCAAAGCTCGCCACATCATCACCGCCGCTTCCTGCCGAACGATAGCTTGATCCGGTTTGAACTGTTTCTCATCCGCGCCTGTAATCAGACCCATCTCATAGCCAAGCTGGATATAGCCAGCTGCCGAATGATCTGCCCAGTCGGTATTCGAAGGCGGTGTTGTTTTGCTTGGTTTGAGCCCGCTTAAATTCAGAATATCCTTGATAAATTCAGCTCGGGTTACTGCTGTTTTGGGCTGGAAGGAATGGTTCGCTTCATTCTCCAGATATCCAAGAGATTGCAAACCATGGATGGCTTGAGCATAAGGACTGTTGTTCGGAACATCCCGGAAACCAGCAGCTTTTTGCCCTTTTTTAGCATACCCGAATGGGTTGAGATAAGGCTCTCTCATGTAAGTGGTTCCATCTTCGTATGTTTTGAATGCCGTGAACTGTCCGGTTAATTCATCTTTGAACAGATTGTCTTCCAGTTGAATCAGCTTGCGTTCGCCAATGAACGGATCACTAATGCTGAGCGCACTGGATGTTTCGCCGCCAGCTTGCAGCTTGCTGATGATTGTGCTGATCCGAAGGTCAGCATATAATCCGTTAAAACGCTGCAGCTCTTCCGCAGATTGCGGTGTGTATTCCTTGAACGGTACTGGTTTGGCGTATTGCGGATAGAAATGCTGAATAAAGGCCGTGTAAAGCATACTGCGAAGAGCCCCGTTCTGATTATACGTCAGGAAGACACCTGTGTTCTGCTCGGGAATAAAGAAGAGATAAGAGCTGTAACCTGTCAGGTCGCCTGCTTTGGTAATCACACTGGAACTGCTTCCTGCCCCTGGAATCTGGAAGGGAGCTTCAAAACCATATGTTGTGTCGGGCATGAGCGGATGAATGGAGGAACGATACTGCTCCATGCTTTTCACAGTAGCAGGTTTCAAAATCTGTTGATTATCCTTCTTGCCGTCATTCAGAAAGGCGATCATAAACTTGCCGATGTCATCTGCGGTAGACAGCATGCCGCCTTGAGGCAGCGGATTTGGATCAATGAAGTACAGGTCACCCGGCTTGTGTGATGCATCATAACCGGTTGCGAGTTGATTTTGAAATTTTTCATTTAGCAGAAAGCTGCTATTGTTCATGCCCAGCGGTTTAAAGATATGCTCTTGCATGTACGTTTCAAACGGCTCGCCGCTGACATTTTCCACAATCAACCCAAGCAGCAAAAACGAGAAGTTATCATACATGTAGGCGCTACCAGGCTTTCGTACAACAGGAGGCATGTGCTGCTTCGCATAGTCCTCCATCGTTATGTACTTGTCAGGGTCTGTGTGGATGTCTTCCAGCTGTGGATCACGAATCTCAAATCCGGTCGTATGTGTCAGCAGGTGTTCTACGGTTACAGGAGTGTCAAATGGATTCTCGAATTGCAAACCTTTTACATAGGTCTGAAAATCGGCCTTCAGGTCCACCTTGCCTTGCTCCACAAGCTGCATGACCGCAGCGGCTGTAAAGGTTTTGGAGACAGAGGCGACACGAAAAGCGGTGTTCTTCGGATCGACAGGTGTTTTTTGCTCCAGATCGGCATAGCCGTATCCTTTTTCAATCAGCACTTGACCATCCTTTACCACAACAACTGAAGCACCAACATAGTGTGGCTTGGTTTCAGGCGATGCGAAGAATTCGTCCAGAAAAGCGGTGGCAGACTCCGTGTTCAGTGTTACCGGCTTTTCATTGTCAGCTGCTGATGAAGATGTCTCTGCTTGCACTTGGGGTACCAAGAGGCTTAGGGACAGAACTGCCGCCAACATTGCGCTGGTCAGGGCCGTCCAGGTGGAACGGGTAGTACGATTTCGATAAAATAAATTCACGTCATCACTCCTTTAGTTATTTTTACCAAAGCAGGCTGTTCACTGTGTATTACTGGTTCTGGGCGCGATAGGTTTCACGAAAATAAACGCCGATGTTAATCATCCAGATGCCAGCCAGCAGCACGATTGGGAAAGCGGTAAAGGTAAAGAGTACAGAATATAACACCAATGCAGCCATTCCAATGCCCAGAAGCAGGTTCATCATCTGAAACGAACGATAGGCTGCGCGATAGACAATCCACTTTTCACCTTCATCCATTTTTTTAAAATGATTTTTTCTCATATTTAATGAATCTAAATCCAGAGCACGATCAGGGAAATATCGATTATATCGCTTGATTGTGAGGTTCTGCAGAACAACGACGACAATGATCGAGATACATGAGGCAACAAGATTCCCGAGAATAAATAGATTTGGAGATTCAGCAGCGTGGCTGTTTGCCTCGTATAAAGACAAAGCCAAGGCAACCCATGCGAATGCTGTAATGACCCCGAAGCTGCTAAGCATTAAGGCTCTTCCCAGCGAACGTTCCGCAGGGGAACTCAGGGAGGTACTATCATCTGTAAAGTCTGCATCCGGTTCCTCGAGGCGGACGGATGGTGTGCGAGCCAGACTAATGCTGTTCCAGATCACCGTTACGAGGAACATCAGAGCAACAAGCAGGAATAGCAAGTCATAGTCATAATAAATGGACGGAGTCCAGTTCAGGTCGGAAGGCAATTTTCTAAACAAAGCTGCGGTCATAAAACCGACAACGGCACCACCGGCCGCGTATAGCGGAAGGCGCATTCGCCGTTTTTTTTGAGGATGCGGCATTAGCTGCTTGATTCATGAGTAATTCCACCTTTCAACTCGAATATTTTTTCAACAGACTCACCGAAAACATGAGCTATTTTCAAAGCAAGAACGACCGAGGGAGAATAATCTCCGCGTTCAATCAGAGCAATCGTTTGACGGGATGCACCGATGAGCTTTGCAAGTTCAGCCTGGGAGAGACGGTCTCTCGCCCGGAATTCCCGAACATGATTATGTAATTCTTCCACATACTCACCTCCATGGTTATAATGTATATGATTATTTTCAAAATGTAAACTATAATATACAAAATGATAATGATAATTTACGTAATTTCTGATTGCGTATAGCTTGATTAAGCATAAAAAAAGAAGCCTTTAAAGGCTCCAGTAAACTTGTATTTGCTTGTGTTTCTCGTTTGCTGTACTCATTGGGCATACCTTGATGATTACTGAATTCTGGTAAATACAATCGGATTGGCATTGGCCTCAGGCACCAACGGAGCGGATACCGAGGCAGCTGGTACGGGCTGATTCTCGCTTACCTCAAATGTAAAATCCATCTCCAAGCCAAACAGGACCAGTGAGACAGAGAACGTATGCTTGCCAACATACTGCATAGGCATGTCGATGTTGTTGAATCTCGTTTGCAGCCCCTGATCTGTCTCATGCACAAGCAGTTCTCCATAACCAGGGTGCTGGTAAATTCCAGTATAAGTAGAAGCCGGGGCATCCAGAGGAAGTACAGCAGAGGTCTTCTCAGAGTTTGCTTCTTCATCTGCCTGTGCTTCTCCCTTAGTCAGTGTCTCTTTAAGCTGCTTCTGTGCTGGCTGGTCTACTTCTTGTTCTCCCTGTCCCATGAGTCTCAAAAGCGTGGAGGTCCAGTCCTTAGGCTCCAATCCGAGTACACAGTCCATAATATAAAAGGCAACCGTATAAGGGATAACACTTCCATTGGTGTTGCTTAAAACAACGATTCCGATCTGCTCATCCGGCAAAAAGGCAACTTGTGAAGCGAAACCGTCGATAGCTCCGCCGTGATGAATCATGGCGTGTCCTCGGTAAGGGTCTATCATCCACCCTAGGCCGTATGTGCTGATAGGCAGTTCTTTGCTGTGAAACGGAGAATCAGAAACCATCTGAGGCCGGTGAATTTCAGCCATCTGTTCTGTGGAAACGAGAGCTTTGTCCTGCCATTTGCCATGCTGTACCTGGAGCTGAAGCCATGCAGTCATATCCTTCAGGTTGCTGTTGATTGAGCCGGCAGGGCCAATTGTATCAATGACACGAAAAGGTATGCTCACGTTCTGCCCTTCCTGCTCCATGTAAGGCAGCGCGTAGTTCGCTTGCTCCTGCATTTCTTGGACCGTAAAGAGACTGGAGTTCATACCCAGCGGGGTTAACAATTGGTCTCGAACAACCTGCTCCCATGAAGTTCCCCTGAGGTGACCGATGAGATAACCAGCAGTCATGTACATCAGGTTTTGATACTGCCATTTACTGCGGAAGTTCTGGTTCGGTTCAAGGTAGCGCAGGCTGTGCACCAGTTCTTCTCTGGAGCGAGGGGAATTGTACCAGACCATTTCATGCCTTGGCAGACCTGAACGGTGACATAACATATCCCTCATGGTAAGGCGGTCTGTAGCAACCGGATCGAACATCTGGAAATCCTGCAAATAGCTTTTGACCGGTTGATCCCAGTCGAGCAGTCCCTCATCGACAAGCTGCGCCGCTGCTGTTGCGGTGAATGCTTTGGTGCTGGAGCCAATGGCAAACAGGGTATCAGATGTAACCTTCAGTTTTTTTTCCAGATCACGGTAGCCATATCCTTTGGACCAGATGACTTGATCCTTGTGAATGACAGCAACTGCTGTGCCAACACCCTTCCATTGTTCAAGCTGCTTGGTGACAAAGTTGTCTAATCCTTCAAGTTTATTTTGAAGTGGTGTGGCTGTGGCTGTGGTTTCAGTCGTAGATTTAATTGTCATTTCCATCCCTCCATTCTGAGAACCTATGGAATCGATTACGCCTTTATTCATTATCCCTGTTTTGGATAAAATTCTCATCCTTCTCAAGACGGATCTGCTTCTCAGTCCTGAGGTTTTCACCGTTTCGGGCATTGCTTGTCAAACTAGTCCGCATATATCGAACAAGTCCCTCATAACATGTACTAATCAAGTAGGGGTTCTGCTGTATGCACAATCCTGAAGTGAAAACATGTGCTAAAGGGGATGATGTCATGCGCCGAATATCATGGATGCTTGCCATGGTATTGGTCTTATCGGCCTTACTTGCCGCCTGCGGGAAGAAGGATGCGGCAGCTGTGGTCAAAGATCTGAATGAAGTCGTGGGAGAGATGGAAAGTTACCAGGGAGCAGGTGTCATGACACTGCATACTGGAGAAACACCGCAGCAGTATAAGGTCGAGGTGTGGCATCAGAAGCCGTCCTATTATCGTATTGCACTTACAAATGCCAAAAAGGATGTTACACAGATTGTGCTTCGTAATGATGAAGGTGTATTTGTACTGACACCGAGTCAGAACAAAAGCTTCCGCTTCCAAAGCGATTGGCCGGATAATCAGGGTCAGGTTTACTTGTATGAAACGTTGATTCGAAGCATTACCGGAGATAAAACTCGGCAGTTTGCGGATGAAAAAGAGAGCTATGTATTTGATGTCGCTGCCAACTACAATACACATGCACTGGTCAGACAGAAAATCTGGCTGAATAAAAGTGATTACGCTCCGAAACAGGTGGAGGTATCCGACTCCAACGCTAATGTCGTTGTGGACGTGAAGTTTGACAGCTTCAAATTTGGAGCTGATTTTGGCAAAGATGCTTTTGACATGCAGCGGAATATGACGGCTGCAACGGAAGAGGGAAATAAAACAGGAACCGGAACTGGAACTGGAACTGGAACTGGAACAGATGCAGGTGCAGCTCCTGCAGAGAAGACCGATGATGCAGGCGCACAACAGCCTGCCAATCCTCAGACGCCGGATGCCGACGGAGCAGTTACTGACGGACAGTCAGGTGTAAGCGATGGAACGAAGCCGCAAGGAACTGAAAATCATGAAGGATCAGCAGGGGCAACCAGTGAGCAGGGAAGCGAAGAGCCTACCTCAGCTGCACCGAATGAATCAGACAGCTTTGGCGTCATTCAACCGACTTATGCACCCGAAGGAGTCAAGCTGAAGGATGATCAGATTTTGGAGGAAGCCGGGGATTATTCCGTCCTGCTTCGCTACGAGGGCACATATAACTACACGATATTTGAAGCAAGACCTCAGGATCGTGCCGTGTCTCTTGCTCCTTCACGTCTGGTTGATCTCGGATTCACCGCAGGTATGATTAGCGGAGATGCTTTACAGACGCTGACATGGACCGTTGATGGTGTGGAATACCGGATTACCAGCGCGGATTTGCCTGAGAATGAGATGGTGCGTATCGCGACCTCCATGCAGGAAGAGTCAGGCAAATAAAAAGGACACGCATAGCGGTCTTGTCGTAAGGAATGCTATAGAGCATCGGAGACGTCGTTTCTCTGGTGCTCTGTTTCATTTCTACGATGCTCTGTTTCGTTTCAGTTAAGTACAGAAGATGCTGGCAGGTTCAGTCCAAAATAAACAAAATACGCTTCTATGCGGACTGAAGCGGGTAATATGTTGATGTAAGCAGAATATATTTGAGGTGACTCCATATGCGGGTATACCATCAGGTTATATTGCTTATTGCTCTTCTTCTGTGCTTGATTAGGGTCACAACCAGGCTCCTGCAGCATAGGTTCACAGCTGTGAAATTTCTGTTCATTTGACAGTCACATGCTGTAGCATTACGATGGAGTCTGACGTGAGCCGGATTAAGAAGACTAGAGAAGGTGACTTAACGTGCAAGGACAATATCGGCCGACCCAGGTAGAGATTAATTTGGATCATTTGCGAAGCAACGTAACAGCTTTCCGCGAGGCTTTGCCTCAGAGGACAAAATTTCTCGCCTGTGTTAAAGCCAACGCATATGGGCATGGCGCGGTGGAGATGGCCCGAGAACTGGAACGACTGGGTGTGGATTATTTAAGCGTGGCCTTTCTTGACGAAGCGCTTGAACTGCGTCTGCACGGGATTACAAGTCCGATTCTGGTATTGGGGTATACACCGCCTGAAGGTGTTGCTGCAGCTTGGCAGCATAATGTGACCATCACATTGTTTAGCAGAGATGTGCTTGAGGCAATTAGACAACAAGATGCCAGCTGCTTTGCCAATAAGCTGAAAGTGCATATCAAAATTGACAGTGGCATGGGCAGACTGGGTCTGCTGCCTGGTCATGAGGCCATTGAATTTATTCAGGAAGTGTCCTCCATGGAGCAGGTTATGCTTGAAGGCATGTTCACTCATTATGCCAAAGCAGATGAACAAGACAAGACCTATACACTGGAACAGTATCAACGGTTCCAGAGCGTTGCACAGACGCTCTGGGATCAGGGATGTGTCATCCCGATTATACATACGGCGAACAGTGCCGCTGCCATTGATACACCTGAATTATCGTATGATATGGTCCGTGTGGGCATCAGCCTTTATGGGCTGTACCCTTCCACTGAGGTGAATCATCAGGCAGTGAAGCTGCTCCCGGTATTGACACTGAAGACCAAAGCGGTTCTGGTCAAAACACTGCCCCCTCATTGGGGAATCAGTTATGGAACCCGTTATTTTACGCAGGAAAATGAACGAATAGCGACCTTGCCTATCGGTTATGCAGATGGATTCTCAAGAATGCTGACGGGCAAAGCACAAGTCCTTGTGCGTGGCCGCCGCGTTCCTGTTGTCGGTACAATCTGCATGGACCAGTGTATGGTGTCGCTGCAATCTTTCGCACAGGAAGCGGAAGAAATTCAAGCCGGCGAAGAGGTTGTTCTCATCGGTCACCAGTTGGATGGAGTCATTACCGCCAGCGAGGTGGCAGACCAGCTAGGTACGATTGACTATGAAGTGATCTGCATGATGGCTCATCGCATTCCACGGGTCTATATCCGTGATGGTGAGGTAGTCGCCAGAATGAATCCGCTTTTGACAATCTGATTCGCTAATTGGACACGATTACCGGTAAACTTTTTTTCAGAACAGAAGGAAAACTGTCGCCACATCGCGAAATATGTACGATATTCGGAATAAAATCCTGAAATGCGATGTTTGGTCTGTACGAATAATGTTTCCCGTGTTTATAATGGAGTACAGCATACTT
The DNA here is from genome assembly GCF_014203995.1 of Paenibacillus sp. JGP012. Lineage (NCBI taxonomy): Bacteria > Bacillati > Bacillota > Bacilli > Caryophanales > Paenibacillaceae > Paenibacillus > Paenibacillus sp. JGP012. The sequence goes on along the minus strand of NZ_JACHKG010000041.1, from coordinate 28,081 downwards.
GATATACGCGGGGCATATATATTCCTTTGTATAAAAGTTCTGGAAAAGCGTAATACTGGTTCACAATGGCGAAAGGTTTGTGGGGGTGGAAGAAAGGTGGCCAACTTGCAGAACACCAAGCGGATTATGATCAGTTTGCCTGATTATCTTTTGCAGGAAGTGGATGGCATCGTAGCGCTGGAGAATTCCAACCGCAGCGAATTGATTAGGCAAGCGATGAAGCTGTACTTGACGGAGCGGAAGAAACGTTATATCCGTGAATCAATGCAGCGAGGGTACATGGAGATGGCGAAGATTAATCTGACCATGGCATCCGAAGCCTTTCACGCGGAGGAAGATGCGGACAGCACTCTGGACCGCTTAGTTAGCGGGGTGTAGACAGTGATCGTAAAACGTGGTGACGTTTTTTTTGCGGATCTTTCTCCCGTTGTCGGTTCCGAGCAAGGTGGAGTCAGGCCGGTTCTGGTGATCCAGAACGATATCGGCAACCGGTTCAGTCCAACCTGTATCGTGGCGGCTATAACCGCTCAGATTCAGAAGGCAAAGCTGCCGACGCATGTCGAGATTGATGCGGCTGCTCATGGCTTTGACCGGGACTCGGTGATTTTGCTCGAACAGATTCGGACGATTGATAAGCAGAGGCTGACTGACAAAATTACGCATTTGGATGAAGAGACCATGAAACTGGTCAACGAAGCGTTGCAGATCAGCTTGGGCTTAATTGATTTCTAGGTCGATAACATAGCGCTGTATGCGCTTTGTCGACTGTTCGTGGACAACGGATGTTCCTGCGAAGGAACACACAATTTCAGAATGTAACCAAGAGAGCGTATGATACCTTAGAGAGGTGTTGTACGCTCTTTTGGTTAAGCGAGATGAAATATTTGAAAGCGTAGAACATTGAGAAGCTTTTCGTTATAATGAAACCTGAGAAACCGTTTACCCGAAAGACCTATATAGATAGATGGAGGAGACATATGAGCATTTACATCAATCAAGAGAAACTTCAGTTCCATTTACAGACCCGTGAGGCGAGTTACGTGCTTCAAGTGCTGCCTTCGGGATATCTGGTGCATTTGTATTATGGCAAAAAATTGCGTGATACCGACCTGAGCTGGCTTCATGTACGGACCGAAAGAGCGTCCTTCAGCCCGAACCCGGTGCCTGAGGATCGCACGATCTCGTTCGACACCCTGCCAGTGGAGCTGCCCGTCTATGGTACGAGTGATTTCCGCAATCCGGCAGTTCAACTGGAACTGGAGAATGGCTCATCGGTATCCGAATTTACGTATAAAGGCCACCGAGTGGTTAAGGGGAAAGAGGCGTTAGCGGGACTGCCTGCAACGTATGTTGAATCCGAGGATGAAGCAGACACGCTGATTATTGAGATGCAGGACAAAGTGTCAGGCGTTAAAATTGAACTGATGTATACTGCGTTTACTGCTTTTAATGCAATTACACGTTCTATGCGTATCGTTAATGAGAGCGCTAATGTGGTGAATGTGCTTCGGGCTCTCAGTTCTTCAGTAGATCTGCCGCATGCGGATTATGAGCTGCTGCAGCTCTCGGGTGCATGGACCCGTGAACGTGATATCGTTCGCCGTCCGCTCGCCTCCGGTTTGCAGGGCATTGAGAGCCGTCGCGGCGCCAGCAGCCATCAGCAGAATCCGTTTATCGCCCTGATGACACCGGGAACGGACGAAGATCATGGCGAAGTTTACGGCTTCAGTCTGGTATACAGCGGAAGCTTTACCGCACAGGCAGAAGTGGACCAGTTCTTTACAACGCGTGTATCACTCGGTATCAATCCGTTTGAGTTCAGCTGGAAGCTTGAGCCGCAGGAATCGTTCCAGACACCGGAGACGGTGATGGTTTACTCTGCAGCAGGTCTGGATGGCATGTCCCAATCCTACCACGAGCTGTACCGGGAACGTCTGGCACGCGGTAAATTCCGCAATGCAGAGCGTCCGGTGCTGGTGAACAACTGGGAGGCGACGTATTTTAATTTCAATGCGGACAAAATCGAGCAGATTGCGCGTGCCGGTCAACAGCTCGGCATTGAATTGTTCGTGCTGGACGATGGCTGGTTTGGCCACCGGGACAGTGATAACTCGTCGTTAGGGGACTGGATTGTAGACAAGAACAAGCTTCCACAAGGGCTGGATGACCTCGCTAACCGTGTAACAGGTCTTGATATGCAGTTTGGTCTGTGGTTCGAGCCAGAGATGATCTCGCCGGACAGTGAGCTGTATCGTGCGCATCCCGACTGGTGTCTGCATGTGCCGGATCGCCGCCGCACTGAAGGAAGACAGCAGCTTGTGCTGGACTTCTCCCGTCAGGATGTGCGTGACGAAATTGTGCGCATGCTGTCTGATGTTCTGGGGTCTGCACCAATTACTTATGTGAAATGGGACATGAACCGAAGCATGACAGAGGTGGGCTCTGCCTTGCTCCCGGCTGACAGACAGCGTGAAACAGCTCATCGCTACATGCTCGGACTGTATGAGGTGATGGAGCGTATCGTTACAGCCTTCCCGAATATTTTGTTCGAAAGCTGCTCCGGCGGTGGTGGACGTTTTGACCCGGGTATGCTGTATTACATGCCTCAGGCATGGACGAGCGATAACACGGATGCAATTTCCCGTTTGCGGATTCAATATGGGACAAGTCTTGTATATCCTGTAAGCTCGATGGGATCACATATTTCAGCAGTGCCTAACCATCAGGTGAACCGCATCACGTCTTTGGAGATTCGCGGCCATGTCGCTATGTCGGGCAATTTCGGGTATGAGCTGGATCTGACCAAGTTCACAGAAGAAGAGAAGGCCATTGTGAAGGCACAGGTTGAGCTGTACAAGGAAATTCGCAGCACCGTGCAATATGGTAAGTTCCGCCGTCTGCTTAGCCCATTTGAAGGCAACGAGACAGCATGGATGTTCATTGCACCGGACGGCAGTGAAGTGATTGTATTCTACTTCCGTGTTCTCTCTGAACCGAATGCACCGCTTCAGCGTCTGAAGTTGAAAGGACTTGATCCCGATGCGGACTATCGTCTGAAAGGCGGATCAGAGACATTTACTGGTGATGCCTTGATGTATGGCGGTATCGCCGTGGGTAGCGAGTCTGGAGATTATTTGAGCGAAATGTTCCGATTTGAGCGTGTGTAAATAACTTGAACTAGAGATTTTACACAGTCCACTCCGATGACAGAATAACCTTCCATTCGCTGTTATCCCCAGATTTTTTGATTCCCTCTCTATAGGGAAAAATCCGGTGATAAAGGGTAACGCTACGCTATTCCAGGTTTTTTCTGTCCTCTCCGTTAACGTGTAAAAGAAATTTTCAACTTATTTAGATGAATTGGTTATTTTGAAGAAGACCCGAGGATGTCATTATGGCATTCCCGGTCTTTTTTTCGTTCAACGGGGAAGGATGTTGAGGAGTGTAACAACGCAATAGGATGAATGCCTGCGGAAGGATAGAAAATTCAGCGTGATTTTGTGATAATATAGGGTAGAGTGTGAACTAAGCCGCATGAGCTTGGAGATGTAACTAATACTGTTATTACAGCAGCAGAGCTGCCCTGAAATGAGAAGCATGAAGTATTCAGGAAGGAAAGAGGGATTTATTTGTCTGATCAGGAAACGGTTCTGGGACCCAATGAAGAAGCATTAAAGGCGGAACGCCAAGAACGAATTATCAAACAGGTAGCCAAGGAACTGTCACTGTCTTTGAAGCAGGTTCGTACGACATCCGAGCTGCTGGACGAAGGCAATACCATTCCGTTTATCGCGCGTTACCGTAAAGAAATGACTGGAGAACTGGATGAGAACCAGCTGCGCCAGATCGAAGAGAGACTCGTGTATCTTCGTAATCTGGAGGACCGTAAGCTGGAGGTCATTCGTATCATAGACGAGCAGGGCAAGCTGACGAAAGAGCTGGCGAAATCCATTACGCAAGCTGTAAAGCTGCAGGAAGTGGAGGATCTGTACCGTCCGTATCGTCAGAAACGGAAAACTCGTGCCAGTGTGGCCAAAGAAAAAGGTCTGGAGCCGCTTGCGGTGTGGATCTGGGGACAGCCTAAGCAGGGAGATGTTCTTCAAGAGGCTGCACGTTACATCAATGCAGAACTGGGTGTTGACGATGCGGAGTCTGCCTTGCAAGGCGCCAAGGACATTCTCGCCGAGAACATTGCCGATGATGCAGCTATTCGTGCCTGGATTCGCAGATATACGCTCGATCATGGTCAGCTTACTTCAGAGGCTAAAGATACCGAGCAGGAGTCGGTATACGAGAACTATTACAGCTATCGTGAATTAGCGAAAAAAATGCCGCCGCACCGGATTCTGGCAATTAACCGCGGAGAACGTGAAGGCATTCTCAAGGTGGGGCTTGATGTTCCTTCCGAGCCGGCTCACCGTCATATGGAAGGCCAGATTATCCGCGGAGCTTCTGCGGTACAGGACATTTTGCGAGCTGTGATTGAGGATGCATACAAACGGTTGATTGCACCGTCCATTGAGCGTGAAGTGCGCGCGGAGCTTACGGAAAAAGGTGAGAATCAGGCGATTTCGGTATTCTCCGCAAATCTGCGTAATCTGCTGTTGCAGCCACCAATTCATGGGAAACGCGTACTTGGTGTCGATCCCGCGTATCGTACAGGCTGTAAACTGGCGGTTGTAGACGATACAGGCAAACTGCTGGAAGTAGCAGTAACTTATCCAACACCTCCGCATAACAAGAAACGGGAAGCGGCAGAAGTATTCCACCGTTTGATCAAGCAGTACGATATCGGATTGATTGTTATCGGTAACGGTACCGGGTCACGTGAGACCGAGCAGTTTGTAGCCGAGATTATTCATGAGAATGGTGACGAGAGTCTGGTTTACCTGATTGTAAACGAGGCAGGTGCTAGTGTGTACTCCGCCTCCAAGCTGGCCCAGGAGGAGTTTCCTGATCTGGACGTGGCTGAACGCAGTGCCGCATCTATTGCACGCCGGGTGCAGGACCCGCTGGCTGAGCTGGTGAAAATTGATCCAAAAGCAATCGGTGTAGGGCAGTATCAGCATGACGTATCCCAGAAGGTTCTGGAAGAGAGCCTGAAGGCCGTTGTGGAATCCGCAGTTAACCATGTCGGCGTGGATGTGAACACGGCTTCACCGTCCTTGCTGTCTTATGTAGCCGGAGTTAATGCAACCATTGCCAAAAACATCGTTAAATATCGAGAAGAGAACGGACGCTTCACAAACCGTCGCCAGCTGCAGAAGGTTCCTCGTCTTGGTGCCAAAACGTATGAGCAGTGCGTTGGTTTCATGCGCATCTCGGAAGGGGAAAACCCGCTGGATCGCACGCCAATTCACCCTGAGTCATATAAGGTTGTAGACCAGCTGTTCAAGGAGCTTCAGATCGAGCTGGACAAGCTCGGAAGCAAAGAGTTATCTGTGCTGCTGTCTGAACAGCAGACAGAGCAGTTGGCTGTGAAGCTCAATGTAGGTGTGCCTACACTACGCGACATTCTGGACAGCTTGCAGCGTCCTGGGCGCGATCCGCGTGAAGAAATGCCGCTGCCAATCTTCCGTACGGACGTGTTGAAAATCGAAGATCTGGTGGAAGGTATGGAACTGCAGGGTACCGTGCGCAACGTAATTGACTTCGGTGCTTTCGTTGACATCGGCATCAAGAGTGACGGGCTGGTCCATATATCTCAACTGAGTAACGGATATGTAAAACATCCGATGGATGTCGTATCTGTTGGCGATAATGTAACGGTCTGGGTTCTGAATGTGGATACGAAAAAAGGCCGTGTCGGCCTGACCATGAAAAAACCTGCTTCTGCTAAGTAATTTTTTGGATGGAAAATAAGGCGTATTCCGATGCATAAGCTTGAATGAGCGGACACCAAGCATGACGTGAGCAGGTATTGCGTTGTGCGAACACGGAGTAGATCAGGAATGTGGCATGATGCGATGTGCGGGCACGGAGTAGGGGAATATAAGGCCCTATGAGGTGTGCGCATGGCGTAAAGTAAAGATGTAATATGATGCGATGTGTGGGCACGGAGTAGGGGAATATAAGGCCCTATGAGGTGTGCGCATGGCGTAAAGTGAAGCAGTAATATGATGCGATGTGTGGGCACGGAGTAGGGGAATATAAGGCCCTATGAGGTGTGCGCATGGCGTAAAGTAAAGAAGTAATATGATGCGATGTGTGGGCACGGAGAGGGTAAATGTGGTCCTATGGGGTGTGCGCATGGCGTAAGTGAAGATGTAATATGATGTGATGTGTGGGCGTGGTGCGGTTGATGTAAAGCGTACTGAGCATGTCTAGCATGTTGTATTGTAGCGTATGAAAGGGCACAGCCTTCCCGATTCGGGAAGGCTGTTTGTACTTAAGTATTCGCGTTCGTCATGCTCGGATAGGAAATGGATGATTATATTGGACAATGGCATGGTATGGAGGAGACGCTCAAGCTTTGAGGTGAGGTGCTCGGCGAGATGCTGCAGAGTAAGGAGACCAACTCGAATTAAAAAATCAAGTTAAAGCAGAAATCATCAGTAGATAGCCAGCTCTTTTAGGCCAGCTTAAATTTCATTCTCCACGCTGCGCTGTGAACCGTTCGCAGGTTTGCTGCGATAGAAATACCAGCATTCGTTCAGCAGCTTGATCTGGCGACTGTCCTTTTTGTGAAACGCTCGCATAAGCTGGTTGCAGAGCCATTGAGGCAAAGGAACCTCCTCCTTTTGCATAATTCATATGTACGTTAGCATATGTAGCAATAGCCTGGACTGTGCGAGATTACTCAAGGTCAGCTGAAAATGAAAAGGTCACATAAGATGGATCATTTGGAATGGACATTACTTTCAAATTCTAACGATCTCCAGAAACGCTATTTGGCTGAAATTAAACGCTTTTGTTTTCTAACGATCTCAGGAAAGCTTATTTGGGCAAATCGGTGTAAAAATGGGCGTTTATCGTGGGTTTTGAGCAAAATAAGGTTTCTGGTGATCGTTACATTTTTAGAGAACCCTATTTAGCCTAAATAAGCTCATCTGAGATCGTTAAAAAATAAGGTGTGGGGAACAGGCTTTGAAATTACTCTCACCCAACCCAACCTATACTTTGCTCAGACCTGAGCCCAACGCGGCAGTCACACGTTAAGATACCTCCAGCTCAGACAAAGCATGGTCATGTTCAATATTGTTCAGTATTGCGAGGTTGTTATCCTGAAGAAATCTATGAGCGGCTGGATGAAAAAAAAGCGCATCACCCTGATCAGAGGCGGCACGCTTTGCATTTTGACGAACATTATTCCATTTCTTCCTCATACCATTGTTCCAGCTGGGCTTGTAACGCCCGAATCTCGGTTAACAGGGAGATCAGCGGATAATTGCTTTCACGCAGAGCGGCGAAACGCTCTTCAAGAGCATTGATATAATCAAGGCCGCCGATAATGGACAAGTCTTCGTTCAGTAGGTCAAGCTGATCACATTCGGCGATAGCCCAGGGCAAAACGGGTACATCTGCTGCAGTGAGTTTATCAATTTCCTTGTGCAGACGCAGATTAAGTGCACTGAGTTGGTAAGCATAGTCCGCAGGCATTTCAACAAACTGCAATTGCTGCCCCTGCTGCAGGATGACATAGCGCATTGTAGGCATAACGAGTATTAATCTCCCCTCATACATTCTACTTGACAGTGTAGCCTACGAAACGGTTAAAATTCAAGTATTGTGCCGGAAAAACAAACGCGCCGAGGGGGTGCAGAAGGGAACAACGATGGAAAACAAGGAACTGCAGCAATGGATTGAGCAGATTTCACTGGAGCACTTCGGGGTTCCGTTCACCCATGAGGCGATTTTCAACCGTCGTCTGACGACAACAGGCGGGCGTTACATGCTCAAGAGCCATCGAATTGAAATTAATCCGCATCAGCTGGAAGTGTACGGAAAAGACGAGGTCGAAAAAATTATTAAACACGAGCTGTGCCACTATCATCTGCACATCCGAGGACGGGGGTATCAGCATCGTGACCCTGAATTCAAGGCGCTTTTGCAGAAAGTTGGCGGCTCAAGGTTCTGTCAATCACTCCCCGGAGATAAGGGCAGAAAACCGCTGCCATATCGATACAAGCTGTTGTGCAGGAGCTGTGGTATGGAATATTTGCGTAAACGAAAAATAGACCCTAAACGTTATCGCTGCGGTCGATGCTCGGGAAAATTGACACTTCAAAACATCTGATCTGGCACTTTTTAAATCGGTTGTAAAAATTGATGAAAGGCATGTTGACTTGAATTATTAATCATGATAAATTAATGTTATTCAAGTTAATTTTCCCTGATAGCTCAGTTGGTAGAGCACTCGACTGTTAATCGAGTTGTCACAGGTTCGAGTCCTGTTCGGGGAGCCATTTCTTGGAGAGATACCCAAGTGGCTATAAGGGGACCCTCTGCTAAGGGGTTAGACTGCGTAAGCGGTGCGAGGGTTCGAATCCCTCTCTCTCCGTTCTGAAAATACTTCAATGCCAGAGATGAGAACCCTAAAGGTTCGTCGGAGCATAAGCTTCGATAGCGATACATCGCAGTCTCGAACAAAGTGAGAGTATCCCTCTCTCTCCGTTCTGAGAATACTTCAATGTCAGGGATGAGAACCCTAAAGGTTCGTCGGAGCATAAGCTTCGATAGCGATACATCGCAGTCTCGAACAAAGTGAGAGTATCCCTCTCCGTCTCCAATAAAATTTGAAACCTCTTCAAATGAATGAGTCAATCATTCATTTGAAGAGGTTTTTTTGGTTTTTTTTAGCGTGTAATCCGTCTACAGGGAAATTTCCAGCACCTCATATAAACCTGACTTCCCAGCCTCGGTTACTTCAATAGAGCGGCTTCCTGTTTTTTGACGAATCCAATTCAGTTCAAGTAATCGGTGAAAAAGCTGTTCACCAAGCAAACCGGATAGGTGATGACGGCGTTCGCTCCAGTCCAGACATTTACGAGCGATGGCCCGGCGTGATCCTGGCTTTGATTGAAGCTTGATTCCAAATGAGCTGAACCACTGCAATCCTTTCTCCGTGATTAGATAATTCTTACTTTGGGACTCTTTGGGTTCAACCAGATAACCTTTCTTAAGCAAAGTTTCACAGAGTGAAGTCCCGAGTTTCCCGGCCAGATGATTGTAACAGGTACGTGCATAGCTTAACTGCTGCAGCTGATTGGATTGCTTTAATGAGCGAATCTGTGCCGGTGGAGCGATGCTGGCCATTTTCTCAATCAGATCAGCAATCTCCTGGCTTGCGAGACGATAATACCGATGACGACCTTGCTGTTCTACTTGCAGTAATCCTCCAGCTACCAATTTAGCGAGATGATTACTTGCTGTTTGTGGACTGACACCTGCCATGTAGGCAAGTTCTCCTGCAGGCAACGCCCGTCCATCAAGCAAAGCGGCGAGGAATATAGAGCGACTTGTATCAGCAATAAGTGAGGCAACAACAGTGATATTCGGGTATGCATTCATACTTCGATGATAGCTGAACTAATGTTGTATTACAATGGGTTTTGAATTCTAATTATCCGAACAGGAGAGGTGTAAGGTGAGGAACAATATGCAACAGCACAGCACTACAAAACAAACTAGTGAATGGGATCAGACGGATCGGCATGAGTCCATTAATCCAAGTATTTTATACTACGGAACACCTGTCATCATTCTGAGCACATTAAATAAAGACGGGTCTACCAATCTTTCTCCACTATCGTCATCTTGGGCACTGGGAGACTGTCTTGTGCTGGGTGTTGGCACGCAGGGCAAAGCTTATGAAAACCTCTGTCGTCATCCCGAGTGTGTCATTAATCTGCCGGATGCCTCCATGTGGCGAAACGTTGAAGCGCTGGGGCGCACGACAGGAAGCTCACCTGTGCCCGAAGCTAAAAGACAGATGGGATATGCGTTTTGTCAGGATAAATTCACTGCAGCAGGATTGACATCTCAGCATTCGGTTCGGGTAGCGCCTGATAAAATAGCAGAATGTCCGCTTCAGATAGAAGCGGTTGTACAACATATGCGCCTCCCGGAGCATACACCGTTTATGGCGATTGTAGAAGTGAAAAAGGTGAAGGTACACGCCCATACTCGTCTGATCTCGGAGATCAACAGGATTGATCCGGAGCAATGGCATCCATTGATTTATAATTTCCGTCATTATTACGGGCTGGGAGAGAGACAGGGAGAAAATTTTCGGGCAGAGAAATAGCTGGAGAATGAGGGGGATTGAGAGCGCGAGCGAGAGGACACTACTTAACATGTGGCTGAATAACAAACAAGCACAGGCTCGGTTAACGAGTCTGTGCTTGTTTCCACTATAATGACCTTTTACTGGCCTTCGGAAACAATGGTTTCCACAGGAGCGATAGGTTTGCCTTCGAGTAAGCTATAGATGGCATGAGCGACACCGTGCTCAACATTGGTGCGTGTGATCGCTTTAGCCATGGCGCGAATCTCAGGTTCAGCGTTGCCCATCGCAATGCCGAGTCCTGCCATTTGCAGCATGGAAACATCATTGAAGTTATCGCCGATAGCGGCGGTGTCCTGCATAGAGATATTCAGGTGTTCTGCCAGCTTCGTAAGGGCATTGCCCTTGGATACATCCGGGTGCTGCATCTCGAAGTTATGCTCAAAGGATACAACCATGGCAACATCGGATCTGGAGGAGAAGTGCTCGCGTCCGGCTTTGACTTTTTCCGGATTCATGGAGAAGGCCATAATGTTATAGATACAAGCTTCTGCCGGAATTTCGAGATGGTTTTTCACACGGTGATAGTCTTTTTTGTTGTAATGTTTTTTGATGGAATGGATCATGCGCTCGATATCTTCGCCGGGTTTTGAACCTAAAACACGTTCCAGCTCGGCAAGCATTGCTTCGTGAGTGCTGATGGCTGCGTAAATACCCATCTGAGTCGAAGCTTCATAATAAATTTGCTCATCCTCCAGCCATTGCATGACAGACGCTGCTGTGTCACGTTCCAGCGGAAGGTGGAATAAGCGTTCTCCGTTCTCGTCATGAATGGTTGCACCGTTGGAGCCGATAATCGGGGTTTTGATTCCGCCCTGGCGGCTGATGTCAACAACATCTGAATATACACGTCCTGTTGCGATGGTAACTTTCATGCCAGTCTGCTGTGCTTTTTGAACAGCCTCTGCGTTTTCACGGCTAATCTGGCTATCTCGATTCAGCAGCGTTCCATCCAGATCGGTAGCAAATAATTTCATATCTTTACAACTCCTTTTCTTGTGTAGGTTCGGGAATGAGTAAATCAACCTGTTGTTCTGTTAAAAAATCAATCCACTCCTGATTCGGCATTTGATCAGTAATTAATACGTCAACCAGAGTCCAGTCTGCAAAACGGTAGCCATAACGTCTGCCCATTTTGGAATGGTCGGCAAGCACAATGACCTTTTTGGCAGATTTCATCATTTGATGTTTAATCTTGCCCTCTTCTTCGGAAGCGCTGAAGCCATCCAGTGTGAGACCGCCAATGCCGATAAAAACTTTATCCACATAGTAGTGGGAAAGGGTTTCGATCACAGGTGTTCCATATACATAACGCTGTTCCTTATCGAGTTTGCCGCCAAGCAGTCGGATTTGAACTGCCGTGTGATTGGATAACAGCTCGGCAGAGTGTAACGAGTTGGTAATCACGGTGCAGGATTTGCCGTTCAAATTCTCTGCGCAGGCCTGCACAGTTGTAGAGGAATCCAGAATAATGGTTTCACCTGAACGAACAAGAGCAGCAGCGAGTTTTCCAATCGCTCTTTTTTCCTCGGAAACGTACTTGAGTCTTTCCTGGTACGATCTGAATTCCTGTGGAGGAGAGGGGAGAATGGCACCGCCACGTGTGCGGATGATGGCTTCCTGTTCTTCAAGCTTAATCAGATCACGGCGCGCAGTATCTCGGGATACATCAAATAATGTTACGATCTCTTCAGCCGAGATACGATTGTGTTTGCGTAAATGCTCAATGATGAGCTGCATGCGTTCTTCCTGAAACAAACGTAAAGCCTCCTTGATTTAGGGATGACCGTGCGTTGTACTATAGTTAAATTATAAGTAATTATAATGGGATGTGCAATGTTGTAAGTGAAAATAAGTTTTTATAAGTTTTTGACTGTTAATTTACAAACTCAGCGTATAGGCATGACAAGTGTATGATTTTTTGATTTAAACGATTACGTCTATACTGAGTGTTAGAGAAGGAAAATAGGTCGATTTGATGGGGTGAAATTTTAGTGAATAAGTCGATTCTAGGGCTAAAATAATTGTAAAGAAAGAATAATTATCTGCTTAAGAAAAAAATAAAAAAAAGTATTGCACTAATCTATTTTCCTGTGATATACTCATTCTTGTCGCCAAGAAAGACAGCTTGTTCATAAGGCCCGTTGGTCAAGGGGTTAAGACACCTCCCTTTCACGGAGGTAACAGGGGTTCGAATCCCCTACGGGTCATAGTATTTTATGCTATATCAAGGGATGAGAATCCCAAGGGTTCGTCGGAGGATTGCTTCGTTAGCCACTGCTTCGCAGTCTCGAACGGAGTGAGAGTATCCCCTACGGGTCATAGTAATTTATTGCTACTCTTCTTCACCGTTTAGAGATTCGCATTCTTGATTAGGATTTCTTTAAAGTTCACTGCTCTGTATCATTTAATGAAGCATGGCATAACATCAGGTGGAGTTGCATCAAGAGCCATTAGCTCAGTTGGTAGAGCACCTGACTTTTAATCAGGGTGTCGAAGGTTCGAGTCCTTCATGGCTCACCATTTACAAAACAATTAAATATGCGGTCGTGGTGGAATGGCAGACACGCTATCTTGAGGGGGTAGTGGGTGTATACCCGTGGAGGTTCGAGTCCTCTCGACCGCATCACAGCAACAAATTGAAATGGACTTTCATGATTATTCATGAGGGTCCATTTTTCTTTATCCTTCTCCGCTGCTTCTTATTTGTAGTAGGTGTGTAACTAAAACTGATCTTCCGACGTTACTCCTATATAACTGTTATGAACTGGAGGGAAGGGAATGACACGTTTGAGGTGTATGAGTTGGTCAGGTTATGTACTGGTGTTAATGGTATTAGTAACAGCCGGGTGTGGAGATGTTACCAATGACAGCTTGGATAATTATCGGGATCAAGGGGCTGTCGATGTGTCGAGGGAGGCGGATTTTGAAGCTGTCGTCACAGAAAAAGGGGAAAAAACAATAACGGTTATTGGCATGGGGGCAGTTTCTCAAACTTATATACTTGCGACGAATGAGGTTGCCTATACTGCGGAGGTTGGTGATCGGGTACGTATATGGACAACAGGGCGATACCAGGAGAGTCATCCGGTTCAAGCAACTGCGATCAAGATCGAGCGAGTTGAATGAAAATGTTGGGCTCATGTGATCGTGTTACGTTGGTGAAAAACATAAAGAGACTAGGTCTTGGGAAGAGAATTGCGATGAGCTCCCGAGTTCCAGGCATGGTGTTAGTAACTTGAACGGGTTCTAGGACGTGTCTTGAAACCTACTGAAGTGCATCTTTTACCGCCTTTTCGCCCCCTGCTGCGTCACTTTCCCTTGACGTGCCCCGGCACGTCTGCGTAAAACTTCCTGGCTTGGAACGAAAATTCAGCAAAATCTGCCGCCTTCAGAGTTTTCAGACACGCCCTAGATATTATAGGCTGAGCCTTCATAAATATTGTGCTATAATTCTATCATGTGACTATGCGTTGATTATTACGGTTGGAAGGCGGTCCTTGCATGCAGTCAATCTATGAGCGAATTGAACACCTGATTGCCGAACGAGGCATGACGAAGAAGGCTTTCTGTCAACAGCTAAAGATTAGCACAGGTAATCTGGGTGACTGGAAGCGCGGAAAATCTATCCCGAGCACCAATAAACTGATTGAAATTGCTTCGTTTTTCGATGTGAGCCTGGACTGGCTTATGGTAGGACGTTTATCGAAAGAAGCCATTGTGCGGGAAAAGCGGGAGGATTATTTTTTTAACGTGTTGCGGCAATTGGATTGCCAGGAGAGTGAGTTGTCGACTGCGGAGCAGTCTTTTATCAGTGAATATATTGAGTTTACCCGCTATCGCAAATACAAGGAAAGTAAAGAAGGTCGCGGTTATCTCTACCAGGCTGAACAGGATGATGAGACAGCGTCGGACCAAGAAGAAAAGTGAAGCTTGGGGTAGTACTGCTGCTGGCGGGGCAGGAACGAATTGTGTTTTGTGGTGATGTGTGTTTAAGGATTGTACATAAAAAGCTCTATCTGCAGCACGTTTCTCCGAAGACAATGCGGAGCTTTTTTGTAGTTAAGGCTTGGACTGATCGTGGAAATGGAATGCGAAGTGGTCGAGATGTAATCATTGATATTCGGAAAAATGAAGATGCTTCAAAGTTTTATCGGACTAATGTTGTGCTATAATTCTATCATATGATATAGGTTGATTATTACGGTTGGAAGGCGGTTCTTGCATGCAGTCGATCTATGAGCGAATTGAACACCTGATTGCCGAACGAGGCATGACGAAGAAGGCTTTCTGTAAACAGCTGAAGATTAGCACGGGCAATCTGGGTGATTGGAAGCGTGGCAAATCCATCCCGAGCACCAATAAACTGATTGAAATTGCTTCGTTTTTTGATGTAAGCCTGGACTGGCTTATGATAGGACGATTATCGAAAGAAGCCATTGTGCGGGAAAAGCGGGAGGATTATTTTTTTAACGTGTTGAGGCAATTGGATTGCCAGGAGAGTGAATTATCGGCTGTGGAGCAGTCTTTTATCAGTGAATATATTGAGTTCACCCGTTATCGCAAATTCAAGGAAAGCAAAGAAGGTGACGGTTATCGTTACCAACCGGAACAGGATGATGACAAGGAGCCGGAGCGGGACGAAAAGTAGGTGACTTCCTTATCGTTTTGTACAGCAAGGCGGAGAAATGGTGCAGTACACTTTGTAGTATCTGGTGTGGGAATACAGTACCTGGCACTGCAAAAAGCGCTACTACAGGTGAAATTTGAATACTTGATGAGCATGCGGATGAAAGCCTCGTCTGTTCCGAACATCTTCGGACACAGCACAGAGGTTTTTTTGTTGTTATAGTGGTGCTGTGAAAGACTGGAAAATCCTGATGCTGAACACTACGGCAACCCAGAATGCTGAATTGAGGTCAAATTTGTTCTTTGTGTTAAATATAATTACATGAAGTTACCCTAAAGTCAATTGATTTAAGATTTTATTAACAGAATGCATGAAACTCTTATGCATAAAATAAAATTATGTAAGATATATTGACATTAAAAGTTCTGGACTCCATAATTTGGTTCAACGAACGTTTAAGTTATGTTCTGCCTTAATGTTCGTAAGTAGACTAAAAAAAGGGAGTGCAGACTATTGAAGAAGAGGTCATTCCGATTATGGGGTATTCTGCTCGGTGTAATCCTGATGGTAACAGGGTGTGTGGAAGGCAGCGCTCCGCCTGTGGCCTCCGGTTCTGATGGAGCCGGGAATGCGGCTGGAACCAGTAACACGATCAAAGTTGGCATTCTTCATTCCTTGAGTGGAACGATGGCCATTAGTGAAGTTTCGGTGAAAGATGCAGAGATGCTTGCCATCGAAGAGATTAACGCAGCAGGCGGTGTTCTGGGCAAGCAGATCGAACCTGTCATTGAAGACGGTGCATCAGATTGGCCTACTTTTGCAGAGAAGGCGGGAAAGCTGCTGCAGCAGGATCAGGTAGCGGCTGTATTCGGGGGATGGACTTCTGCCAGCAGAAAAGCGATGCTTCCGGTGTTTGAACAAAACAATGGTCTGTTATTTTATCCCGTGCAATATGAAGGTTTGGAATCCTCCCCTAACATTTTCTATACGGGTGCAACAACCAATCAGCAGATTGTTCCGTCGGTAACCTGGCTGCTGGAGAACCGAGGCAAGACGTTTTATTTGCTGGGTTCGGATTATGTTTTTCCACGGACAGCCAATCAGGTGATCAAGGCGCAGCTTGCAGCAGAGGGCGGCGAAGTTGTAGGAGAGGAATACACACCGCTCGGACATACCGACTACAGCACAATCATCAGTAAAATCAAAGCGGCGAAACCGGATATCGTCTATAACACGTTAAACGGAGATAGCAATGTCGCTTTCTTCAAACAGCTGAAGGATGCGGGAATCACTCCAGATCAGATCACGACGTTGTCCGTAAGTGTGGCTGAAGAGGAGATTCGGGGAATCGGTGCAGATGTGCTCAAGGGGCATCTTGCTTCGTGGAATTATTACCAGACAACAGAAACAACTGAGAATAAAGACTTTGTGGCGAAATACAAAGAGAAATACGGTGTGGACCGAGTTACGGCAGACCCGATTGAGGCAGGTTATGTGGCTGTTTATCTGTGGAAGGCAGCGGTGGAGAAGGCTGGATCAACAGATGTTGAAAAAGTGAAGCAGGCTGCCAAAGGTCTGGAACTGGATGCACCCGAGGGTAAAGTCACTGTAGACGGAGAGAACCAGCATATATACAAGCCGGTGCGAATTGGTGAAGTGCAGGAGGATGGTCAGTTCAAGGAGTTGTGGAATTCGGGCTCTCCTGTGAAGCCTGACCCATACCTGAAAACATACGAGTGGGGAGCTGCTCTAAGCAATAAATAGTTGTGGCGGCAGTATGTGAATACTCAGTTGATTGACAGAAAGAGAGGTAGGGGTGAAACAACACACCCTTGATCGTTATTGCGGTAAAGCGTTGTTGTGATAAATGAACGTAAAGGAGGGCCTGCAATGGAGATGTTTGTTTTACAGCTATTCAACGGACTGAGCATTAGCTCGATTCTGCTGTTGATTGCCCTGGGACTCGCAGTCACATTTGGCCTGATGAATGTCATCAATATGGCACATGGCGAATTGATCATGATTGGCGCATATGCGACCTATGTGACGCAAAATTTGTTTATGTCTTATGCGCCGGCGTCCTGGTTCGGCATGTACTTTGTTGCAGCGCTGCCCATTGCGTTCGCGGTGGCTGCTCTGATCGGGTGGTTGCTTGAAGTGATTCTGATCAGGCATCTGTATGGCAGACCGCTGGATAGTTTGCTCGCCACCTGGGGTGTGGGCATGATGCTGCAGCAACTGGCACGCTCGATATTCGGTGCTCCGAATGTTGGTGTGTCCAGCCCCGCCTGGCTGAACGGCGGGTGGATGATCTCAGAAGGTATTGTTTTCCCGTATAAACGAATGTTTATCCTTGGACTTGTGGCTGTAGTTTTGCTGTGCATGTACCTCTACATTTATCGCACGGCTTCAGGCAGACGAATGAGAGCGGTGATGCAGAATCGGAATATGGCCGGCTGTCTGGGTATTTCCACACGACGGGTCGATGGCATGACGTTTGCAATCGGTTCAGGGATTGCCGGTATTGCAGGCTGTACTTTAACGCTGGTTGGCCCGATTGGCCCTTCTCTTGGCACGTATTATATTGTGGATGCCTTCATGGTCGTTGTGCTCGGGGGTGTGGGGAAATTAATCGGAACAGTGTGTGGTGCGCTGGGCATCGGCATGCTCAACACATTGTTCGAAACGTATACCTCGGCCTCCATTGGCAAGGTGCTCGTGTTTGTATGCATCGTTGCATTTTTGCAATGGAAGCCTCGGGGGCTGGTTGCGATTCGCACGCGAAGCCTGGATTAACAGGGAGAAGGAGAGGAGGATTGAAGCATGCCGGCATTACTTAAAACAGGGAGTTTGAAAACAAGGATCGTCTGGGCGGTTGTGCTTATTCTGATGTGCCTTGCGCCGCTGGTTTCGACGGAATTTCGCCTGAGCTTGTTAGCCAAGTTTTTGGCGCTGGCCATTCTGGCGATTGGACTGGATCTGATCTGGGGATACGGGGGTGTGCTCAGTCTTGGGCATGGGGTATTTTTTGGTCTTGGCGGCTATGCCATGGCGATGTATCTGAAGCTTCAGGCCAGTGGCGCAGCTATCCCGGATTTTATGGGCTGGAGTGGTCTCAGCGGATTGCCATGGTTCTGGGAGCCTTTCCGCTCCTTCCCGGCTGCGCTAATCCTTGGCATAGCCATTCCTGCGCTGCTGGCCTTTGTGCTGGGTTGGTTCACGTTTCGCAATCGGATTACCGGGGTCTATTTTACAATTCTAACCCAGGCTCTCGTGCTTATTACGGTAACGTTATTTGTTGGCAAACAGGAGTGGACGGGTGGAACAAATGGCATAACGGGTTATCAAGCGATCTTTGGGTTTACGCTGCATTCAGCAGGCACTACGATTGTGCTGTACTATATAACACTTGCCATTCTGGTGCTCGCTTATCTGCTCTGCCGCCGCATGGTGAACAGTCGTTTTGGGCAGGTGCTCGAGGCTGCGCGTGATGGGGAGAATCGGGTTCGATTTCTGGGGTATGACCCGGCGGGTTACAAAACGCTGGCATTTGCTTTGTCGGGCGCCCTTGCGGGTATGGCGGGCATGTTGTTTGTGCTGCAGGTAGGCATTATCTCGCCATCCATGATGGGCATTGTTCCCTCCATTGAGATGGTGCTGTGGGTTGCCTTGGGAGGACGCGGAACGCTGATCGGGGCGGTCATCGGCGCTGTGATGTTGAATGCGGCGAAAACGGGAATAAGCGAGGCTTATCCGGAAGGGTGGCTGTTTGTGGTTGGCGGACTCTTCGTCACGGTTGTTCTGTTCATGCCGAACGGAATTGTAGGTGTGTACCGAAATATCGCCCGAATATTACAACGGAGAGGGGAGAGTTCACATGTCCAGGCTGCTTCAGAAAAACGAAAAGTCTTCGGAGCTTCAGGTGATACTGGCCGCTGAGGATATAACGGTGGCCTTTGGAGGTTTTGTTGCAGTCAAAGGTATGAATCTGAAGCTCCTTAATCGTGATTTGCACTTTTTGATCGGACCGAATGGCGCGGGGAAAACAACAATGCTGGATGTGATCTGCGGCAAAACAAAACCGGCATCCGGTTCGGTAAAGCTGATGGACGGTACGGAGTTGACAAGACTCAAAGAGCATCAGATTGTTCGCAAAGGAATAGGGCGCAAATTCCAGGCGCCTTCCATCTTTGCCAGTCTGACGGTGGAGGAGAATTTGGCACTCGCGGCGGAGACACGCCGTCTACCCTTTCAAGCCATCGGAATTCGCAGACACGGCGCAAGGGGAGAAGCGATGGAGAGTGTTATGCTTCAGACGGGACTGCAAGACCGGATCGGCGAGCGTGCCGGTGCGTTGTCGCACGGGGAGAAGCAGTGGCTGGAGATCGGTATGCTGCTGCTGCAAGAGCCGCAGGTGCTGCTGCTTGACGAACCTGCCGCAGGCATGACGGATGAAGAAACATACCAAACAGGGCGTCTTTTGCAAGAGATCGCGGCTGAACGCTCGGTAGTTGTTGTAGAGCATGATATGGAGTTTGTGCGGGAATTTGCCGCCAAGGTGACGGTGATGCATGAAGGGAAGCTGCTCAAGGAAGGCACGATGGCTGAAGTTCAGGCAGATCCAAGAGTGGCGGAAGTGTACTTGGGGACAAGGGGGCAGGCGAATGTTGAGATTGCAGAACGTTGAGTCTGGGTACGGGGAGAGTCGTGTGCTTCGTGGTGTGAATCTGGAAGTGCTGCCCGGGCAAGTGACATGTCTGATGGGTAGAAATGGCGTGGGGAAAACGACATTAATGAAAACCTTGATGGGATTGCTTCGAACACGAGAGGGAAGCGTTCACTGGAATGGCCGGGAACTGGCTTCACTGGAACCGGCTAAAAGGGCAAAAGCAGGTATAGGTTATGTGCCGCAAGGGAGGGAAATATTCCCGCAGCTCACAGTGAAGGAGAACCTGTTGCTCGGACTGGAAATGAGTATGTCTGGCGTGAGGGCGTTCCCTGAGGATGTGCTTGAGATGTTCCCCGTGCTTGCTTCCATGTATGGGCGCCAGGGTGGGGACTTGAGCGGCGGGCAGCAGCAACAGCTTGCGTTTGCGCGAGCGCTGGCCTCCCGCCCTGGCTTGCTGCTGCTGGATGAGCCGACGGAAGGCATTCAGCCTTCAATCGTTGAGGATATCAGGCGGGTGATCCTTAAGCTGAAAGCGCAGGGGACAATTTCGATTCTGCTGGTGGAGCAAAGCGTTGATTTTGTGCGTAGTGCCGCCGACTACATTTATGTGATGGACAAAGGCGTTATGACGCTGCAGGGGACCCCGCAGGAGCTCGATATGTCCCAGTTTGAATATCATTTGTCTGTATGATGCGATTCCATTATCTGATGCCATTGTTGCGAGAGGGTTCAGTGTGTGCTTGAATTCGCCCAAACATGATAGAGCTGCGCTGCATGCCTTTAATGACGCTTATCCAGAATGTTGGAATACTTCGGGTACAGCCGCCGAATGCATTCAGGACAGATATCATGGGTGAACTCGGCAGAGGTATGTTTCTCCAGATAACTTTCCACGGAGCTCCATTCGTCGGATTCGTCCTTGATGTGTTTGCAAACGGCGCAAATGGGCAGCAGGCCATACAATGTGCGTGCTTCAGTCAGGGCTTGTCTTAACTGCTGCTCGGTCCTTTTCTGTTCGGTGATATCTGTATGGGCAATCAAAGCAAGGTTATCGCCGAATATGGGGCCGTCATGTAACGGGGTTAGCTCTACAAGAAACCACTTTTCTTCATTGAACGGAGTGGTCACAGAGATGTCGTATGTATGAGCTTGCTTGAAAGGTACAACGTTATGCCTCAGATGCTGCGCAAACCTGGTTGGTGGAACATCCCTTTGTGCTGTCCACGCTTCCATCAGGTGAAGGTAATGGTTATGGCGGCTGCCTGAGTGTGAGAAAGGTTTGTAGAATCCACGCTCCCAGGCCCGGTTGCAGCTTCGGATGATCCAATGTTGATCAATGATGATTAGCTGATGATTGGTGGACTGGAACGACAGGCTTTCGAGGTCCGATGTCATGTGTCTCATGAGTGAAGTCCTCCTTGGATAAAAGATGTTATCGCAGCTCCTCTGGTATGTCCAAAATATCAGCGACCTGATGCCTGAATCTCGTAGCTTTACGTGTGCCGTGAATAAGATTGGACAGGCGGTAGGGTGGGATGCCATGCTGTTCGCAAAAGGTTTTTTGGTCAATCTGCAGTTCGGTTAGTCGCCGTTTGATAGCCCAACCGAACGGAGTGACGGGTTTCTTCTTGTTCAAAAGGGTTCACCCCTGAGTGGAATTATAGTATTCAGCAGGCGTTTCTTCGTGTAAACTGAATAGAAATGCGAGCTGTAATCTCCATTATATACGTAAATGCGTCATCTAACAATTAAAAAATACGGAAATAAGTGTATTTTTTGAATTAAAATGACGTATATGCGCTGTTTATGGACCTCCAAGGCCATATGTAGCAAGCCTTCATAAACGAAAAAACACGCCAGCAAGGGGGTTGCGGCGTGTTTTTGAATGGAATCAAGAGAGGTTTGTTGGGGAGGTGCTCATGCTCTGTAAGCGTGAAGCCCGGCTCCGAGCATATGGAAGCTGGGGAATAACGTCTTCATAGACAGTGATGCAGGGTGCATGTGTCCATCTGGAGAAGAAGCACTCACGGTCTTCCATTCGTGCTCAAGGTCTGTGGTCAGGCGACCGAGCAGATCCTTGGTGACATTCTCGCTTAGAGGAATAGCTTTGGAGGCTTCGGATATACAGGCATACATGGCTGAATGCAGATAACCGAGGACCGCCTCTTCGACGGGGATGTCGAGGTGGTGGTTAATCCAGGCGTGAACGGTGGGGAGACAGCCGACAGAACTGTATTTGGTGAAAATCTGTTCAAGCGGTTTGAAGTCGATCCAGGGATGCAGGGCGTGAGATAGCTTGATTAAACGCTTGCCGATGGTAGCTGCCTTTTCTCTAAGCTCGGCAGGTGTTCGCTGCACGTGAACAAGCTTGTCGATCAGGGCGATGCGCCAAGTGTCTTTGTGATCGATTGCGGTATATATGCCTTTGATGGCCATACCTTCAAGACGAACCAGACTGGGATGCAGCTGGCAGCGCATGAACGATTCAAGATCCTCGGCTGTACGGATGGTGCCTTCCTTGATATGTGTATCCATGCCGAAGAAATGGGAGAACCCTCCAACCTGAACAGAAGGATCAAGCAGCTTCACGTAATCTAGCAGCTTATTGCCACGGTTCACGATCTTTCGCCTCCAGTGCTTTTTTGTGTTATTTTATATTACATAAAATACTCTTTTCTAAATCTTATGTGCTTAAATCCGAATTATATGATATATATATTCACATAATTATCCGTGTTTTGTCAATGGTTTGCATTGAAAAATAGCTTAAATTTCGTTATTTGTTATTTTTCATGTTATATAATATAACAATTATCTTATTCTCCTTTAGAAATAATATTTGAAAATACGATGCTGCAAGAAATTCATTCTGGTTCCACTGCGGCCTTGGCATTTTTTCGGAATCAGATTCAGGATATGCGCACATTCGGGGAAATATGACTGATTTTTGGCGTATTCAAATAAATGCTTTACATTTAGATAACATTCCGGTATAATCAATTCTGTTGCCGATAATTTACGACATGCGGTCGTGGTGGAATGGCAGACACGCTATCTTGAGGGGGTAGTGGGCGTACGCCCGTGGAGGTTCGAGTCCTCTCGACCGCATCATATGAAGCGTTATTGAAGGAAGCTTCCCTGTACGGGAGGCTTCTTTTTTTGTCTTTTGATCCTGCATAAATAACAGCTAAAGGGCGACAACAGTCGGAGATAAGTTTCATTAGCTGCGTAAAAAAGCCACCCTGTAAACCGAGCAGAACCGAGGCTCTGTGGTTTGGGGCAGCTTTTTTCAAAGTGTAGAAATGTGTGTTATTTATTTCAATAATTTCTGAATATCCTCTACAATTTTATCGGGTGTAGTCTGGGGAGCATAACGCTTCACAACGTTCCCTTCCTGATCGACAAGGAATTTTGTGAAGTTCCATTTGATGGCCTTGGAGCCGAGCAGACCTGGCGCTTCCTTCGTAATATGCTGGAATAGCGGGTGAGCACTGGCACCGTTAACGTCAATCTTCTCAAACATAGGGAAGCTTACGCCATAGTTCATCTGACAGAACTCAGCGATGTCATCAGAGGATCCCTTCTCCTGGGCAAACTGGTTGCTGGGAAATCCAAGGACCTCGAAAGGAGCATCCTGGAATTGGTCCTGCAGCTCCTGCAGGCCCTTGAATTGAGGAGTGAGGCCGCACTGGCTTGCGGTATTTACAATTAACAACACTTTACCGCGATATTGGGACATTTCAATCTCTTGTCCGCGAAGAGTATTTACTTTGTAATCATAGACTGACATGGGGATCGCCTCCAGCATATTATATTGATATGTTTATTATATTTTATGCAATTAAATAATGCAAAATCAATTTACAGAGAACACTATTATCCTCATCGGCTCGACTTTATTCATAGAAGGAATGCAATTCGCTTGAACAATTTTTGTGCGGGCGAGAATTAGACAGCTTGGAAGAGTTGGATAGCGTATAAGCTCATTGTAAGCGTTATTATTGAAGCTTATTGCCGGAATTCTGACGATTCGGTGATCTGCCCGGACTTTACATGATCATGGCACGGGTGTATGATTCAAAGCGTAATTTGAATTTTAATTATATTGTACCTGAAAAACGAAACAGACGATGATATCGATCGGTCTTACATGCAAGATTTACGAACGATGTTTCAATCGCTGAGTTTCCATTCATCGTGGGTGGAAAACGGGGGAACCAACAGGATGTGCTGCATTACAGCAGCAGACATCCATGGGGTGAATTTTCCGGTGACAGCCGGAAATAGGGCGACTCTCGCGCCCGAATCCGTCAGCTAACCTCGTAAGCGTTAAAGGGAGAGGCAACAAACCGCACGCTGGTCCATGGCGTTTTCTCCATGGATTATTTAAGAAGCGTTTCGGAGGCCTTGGTCCCCACGCTTCTTTTTTGTTGTCTTTTCACGCCAAGGGAGGAACGAATGATGGATACAGAGATGATTTTAGTAACCGCTCCGAATGAAGCTGGACGTAAATTTGTGAAGCTGCTGATGTACAAAAAAATGCCTTTTGCCGTTCTGACAAACAGTGCGGGTGAGGAGCGTAAGCTCCGCCGGATCGGAGTAGAGCATGTGATTCGTATGAATACAGCAGCAGCTCAAAAATGGTTTTTGCCGCAGACGAGCGTAGGCAACGTATTTATTTTTGAGAACAGTCTGAACCTGACTTGCCGTTACCTGCAGATTGTTCGCTCCTGGACATCCAAGTCTCTGTGTGTGATAACGGAGCAAAGTCATCCAAAAGGCATTTATCGAGGTATGGGTGCGGACAAAATTGTGTATTCGTTAAATGGAGAAGTTGGATTCTTGCTTAATAGTTGCAATAAACTCGAAGCTGAAGCAAGCAGCTTATGATTGATCCTGTGTAAGGTGCCTGTTATAATTGCAGGTATGGACTAACGGAATCTGAGGAGACTCATGCTTGTCGTGGGTCTTCTTTTTTTATGGATACAGCATGCGCGCACGGGATCTTCATTGAGCGGCGTACAAGGAGGAATTGGCTTGCCGGATATTGCCGGGTTGAAGTGGTTGTTTTTTGATGTAGGGGATACGCTGGTGGATGAATGGGAGCCTGTTGACGATATTATCGGGCAGTTTGTGCGTGAGGCGAATGCTTACGGCTATCCTGTAAAGATTGAGGATGTACGGGAGCTGTTTGAGCAATGTTACCAGAACTACGAACAATGGCCTATGAAGGTAGCTATGCGGACATACATTCAGGATGAAGGTCACCGCAAGCAGATTCAGGACAAGCTGAAATTCCACAAAGAGCTGGAGCGGCCATTTCCTTCTGCAGCCAAGGTGCTCAAGCAGCTGTCGCAGCACTATCACATAGGCATTATTGCGAATCAGAGCCCGGGGACTGAAATGCGGCTGGAGAGTTATGGACTTCGAAAATATGTTCATGTACTGGCCTGCTCGGCAGAAGAAGGAGTGTCCAAGCCCGACCCGGAATTGTATGCGGTTGCCCTGAAACAGGCTGGTTGTGCCCCGGAGGAAGCGGTGATGATTGGAGATCGGATTGACAATGATATCGTTCCGGCTCGCAGTCTGGGCTTGCATACCATTCGTATTCTCCAGGGATATGGAAGGTTTCAGCCGGTGCAGTCAGAGCATGAGCGTGCAGACTGGACGGTTAAATCATTGGATGAACTGTTGCCGCTGCTCATGCCAGATGCATCTTCGGATGAGAATAGTTCCAAGTGAGTAGGTGAGTGCGGGTTAGAACAGGTCAGGTTAGTTTAGGGTTAGATTAGATATAGGTTAGATATAAAGATACGACTGAGGCTGTATGATAAAAAAGACACATAAGAGGCTGATGCACCCGGTAGGATAAAACCGCAGCGCATCAGCCTTTATTATTTGAGAGACGATAATAAACTTTAGAACAGCATAATGGTCTGGATAATCAGGTACACGTTCAGCACTACAATGATCGCAGCGATAATCCAGGAAACGATCTTTAGCCAGAGTTTATTAACAAATGGCCCCATGCTTTTTTTGTCACTTGTGAACATCACCAGCGGGATAACGGCAAACGGCAGCTGCAGGGACAATATAACCTGACTCAGAATCAGCAGTTCCTCTGTCCCGTGTTCGCCCGCGATGGCGGTCACAATGACGGCCGGAATGATTGCGATCAGCCGTGTGACGAGACGACGCAGCCAGGCCGGAATACGAATATTCAGAAACCCCTCCATGACGATCTGTCCAGCAAGCGTACCTGTGAGGGTAGAGTTCTGACCTGATGCGAGCAAAGCGACGCCAAACAGGATGCTGGCAACGGTCGTGCCGAGCAGCGGAGTCAGCAGATGATATGCATCTGAAATCTCGGCAACCTGGGTCATGCCTGCGCTGTGGAATACTGCCGCAGATACAATCAGGATGGCTGCATTAATGAACAGGGCCAGCGTCAGCGCGATAGTTGAATCCATCGTGGTGTAACGAATCGCTTCTCTTTTCCCCTGAGCTGTCTGCTCGATCTGGCGGGTCTGTACGATGGAAGAATGCAGATACAGGTTATGCGGCATGACCGTAGCACCAATGATGCCGATGGCAATGTAGAGCATAGCCGGGTTCTGCAAAAGCTCACTGCTGGGTACGAATCCGTGCAGTACACCGCCCATGTCCGGTTTAGCCAGAAAGAGGTCGATCCCGAAACAGAGCGCAATGGTGGCCATCAGCACAATGACAAGGGTCTCCAGTGCGCGGAAGCCTTTATTTTGCAGGACAAGAATGATCAGCACATCAACAGCGGTAATAATCACCCCATACAGCATGGGGATATTAAACAGCAGTTTGAGGGCAATTGCCGAGCCGATGACCTCAGCCAGATCGGTTGCTGCAATAGCAAGCTCACACAGAATCCATAACATCATAACTACAGGGAAGCTGAAGCGTTCACGGCAAGCCTGAGCGAGATCCCGTCCAGTAACAATCCCGAGCTTGCCTGCAAGAGATTGCAGGACTACAGCCATCATATTGGATATAAGGATAACGGATAACAAGGTATAACCGAACTGGGAGCCGCCTGCGATATCCGTAGCCCAGTTGCCCGGGTCCATGTAGCCAACAGCGACGAGATAACCCGGACCAACAAAGGCGAGAAATTTTTTCCACCAGACTGCATTTTTGGGAACTTTCATGGAGCTGTGCGCTTCACCTAGTGACGGAGCCACTGCTGCTGCAGCATATTCACCGGATGGCGTATTGAACGGATTTCGTTGACTCATAGATGGATCACCTGACTTTACATTAAGATGGGGGCCGATTACCGGCCGAATAAATCATGTAAATTGTATAACTTGCACTTGAACGAATATATACATAGTTAAGTTGTGATGAACACGATGTAGTTATATCTAAAATTTTATGTTCATATTTACATTGTACACACTCAATAGTTTTTGTCTAGTGCAACTTTTATGTACTGAGACAAAAGGTGTGAATTTCAGGGGGTTGTACTGTGTGTGTGATTCATCTCACCAGTATTATGACAAATTCTAGGCTTGCCCGGATCGGGTAAATTAATGAGTGTTAATAATTGAAGGAAAAGAGCCTTGGAAGGTTGTTCTGTCATCGGAGTGGATGGTGTAAAATCTTTTATATAGAAGGAGCTTCAACAGGAATCATGTGAAGAGTTATAAATGGATGCATGAAATGAAGCCAAATGTAAAAGCTGTTAAAGAATATGATCTAAAAGCTGTTGAAGAATAGATGTAAAAGCTATTAAAGAACAAGGTCAAGGCGTTTCAAAACGAGCCAGAAGTTTAAAATGAATTGTAGGCAGTTCAAATTTTAGCAGCGAAGGAGAGATTCTGATGGAAGCTTTATATACAGCAACAGCAACGGTAAAAGGTGGACGCACAGGCTCGGTAGCTTCTTCGGACGGTGTACTGCAGCATGATCTGAAAATGCCGAAAGAGCTGGGTGGTGCTGGCGGTGAAGGGACAAACCCTGAGCAGCTGTTTGCAGCCGGGTACGGAGCCTGTTATGAAAGTGCTCTGGCAAACGTAGCCCGCAAAGCAGGTGTGAAATTGGAAAATGTCGTTGTAACGAGCAATGTATCCATCGGTAAAGACCCGGCAGATGATGGCTTCAAGCTGGCGGTGCGTCTGGATGTAAGCATGCCGGGGGTGGATCACAGTCAGGCAGAGGAGCTTGCTCGCAAGGCACATGACTTCTGCCCGTACTCCAAAGCAACACGCGGCAACATCGACGTTGTGCTGAATGTAGTGTGATTGCACAAATAAGATGGCTCTTCTTCAAGAGTTATGCGTAAAATAAAGAGCAGGGTATCTTGCGATACCTGATGTTCAAGCACCAAGCCCTGCTGGCAGCTCAGCAGGGCTTGGTGCTTGGTTATCGTGCGCCCGGCACGGGCGATAACTTGGCGGTGAAAGTCCGCTACAGGCTTGGCAGTAGGAACTGTTAGCCAAGGGCAAGGGTGTCCGTCGCGAGG
>NZ_JACHKG010000040.1:0-45806 GCF_014203995.1 Paenibacillus sp. JGP012 | reverse complement strand
ACGGACACCCTTGCCCTTGGCTAACAGTTCCTACTGCCAAGCCTGTAGCGGACTTTCACCGCCAAGTTATCGCCCGTGCCGGGCGCACTACAAAAAGGTGATATCCGCCCGAATGCGGATATCACCTTTTTTGACTTTACATGATAACAATTGAAGAGCAAAGTTACTTCGCTTCAACCACTACCGTAACCTTTGTTTTTACCCCTGCATAGGAGACCGTAATGGTTGCTTTCCCTTTACCATTCGCCTGAATCACACCATCTTTAACGGAAGCTGTCGCAATACGGGAGGATGTCCAAAGTGCTGGCTTGGATACATTAGCCTCACTTCCATCCACGTACGTTGCTGTAGCCACAACTGTCGCTTTATCGCCAGCCTTCATCGTCAATGTGACTTTGTCGGTCTGCAAATATTTCAGTGTATCTACATCCAGTGCAATCGTCACCGTTTTGCCGCCATACTTCGCTGTAATCTTGGCTTTCCCTGAATTTAATGCTTTTACTTTACCTTTGGTCACTTGAGCAACCTTGTAACTGTTCGTTTTCCATTCGGCCTTGTCCGTAATATCACGTTCACTGCCATCACTCAGGGTAGCCGTTACTGTCAGATCAACCGTATCGCCTGATTTGAGGGAAAGTGCAGGTTCAGAAGCTGTGATTCGTGAGATTACATCGACTTCAACCTGAATCGTAACTTTTTGGGAGCCGTATTCAGCCGTAATGTTGGCTTTACCGCTGCTGTTCCCTGTGATCACGCCTTTTTTTACATCCGCTACCCGGGCATTGCTGGATTTCCAGGTCGCATCTGCTGTGACATCCTTTGTATTACCGTCACCGTCTGTACCTGTCAGAATAACGGTTTGAGTTTCTTTTGCCGAAAGCACAACAAAGTTTACATCTGCCTCCAGACCGCTTGCCATACCCACCTCAACCGGGAGTGTCAACGTTTTACCTTCAATTTTAGCTGTAATCGTCGCTTTCCCTGTTGCTACACCTGTAATAACCCCTTTGCTGTCTACCTCGGCGATTTTCTCGCTGCTGCTGCTCCAGGTTGCATCCTCGGAAACATCCTTGGAGGTCTCACCGTACAGTGCAAGCACTTTGGCAGAAGTGGTTCCACCTACAGCTACGGTTGCTTTCTTTTTGTCCATCTCATACTTGTCTGGAACGTCTACGCTGACTGTGAATTTCACCGTTTTACCGCCATATGCTGCTGTAATCGTAGCCGTACCCGATTTATAAGCGATCAGTTCGCCACCCGATACATATACGATTTCTGCATCGCTGGATGTCCATGTCGCCTTGGACGTAACATCCTCCTTGCTCGCATCAATGTATTCTGCATTCGCTGTCAGCTTTTTCGTTCTGTTGTCACCTGTAACACTCATGGCAAGCTTATCATTCACATCTTTGATATCCAGATATCTCGCAGTATCAACATCCACGGCGACTTCCACCGTTTTACCGCTATAGGTTGCCTTGATCGTCGTTGATCCAGCGCTCACTGCCGTAATTTGGCCTTTGAACACAGTCGCAACCTTCTCGTTGCTGGATGTCCATGTCGCCTGATCGGTTACATTCACATCACTGCTGTTTGGATATGAAGCCGTCACAACAACATTGGCTGTTTTATTGCTCTCGCTCAAGCGGAAGAAAATACTCTGTTTCTCTACGCTCAGCTTGCTCGTCTGATCTACATCCACATCTACTGATACGGACTTGGTACCATATTTCCCTGTAATAATAGCAGAGCCTGCCGAGTAACCTGTAATATTGCCCTTCAGCACATCGGCAACCTTCTCATTGCTCGACGTCCATTCCGCCAGATCGGTTACATCTTTCGTTGTCCCGTCTGGATAAGTAGCCGTCAATTTCACAACTTCACTTTTGTTGAGCAGCAGATTCACCTGCTTCTTGTCTACGTCTACACGTTTAACCACTTCTACGCTGACGTCCAAGGTTACGCTCTGGCTTCCCAGTTTGGCAGTAATGACAGCCGTTCCCGCGCTTTGTCCAGTAACCTTGCCGTTAACAACGGTGGCAACCTTCTCGTCACTTGTCGACCATTCGGCACTGCTCGCTGCCTCGTTATTCGTTGTATTATCGCTGTACGTCGCAGTCAAGGCGATGTCTTTGCTTTCCCCTGTGCGGAGCTCAAGATTTTGCACACTTTTCGAAAGGGCTTTAACCTTCTTCGTTACTTTAATTTGAACAGGCTGAGTTTGGCCCTGATACGCCACTGTAATTGTTGCTGTGCCTTCTTTTTTGGCTGTAATCGAGCCATTATATGCAGTTGCTACCGAAGTATCACTGCTCGTCCAGGATGAGCTGATCGTAACGTTCGCTGAGGTATTATCCGAATATACTCCCGTTACCGTCACCGACCCGGAATCGCCGACTTCGAGCGACATTTCATTTTTGGAAACTACAATTTTGGACAGTTCCTTCTCTGCCGCAGCGGCCAAGCCTACGTTGGAAATAGTGAGCATCAACACCAGCATCATTGCCATGTACTTGGTCAATCTTGGCTTTAACATCATTTCCCTCCGATATTCGTCATTTTATTCCTACTATATAATGTCGGCAAAGGCTTTCCAGATGTTTAGACTTTCAGGAAATTTTCAGGTAATTATATGGGAATTCATGTTACTCGATCATCTAACTAATCTGGATTTAGAGACACTGGGGATATTTCTATATTGAAAAGGGAGGTCACAGATTGAATCAATCCTTTGATTACATCGAATATTGGGAGCAGACTTATCGGAAGGGTGACACATCCGGCAGGGGTTCATACGGAGTGCTGGCTGAATTCAAAGCCGAGGTTGTCAATGCATTAATTCAGCGTGAGGGCATTCGTCGTGTTATCGAGTTTGGCTGCGGTGATGGAAACCAATTGAAATATATGGACTATGGCGAATATCTCGGTATGGATGTGGCTTCAGCCTCGGTAGAACACTGTGCCTCCATGTACGCTGATGATCCTTCGAAGAGCTTCATGGTATATAGACCAGGTCTTTGGGTCAACCGTGGTTTTCTGCAAGCGGATCTGACCGTTTGTCTGGATGTGCTCTATCACATTACGGATGAAACAGATTTTCGCCGAACCCTGCATGATGTGCTCCACACCTCTACCCACTGGGTTGTGCTCTATACGAGACTGAGGGAGCAGGGTGATTCAGGAGTACGAACAATTCAGGATCGCAACCTGTTCCATTATCTGTTTGATTATCCCGAGTTCAAGGTGCATGAGATTATACGTCAGCGCTATCCCGAGCAGTCCTCGGCAGATTTTGTGATTCTGAAACGGGAATGTACGAAGTGACTTCAGCCAAAAAATACAGCAAAACAAAATATAACCGCCCTGCCAAGGGCGGTTAATCACACATTCAAGATGAAAGATGAACATCTAACTATATCATTCCCCTTGTATCTATACATGTCTCTGGAGCTTCACATCCAGCTCTGTCGAGGTCGCAGTAGTGTATTCGATATAGTTTACGGAGCCATTAGAGTTCAAAATAAGCCTCGTAATGATTCCGCTCTCTTCCTTGATTTCACGAATTACAACATCGATCAGGTTCTCTCCAGCTTCGGTGATCCCGCCAGGGTACACCCAACCATCATCATGGGCTTTGACTAAGAGAATATTCCCCTGCCCGTCTTCTACAATGCCGCCTGATGAAACGATGTGTGTCGGAAATGACATTCAGCCCCCCCCTATTGTTTATCTCTGTTAAAATAAACCCTTGTCTCCACGCAGCTTCGCCAGCGCTTCCATATAGAAATAATCGCCGTAAATAATCGGCACATTGATGCCCCGTCCTTCGGGGTAATGCACCGTACCCCGCAGGATCAGCCCTTCCTCCGCCGCCAATTCGGCGGAGCTGTAGTGCTCATACAAGCCGCGGACGATGCGTTCTCCTGCGGCAGCGTAGGTTTGCCCGCGCGGCGACAGCTTCGCGAGCTCAAGCAGTCCGCTCGCGGCAATAGCCGCTGCGGACGAATCCCACGCCGCCCGGTGCTCCGCCGGTGCGCGGAAATCCCACACCGGCACGATGTCTTCGCCAAGCATGGCGAGGAAGAAATCGGCCGCTCGCTCCGCTGTCTCCAGATATCGGGCCTCGCCCGTATACCGGAAAGACAGCGCAAACCCGTGCAGCGCCCAGGCGGTGCCCCGCGCCCAGGCGGACCCGGGAGCATGGCCTTGGCCGCCATGCTCCCGCAGCTTCTGCCCCGTGTGTGGATCAAACTCCACCACGTGGCAGATGGACCCGTCGGCGCGTACGAATTCACGCGCGACGGTGTCCGCATGCGCTTCCGCCAGCCATCGGAAGCGCGGATCGCCGCTCTGCTCGGAGGCCCAGTAGAGCAGCGGCAGGTTCATCATGCTGTCAATGATGGCTACGCCGCGCGTATCCATCGTTGACGAGCTGAAGTTCCAGGCGCGGATGAACTCACCGCGCACATGAAAGCGGGCGGCGAGCAGATTCGCGGCAAGCAAGCCGCGGCGGCGCCCCTCCGCACTGCCTGTCTCGCGATAGCTGGCTACGCCGCTAAGCAGCCAGATAAAACCCAGATCGTGATCCACCAGGTCGGGATCACGCAGACAGCCTTCGAGCTGCTGCTCACAGCTCTCGGTAATGCGCCGCAGCTCCGCAGCCGACTCATGCTGCGGAGCATCCCTGTACACCAGCCATAACAAGCCGGGCCAGAAACCGGCTGTCCACCAATCGGGATCATTCTGATCGTACATTCCCTGCTGTGAAGTATGGGGAAAAGTATCCTGAATTCGCTTGGCGTTGCGAACCGTTTTGTCAGCTGCCCGTCTCCATGCTGCTTCTACCCATAATACCGATGTTGATGTTTTCATGTTACTGCCCCTCCCGCTTCTGAGTATGACCACTTCACACTTCCAGTTGCTGTTATCCCCAGTCTTCCTCCAGAAAGCTTTCAACCCCGTTTTTCCCGTTTTCTTCTGCCTGCTCCTTTAAAGTTTACATAGAACAACTTCCAGCACGCAGCGCTCCGCTTCATACAAGCGTCATCAACAACATGTCTCCTTTTTGTCACTTTTCCCCGCACTCTATCTCAGTAAGCTTTTCACGTGTTACACGCGTCCCAATCGAACAGTAAAGGTCAGCTGCTGTACACCATGTGCCTCCATCCGCGCCTGTTTCAGCAACCCGTTGCGTGAAGCAACGGGTTGCGGATCGAGCATGACTCTCGCCCCCGGATCACACACTTCAGATTCGACGTATGCGCCGCGGTACACAGTACGTACGCTTCGCTCGGTGTGCGTAACGACAGCCTTCTCCTGCCCATCGCTGTACATTAGCGGAATGAGTGCTCCGGCCGCTTCAATCCTGCCTTCAAACTCATACGTCACAGTCAGCTGATCGGCTCGCTGCACATAGCGAGCACGAACAGCACTTATACCGGGTAAAGGCCCCTTCCAGGTGATCTGAAAAGCGTTCTCCCCAGCGCTCTCCGCTGCCTTCACACCGCTTCCCGCCATTGCTTTATTCAGCTTGTTCCCGGACTCATTCTCCGCTATCGCGATCGGAGCCTCCGTCTCATACACTACTGAACCGCCGCCGCTGGCAGGGTCTATTCCTGCATCGCGGTCATACTCGCTGCCGGACGGTATGCCTTGGGCCAGACTATGCCAGACCCCATCGGGTGTCATCCATGCAGGGCAGTAGCTCAAAGGCTGAACAACGCCCTCGGCAAACTCCGTAAACCCTGCCTGCGCATGACCGGCTGCTGACGGACCGATTAACCCGGGCAAGCCTGCCTGTTGTATTCGTACCAGTCCAGGGATGGTATATGGATCATTCAGAGCGGTGTGCAATACGATCTGCTGCCCGGGCACGGAAGCCAGCAGAGTTTCAAACCAGCCATCCGTCTGCAGCACCCTGTTCCCGATCTCGGAAGGAAGATAAGCTGGAATTATGCTTTCACCTGGGTCACGCAGACAAGCATGAGCCAGTGCCGCCGCCGTCCACAGGTTATAGCAGGTATGATTCGTATAAATTTCGTATCCGTGTCGCTGCTCTGGCGCATATTCATTGCGTACGATTTTCAGACGACCGTCCGGCATGAGCCAGCGCTCCACCGCTTCAAAGCAGCGATTGGCCGCCCGGGTAAACGCTCCTGCCATAACTGAATCGCCAGCTTCACTCGCCAGTGCAGCATGCAGCGAGCAGACATATGCCGCCGCCGCTTCATTCCATTGATGCTGCGAGCTGCGTCCCCGCGGCGGAATCTCTCCGAGCGGAGACAGCATGAGCAGCGAGCTGAACGCACCGTCACGCAGCCGTTCTCGCAAGGCATCTGCGACAGCTCCTTCATATCCTGCATCGAGCATTACTCCAAGGTGATAGCGGGTAGCGATATCATAGGAAAAAGGACTATTGGGTCGATCCAGTGGTCCATCCTGATACAACCCGAGCGCAGTAAACCGCGGCAGGTGATAGGTCTCCAGATAACGATCCATCCAGGCTGTATTGGCACTCGCAAGCTGTTCACGCCACCTTAAATATTCTCCCGAGATCATAATCGCATTCCAGTTAATCATGCGATTGGCATTGTTCATCTTGCTCATCGTAAATACATAATCTTCTTCGGGATCAATCGTCCTCAGAGCCTCAGCCCAGATGACCGCCTGCTCAGGCCGATGAGACTTGAGCAGCATATACGCCCGCATCATCAACACGGGAAAGAAATCCGGGTGATGGTCGGGTGCACTGCCCTTCACCACCGCATCAATGCTATGTGACAGAGCTGCCGCTGCGGAATCGAGTAGTTCGAGCTGCCCCGCATCCACCAGAACTGCTGCTGCCATGGCATAGGCAGGTGTAGAATAGTACCTCTCTGCTCCCGAGTACGGATCAATAATAGCTCCATCATGATCCTGAACCTTTTTGTAAGCGCACACAATTTGTTGTACAAGGGCCAGCTTGCGCTCCCGATTCCAGCCCTCAGCAGGTGCAGGGCCCGCTTCAGCTGCCAACATACGGTACTGCTCCAATGCTGTTTTCCACGGATAAGCTGATGCAGCTGTATAATTACTCACCTTCACTCACCTCGGTTTCTGCCTTATGCGGCTCAATGACAAAATGCACCTGACAAACAATCTCAAGCGAGGCCGCTCCATCCATATCATCTATATCTGCACTTGTATCTGTATCTAATATAATTGCAGCATCTTCAGCGCCCTTTCCTTTGACTTTGCTTTTTCCTCTGCTCTCCTCATTCGTTACAGCTCCGCCGACTTCGTTCCATACCAGCGACGTACGGTAAAATGTAACCGGGTTGTGATCATGATCTAAGGTGTGTATAGGTTCGGTATAAACATGCCACCGGGCTGCATCATAGACCATATATACATTAGCTTGCGCAGCGTGCCATAGAAGCTGGCCCTCTTTTTCAAGAACAGGATTTATGCGGCTGATCCAGCGCTCAACTACACGGGAAGGACGGGGGGAGCACTCATCCACCGAATATTGTGCATCATCCGACACTGTGCTCGCTTTCCATTGAAATGTGTCTGTTAGCCGTAAAATCGCTACCTTGTTGTGCTCGTCCATGTTCCCATTCCAGTCGCTTCTGCTGGCATTTCGGGTATAATCCCCGATCCCGGCATCATGCTTCTCGATCCTCCAGCACAGTTCCCGTGTATATCGCCGGAGTGACGCCACCTCTGGATAAGCGAGTGTCAGGTCCAGCGCTGCCTCAAGTTCACTTCCATCCTGCTCAAGCCTGCACCTCAGCATATGAGCTTCGGCCTGCCTGCCCGGGCTTTGCTCGCATCCGTCAATAAGCGGCACATTATGCCCGGATGAAGAGATATGAAACAGCTGCTCACGTCCGGGGGCAAAGTATGCCTGAGTATACAACCCTGCTCCCGGGTCACATATTATATTTTCGCCGCCACAATGAATAATGAATTGTCCCAGATCATTATGATTATGCGGCTCATCATTATGCCCGCCTTTGAAGGAACATGCCGCTTGAACCTGCTTTTCTTCTGCGTGCAGCTTGTCAGCTTCATGGCATACCTTCGGTACACGAAGTACACTCTTGGCAACCATCCACCCCAGCTGATGTAAAATAACCCCTTCGTTCGCCTGGGCTTGAGCACCGGCTCCATCATGTACAACTGACAATGCCGGATCACTCCACATCACGTTCCGCAGCAGATGTGCCCAGCGGCGGCAAGGATCATCTGTCAGCCGCGGGATGAACAGGGGCAGATTTGCTGGCAGCTCAAATTTGGCGGCCAAGAGTGACAGGAGCCCCGCTGGAATCTCTTCACGCTCCGCACTATCCGAATAATTGACAAATATACCTGCCGACAGATGAATGCGCAGTGGAAAAGCCGCAATTGCAGCGATCTTCGAGCCTGTCAGCAGATTCAACGCTCCATCGCTGTAGTCCTGTAACATCTCGGCATAATAGACAAAATAACCGAAGCCGTAGACCCAGTATCCGATGCCTTCCGCACAGCCGCCATCCTCGCCATAGCCTCTCAGGAATGCATTCATACAGCCGATCGTCTGCCGGATGGACTCTCGCACCATCACCTCATCCTCAAGCAGCAGCATAGCGGCCATCCCGCAGCACCCTCCACAGACTGCTGACCAGTTGTGCTCTGCCGTCTGCCAGTGATACTCGCGTTTTTCTCTGTACAGCGGGGTGAAAATTCTGCGTTCAGCCTCGACACGGATTCGCTCAAGCACCAGAGGGTCCAGATGCCTGCCGTGAATAACCGCAATCTCGGCGAGCATATGAACGGTCTCTGCGGCGAAAAGGTCGATGTTGCCTTCAACCTGCCTTGCTTCACCATTTCCGAGATGTGCCGTAAGACACCATGTATACTCATCACATACCGCCCACAACATCTCTTCAAGGGTATGCAGCACACGGGGTTCATCCGAAACGAGAGCAAGCAGCGCCACAGCAGCCAGTCTGCCGCGCCGATCAAAATATGCGTTCTCGTAAGCTGTGCGCTCTCCTGTCTGACTGAACTGCCGAAACAGTGCAAACGTCAGAGGTGGCAGCGGTTCGTTTAATGCCAGCTCTCCATATGTCTTCAGGTCTGTGAACACTTTAGCCAGCTCAGGCTGCTGCAGCCTTTCTCCGATACGATCCGCCATCAAGATACGGTTCTTCTGACGGTAATTTCGCTTCGGATGTATCATCTGCTGAAGCCTCTCTTCGTCGGGCCAACCGTTCACTTCGGCTTCATTCCCGGCACAGCTTGTTTCGACATGCCTATATTCCTGTTCATTTTTGATTTCGTGATTGGAGCCTTGCACAGCATTCACCACGCTTACTTATGGAGTATAATACAGAACTCTAACAACATGTGCTGCGAACTAGCTTCCTCCCCGCTACACAACGGCTAATGGAGAATCCTGTACCACGGACAACCACTGGCGAGCAATTAACTCGTGTCCAGCTGCCGTCGGGTGAACACCGTCCCATAACCAGTAGGACGCATCCGCCTGCTGCAAAGCTTCATTAAACGATTGCTGCAGCGGAACATAGACGGCCCCGTATTGTTCAGCCAGCTGTTGGACCTGCTCCTGATATTCGCTGATCCGCTCCTGCCAAGCCGGCCATTGATCAACGGTTGCTCCCGTCTTCAGAATAAAGGGTTCCATCAGCACAAGCCCGGTATCCGGCATCACTTCCCGTGTTTCCTCAAGCAGATGACGGTACGCTCGGCCAAAACGATCCGTATACCCTTTAGCTTCACCATTCATTGAACGCCAGGCATCGTTAACCCCGATCAGAATGCTGATCAGGTCCGGCTTAAGACTGATAGCATCTTCATTCCAGCGCGCATACAGATCGGAAGCCCGATCTCCGCTGATGCCTCTGTTGTAGAACGTTTTGCGTCTGTTTGCCAGATCCATTCCCAGCCTGCTTGAGATCAGATACGCATACCCGTGGCCTAGAACATGATTCAGATCCTCATTGCGTGACCTTCCTCCGTCTGTAATGGAATCGCCTTGAAACAAAATCGTAGATGGACTTGACTGCATCGTGGCTATCGTTCCCTTCATATGTAAAATGGATTTTCCAACACCGCTGTCTCCATCTTATCCCTTTCAGCCACATTAGAAAATAGCGTTTTCATCGAAAATACCTAGCCCATCCAGTAACGCAAAATCATCATGGAAACAATGCCAACCAGAACTGTTCCTAACAAGCTTCGGGTCCAGATGGCAACGGCGACAGTGGGCAGTGCTGCCCACAAAGCAGCATTTTCGGTGATGGGAACCCATTCGTTCCCGTTCATAAACAGCTCCTGACCAATGAGTGATGCCATAACCGCTACGGGCACATATTCGAGCCAGCGCAGCAGCCACACCGGAATCTGTATTTTGCTAAACAGCATAAGCGGAAGCACCCGCGGAATAAACGTCAACAAGGCCGAGCCCATAATAATCCAGAATACATCCCATCTTACTTCCATCGTTCCATGAACACTCCCATCGTTGCTGCAACAACTGCTGCCACAATAATACTCATGCTGCCAAGTGAGGCCATGCTTGCCAGGATGACAGAAATCACCGCAATGATCGCTACATTGA
The DNA here is from genome assembly GCF_014203995.1 of Paenibacillus sp. JGP012. Lineage (NCBI taxonomy): Bacteria > Bacillati > Bacillota > Bacilli > Caryophanales > Paenibacillaceae > Paenibacillus > Paenibacillus sp. JGP012. The sequence goes on along the minus strand of NZ_JACHKG010000040.1, from coordinate 35,200 downwards.
TATGTATTTTTTTACTTTTGCGGTGAACCAGTTGAAGCACAATCAAACCTATAAACATAGCTGGCAACGCATAATCCAGACCCAGCCTGTCCGGGTCCGTTATCCAGCGTCCAAAATAAGCACCTGCCATATTGGCAGCAAACCAGTTCAAGTATGCCGTAATGTTCAATCCATGCATCCAGCGTTCACTAAGCGTTGTTCTGCCAATTGCACGTGTCATGGCTACACCGAAAGACTCATCTGTAAGCAGCGAGCCGATCCACATATTTTTAAAAGGTGTCAGATGCCTGAAATAAGGAGACACAGCTGCACTGAGCAGCAGATGACGAAGATTCACAAAAAAGATCGTGAAGATGATCGCTACCGCAGACCCATTCGAAGCAAGCATGCCTGCTGCAATAAACTGGGCCGATCCTGCATATAACACAAGACTTAACAGTGCCGTTTCCGCAAAACTCAAACCGGCAGTCATCTCGATAACTCCAGCTGCGAAGCCAATACTCAAATATCCGAGCAGTGTAGGGATACAGTCCCGTACTCCCTGCATAAAAGTTGCATCATCCTTGGTTTCGACATGAGGCTCATGTCCAGATGAAGTTAATGCATTTTGATTCAATTTCGGGGCAACTCCTCTCTAATTTCAATCAAGACCAGCCGATATATAACGATACATGCCATTCAAATGCAAAGATTCCTGAGTATGACTACAGAATCTTTGGATTCAGAATCGTATCGCATTAACTTAGAAATATACCACATATTATGTAAGTTCGGGAGAGACAGGGGAGATTGGGTATGAAAAAAATGAAGCAGTCCAAAGGGAAGCGAACGTTGCAGATGAGAGAGAAGCTGATGCTGTCTTTTGCCATCGTGCTGCTGATCCCGACCATCAGTTTGGGTATTATTTCATTCCGGACAGCGGATGCCAAGGTTGAGGAAAAAATGTTTGAAAATGCGAGCAGCAGCGTTAGTGTGCTCAACCAGACCATTGACCAGATTATTGGTGCCACTCGCAAAAATGTCGATTTTCTGGCAAGTCAGCTTGATGCGGGCAATGTCGGCCCTGTTCAGGGGGATGAAACCAAGACGATACGTACTTTACTTGATGCATACAAGGACACCCATTCTGATGTGGAACTTGCCTCTGTCGGCACGGATAAAGGTGTGTATATCAATTCCCCGGTGACTGCTGTAAACAAACCAGGATATGATCCGCGCGAACGCCCCTGGTTCCTGGCTGCTACACAGAACAAAGATAACCCCACTGTAATCACGCCTTACATCTCCAGCAATACGGGTAACGTTGTTGCCTCGGTTGCACAGACGACCAAAGATGGTCACGGTGTCGTTTCGGTCAGTCTATCCCTTGAAGCTCTTTCCAAGACAGTTAATTCAACGAAGATCGGGAAAAGAGGATACATCTACATTATTGATAATGCGAATAAAATCATCGTACATCCGACTGAAAAGCCGGGTACAGAGGGCACGATGGAGCCCTATAAACAAATTTTTGAACAGAAAAACGGCGAACTTCAATACACACTGAACGGCAAAAACGAACATGCCTTCTTTGTCAACAATGAAACAACAGGCTGGACCGTTGTCGGCGTTATTGATAATGACGAAGTGACAGAAACTGTTCGTCCTATTCTGTATACTACACTTGTCGTTATCGCTGTGGCTATTGTGATCAGCGCAATCATTATTTTCTGGATTGTACAGTCGATTACCCGTCCGCTCAGCCGGCTTGTGAATGCCTCGAATGAAATCAGTGATGGCAATTTGAACATCGAAGTGGCCGTCAAAGGACAGGATGAATTCGGTAAACTCAGCAACAGCTTTAACAAAATGAGTCAATCTCTGCGTACGGTTATTCAGGATGTGCGTGATACCGCAGACGAACTGAGCACCTCTTCCGCACAGCTCGCCATCAATTCATCCGAGACAACCAAAGCTACAGAGCAGGTGGCCCTGATCACAGAGCAGTCCGCAGCAGGAATTGAGAAACAAGCCAGCAGCCTGAAGCATACCGCCCAGCAGATGAACGAGCTTGCCGGAGGGGTTGGCCAAGTTACGAACAGTACGCAGCAAGTATCCGAGGCCGCTCTGCAGGCTAGTGAACTCGCACAGCAAGGTAATGCAACGATCAAAACGGCCGTATCTGAGATGGACTCCATCCAGCATTTCGTTCAAGGCATTGCCGAAACGGCAACACGACTGGATCAGCACTCCAGTTCAATCGGTGAGATGGTATCGGTTATTACCGATATCGCAGCCCAGACCAACCTGCTCGCACTTAATGCTTCTATTGAAGCAGCCCGTGCAGGCGAGCATGGACGCGGCTTCGCCGTTGTTGCTAGTGAGGTCCGCAAGCTGGCGGAGCAATCCAGTCTATCCGGTCAGAAAATTGTTGGCATGGTCGCGTCCATCCAGCAGGAAATTTCCAGAGCCAATGAAAATGTGCAGCTGGGGTTAAAAGACGTTGATAGCGGCATACGAGCAGTGCAATTTGCCGATGAAGCTTTTGTTCGCATCAGTGAAGCGGTTGGAACAGTTAATCAGCAGCTGGAGAACATCGCGGCAGCTTCAGAACAGATGTCGGCCAGCACAGCAGAAGTAGTACAGTCCATTGATCAGATTCATAACATATCGGAAACCAATGCAGACGGGACGGAAAATATTTCGGCCGCTACGGAAGAGCAAGTAGCCTCCATGCAGGAAATATCCTCCTCTGCCGATTCACTTGCCCATCTTGCTCACAAGCTTCAGAAGCTGGTTGAACAATTCAAGCTGTAGCTGACGTCCACCGCTATATGGACACGCCCCTGCCGGGCACATCAGTACAAAGCCCCTTTGCCGCAGCGTCGGCAAAGGGGCTTTCTTGTTGAAGAAACTCGCCTGAGTAGGCTTCTTGTCTTCGTATGGTCCTTCAGGCAACATTCTTCATCAAACGGTCCTTCAGCCTGTATGCCAATTCTTCCTTAAGCTCTATTCAGCGGATGGTTTGGGATCACCATGATAGCCGCGTTCTCCATAGGGTTCGAGCTTCTCCAACCAGCTATTCAGACATTTAGCGAGTGCATCCTTCGGATCGGCGAAGGGGTTATCATCTTTTTTCAACACCTCCAGCACCTCAATAACGAAAGCACTCTCGCCATATTCATTCCATTCTGCCTGCAAACGGCGGTTCAGATGGCTTCCCATCTGAAGCATAAACCGCTGCCCATTCACCGTTTTCAGATTAAGGGTGCTGTCGATATACACCTTACCATTTCGTTCATTTCGGATCTGATACACTCCTGCTTCTGTTTTGACCTCTTTGGCCTGCTCCTGTAACTCCTTGCGCCGATTCATATGCTTCTCTCCTTTATGTGCTTTCATTTCCGAGTCATGCCGTTTCCCCTGCTGCTCTGTATTCCTGGTCTCTGCATCTTCCGCTCGTGTCGCTGGCCTTCGGCTATTGCCTTGCTGCTCCGCAGCACTGCCCAGCCAATACTGACTGCCATCCGGCTCCCGCTCAAGCAGTCCGTAATCCACCAGATACCTTCGAATCTCTACAACATCATCATAAGCTTGCTGCAAAAGTGCATTGACCTGCTTTTCTGTATAGGTGCGCTGTGGTTCGAATCGCTTGGCTATTTCCGTGAGCACGATATACTTATGCTTCTGCTTCATCTGAAACGTCGTTAAAGGACCGTTTGTGCCCTCCGGGAAATAACTCTGCAGCACCTCTTCCCGTTCTGCTTCTGATACATCGAATGACTGATGATCAATCATATGCCCTTGTTTCATGACAGGGGATACCCATGCTGCCGGTGCATGAAGATCCTTATTTTTGAGCAGCTCCATCAACGCCAGCAAAATCTTGGCCTGTCTCTCCTTCTCCTTCAAAACAAACCGATGATTCCGAATCGTAGATGCACTCCCGATGCCCAGTGCCTGCTGCACCTCTGCGTCTTTTTTCCCTTCATAGAACTGGGCCAGCAGGCCCCGCTGTACATCGGACAGTCCTGTTACGCTTTTATCCAGCGCCAGCAAATATTCGAATACCGACCCGTGAGCCTTTTCAATATGAACACGCATATACCGCTGTGCTTCATACAGCACACCCTCTTCGGGATAAATAATTCCAGCCTCCGTCTCGTACCCGCAGCAAACACATGTATAGACCTCAGCTTCCTCCACATATCCGCGTTTGATTTCTTCTAACGAAGCTGTCTGCAATCTGGAATCGGATGCTTTCATCATTCGCCCCTCATTCTCTAACCCATTTGTTTATTTATTTATAGATATATTATTATTTAGTTTGTTTATTGTCAAACTTAATTGACTTAGTGACTAGATACAAGCACGCATATCTCTCGGCAAAAGAAAAAGACTGCGGGTTCGAGGTACGAATCCCGGCAGTCTTTAGATGCATGGAAAGACAGATCGCTGTCTTTTTCCTTTTATTATTTTACATAATTACAATGCCATTCTGTCTCAAGGGAACAGCTGCTACAGCTTGAACCGATCGATTACGCTTTGCAGATCCTCTGCCATACGTGACAAAGCCGCTGACGATGCCGCAACCTCTTCCATCGTAGCAAGCTGCTCCTGAGCTGCCGCCGAGCCATCCTCGGTGCCCCCAGCGATTCGGTTCGACAGAACCATCGTATCGTGTACAGCTTTGTTCACATGCCCCATGCCTTGATCGATCTGACGAGAAGCTGCTGCCGCCTCTTCGGCCTGTGCCGCTACCATCTGTACCGCATCACGAATTGTTCGGAAAGCTTCTCCTGCATCCGCAATCATCTGCGAGCTCTTCACCATGCCTTCGCCTGTACGCTCAAAAGCAGCTTGAACGGCATTTGTTTTCTCGTACATCTCCCGCATAAGCTCATTAATCCGCTCTGCGGAAGCACCCGAACTGTTCGCCAGCAATTTCACCTCGTTTGCCACCACGGCGAAGCCGCGTCCATGCTCCCCGGCTCTCGAAGCTTCAATAGAGGCGTTCAGTGCCAGAATGTTTGTCTGCTTTGCGATTGCCGTAATTTCAGCCACAATCTCAAGAATTTCATCATTTTTTGCCCGCAGATCGTGGATGACAGCCTCCATCGCTTTGCTCTCATCGTTAACCTGCTCAATATGAGAGACAGCCTCCTGTACAGTTACCATGCCCGTTTCCGATTTAGTGGAGGTCTCTGCCGCTATGCGCTCGGTTTGTTCTGATTTTGCTGCGATCTCCTTAACCCCTAGGGACATCTCGCCAACCAGCTGCTCGGTGGCAGCGAGACTTTCATTCTGCATTGTCGTTCCTGCGGCTGCATCCTGCATCAACTCGGCTACCTGCTCGGTAGCTTTGGAGGTCTGCTCGGAGCTTGCCATCAACTCTTCCGAGGATGCCGCCAGCTGACTTGAGGTATCATGAACCTCGCCAAGCACATTGCGCAGGGAGGATGTCATTTTATCAAAACTCTCGCCAAGCTGCCCAAATTCATCCTTGCGCCGCAAACCTATCCGCACTGTCAAATCACCCGCACTTACCTGAGCTGCAGCTTGTGTTATCTGCTGTAACGGACGGTGAATGCTGCGGATAATGAAGATAAGCAGTATGAGGCCCACAATAACCGCCGATCCCACCAGGGTTATTGTACGGATCAAGATGGGTTGCACTGCCTCTGCTGCTTCAGAGGGAATCATCTCGCCAACAATTTTCCACCCCGTTGCCGGATTGGTGTAGAATACAGCTTCCATCGCTTGACCGTCATATGTATATTTCACGGTTCCCCGATCCTTGGTATACATCTCGTTAATGTAGCTTTGATCAGACTGCGTGCCGGATTCAAATTTGTAATGGAATAAGAACTTCCCTCCATTATCGAGCATGTACAGCTTGCCGGCTTTGCCGATATGAATCTGGTCAACCGTCTCCTTCAGATGATTCAGACTTACATTGGCGCCAAATACACCATTGCCATCTGCCAGTTTGGCTGCCGCCGTCACTACCCATTCCCCTGTAGTGACAGACTGGAAGGTATCAGAAATAACCGGTTCCGATTGTGACATCGCCATTTTGTACCATGTGCGTTCACGAGGATCATAAATTTGACTTCCGGGATCGGGTGATTTCATCCAGCTCCCATCCTCTGCTCCGGCTGTAAGCACACCGAGTTCTTTATGATTTTTCGACATTCGGTCCATCTGTGCTTGAAGTGCAGGTGATTTATTAATAACGTCCTCCGAAGTAATGCCTGATGCGATCTGCATCGCATTATCCTTCTGCATACTTAACATCTGATCGATTTGCAGACTCAGCATTTCTGTCTTGGCCTGTGCAGATCGAACAATCTCCATCTTGACCTGATCTGCAGCCTTCATATATGCCAGCCAGCCCACGCTTAGACTGGGCACAATCAGGAACAACAGCAATACGGCGATCAGTCGTTTCTTTACTGTTAATGTGAACCATGTTCGAAGCTTTTTCTTCTTCGCGAATTGTGTTTTAAACCTATTCTTCATTTCTACTAATCCTCCATGTTTATGTTCAACTCTCTTTATCGGAAAGTACATCTCGAAACATTATGTATCAAAAATAAATATTCACATTTTTAATCATTTGCTCTTCTTTAAGAAAACACCTCGTTTTGACCCCCTTGTAGAGATCGTTTACAATGCACATATGCTGGTTTTACATGAAACACTTGGAAGGGGAGGATTTACATTTTACGCAAGTTACACACACAGCAATCGGTATCCGGCATCTGTTCATCTATGATTCGTGTTTTGTTCGCACTTATTCTATGCGCTGCTCCGGTGCTCGGGCAGGCTGGAGGTACGGCATCCGCAGCACAGAGTACACAAGCCGTGCACATTGAAGTGAATGGCGAACAGCAATTCTGGAAAAATGCACCTCTTATCATTCAAGGTACAACGTTCGTTCCTTTACGGGATGTCGTTCAATCGGTCAATGGCACTCTGAAGTGGGATTCACATACTCAAACAGCGACAATAATGGTCGGAAGGGACAAGCTCGTACTCCAGACCGGCAGCACATCTATTCACGTAAATCAGGTTTCCCTGACGGCTCCAGTCCATTCGCGTAACGTTAACGGTACGTTGATGGTCCCGGTACGTGCTATGGCGAACGCGCTCAAGGCGGATATCAAGGTCCAGCGGACTGCAACCGGTCAGATGAGCGTTAATATCGTGACGGATCAAGTAAGCCAGCTCGAGCCAGACGTTGTCAGCGTGGACACGTATCTGCGCGAGATCAACTATCCAGGGATGGCTCTGATTGCACGAAACGGGGAAATACTGCTCAAACAGGGCTACGGGCTTGCTGACGCACAAACGCTGAATCGCCCGGATCAGAAAACCCGTATTGCCTCTTTGAGTAAATCATTCACTGCAGCTTCCATCCTGAGCTTGGCTGAAGCAGGAAAACTGGATGTACAGGATCCAATCTCCACCTATATTTCAGGCATTCCTAAGGGAGATCAGATCACATTGCATATGCTGCTATCGCAGACTTCAGGGCTGCCGTCTGCATTTGGCCGTGGTGAGGATGTTACGCTTGAGGAGACCGTGGAGGAAATTCGTCACAAAACGTTGAAGTTCGAACCTGGCAGCGCGTACTTATACAGCAACAGTGGATACGTTTTACTAGCGTACGTTGTGGAACAGGTATCTGGCATGAGCTATGCCGATTATGTGCAGCAGACTATTTTCAGCCCGCTTGGCATGAACAATTCGGGTGAAGCCTCCCGCACGGTGCATACGAACAGCGGTTTTGTTCAGCAGGATAATGCCTGGGTTACCGCGCCATATTATGTATCCCAGTCGGGATCGGGAACCATATATTCCACTGTAGATGATCTGCTCCAATGGGATCGCGCACTGTACACTAACGAGATTCTGAGTCAGGATACAATCGAAACGATGTACCAGCCCTACTCCGATAAAAATTACGGCTACGCCTGGATTCTCAAGGAAAATGGACCCAAACGCACCGTCTTCCACAATGGAAGCGGCGGCGGTTTCTCCACAGCATTTTCACGGAATCTGTCTGACGATATCACCATCATTCTGCTTGGCAATCATGCGGGCATGGATATGACCTCCCTTCTGGACGAAGTAGAGGTGCGTACCGCCAAGGCTTTGCAGCTGTAATGATCCATTCGTCTCATGCCCACATGAGGCTTTAAGTAAAGGGTTAACAAGTTGACGAATTGAGTTGGGAGAAGGTAGCTCTGACGCCTTCACTTTACACCTTTCTGGCTCTTAACTACGATGAACGTAAATTCAGGACGAGGATAGCCAACTCCCCCTTCCTCTCTAACGAATCCAGATGAGCTTATTGGAGCGATATTGGCCTTTCTGAAACTGTAACGATTCCCAGCAACCTTATTTAGCTAAAAATACAAGATTGACGCCTATTTTCACATCAACCACCCGAAATAAGGTTTCCTCGATTCGTTAGAAAATAAAACCGTCTGATATGGCCCAAATAACGTTTCTAGGATTCGTTAGAGTCGAAGATGACATGGTGAGCATCAAACAACGCAAAGGGACGAAGCATACTGCGCCTCGTCCCTTTGTGATTCTTATTCCAGATGTGCATGGACACAATCGAGATCATGGAGGGTATACATAACCCGACTATATGCTCCTGCGCTCCCTGCCATATACTCCTCCACTGCCTACTATATGCTCCCACGCCCTACTATATGGTTTTTCCACACCCTACTCTGTGCTCTTCACGCCCTACTCTACTCTTATGCCCTACTGTACAGTCTGCATTCTTCGATGCCGCTTGTTCGCTCACTTGTCAGCTGCCAGCATCGAACGAGCAGGGCTTGGTTAATCTAGCGACACGGGAAGTATCCCCTCAAATGGAATCTGCCCCATCATCGCTTTGGCTGCACTGCTCATGGCAAGCGGGCGGCTCTCGTACGCCGCGATATACGTCTGCACATCAGGAAGCTTCTGCAGATCGTACGGACTGCGGAGCGCTACCACAGCCAGTGGTTTGCCAAGCTGGCCAATCCAACCGATCAGTCGACATTGCGGGTCCCCGGAAGGACTGCCTGCATTATATGTGCCAACCACAATCTGCTTGATCTCCTCCGCTTCTGCGGCCTGAAGCAGCCGAGCTGAGGAGATCGCAATTTCATCCGCTGCCACTATCAGGTCCACCACATCCAGACCTTGAGCAGACAGCGCCGCTCCAAGGGTTGCCGCCCCATCCAGCTGTTCATCGGCAATACTTGTCACCTCTGCCGCTACAGTGATCACCAGTGTGCGCTCTTTTTTCAGCGGCAGCATATGCTGTGTGTCCCTCACACGTGTGATACTCTTTTCACTAATTCGCCGGGCAACTTCATGATGCAGTGGGTCATTACGCCGAAACGAGGCAAGATATGATGCTAAAGCACTCTGAGGCTTCATAACAGGTATTGGCTCCATATCGGTTACTTGCTCCATATCAGATAATGGCTCGTCATCGATCTTTGCGTCCATTGCATTCATCGACTGAATAAAAGGCTTTTCGCCCGGAGCAGTCGTTGACGTCATATTGTTCTCCTCATCCATCCGATGCTGCTCTTCTGGTTCCTGCTTCCCGCTCACATTGCTAGTCTTAGCAATGGATGCCTCTATCGCTGTGCTACTTTCCATCTCCAGAAGCCCGCGCTTCGCTTTATATGTCAGCAGTCGTTTCACCGACTCATTGATTCTGCGCTCACTGATCCGCCCGCTGCTCACTGCATTCTCCAAAGCGGCAAAGGCCTCCATCTGCAGCTGCGCCGTATGACTGATCAGCACCATATCTGCGCCCGCTTCAACCGCCAGCACCGCTGCATCGACTGTGCCATAGTGAACCGCAATCGCATTCATCTCCATACAATCGGTCACAATGATGCCTTCATATCCAAGCTCCTTCCGCAGCAGCCCGGTTAGTACCGAATGGGACAACGTTACGGGCAGACGATCCGGCTCCAGTGCCGGAAAATAAATATGAGCAGACATCATTGCATCTACGCCTTCCACGATTGCTGCACGAAACGGTGCAAGCTCCACCTGATTAACCCGCGCCCTGTCATGAGTGATAACGGGAAGATCGAGATGGGAGTCTGTATCCGTATCACCGTGGCCCGGAAAATGCTTCGCAGTAGCGGCTATGCCCGCATTCTGAAATCCTCCGATTGTCGCTGCACCGAATTCCGCAACAGCTTCCGGCGACTCTCCGAAGGAACGCACACCGATGACCGGGTTGTTCGCATTATTGTTCACATCAAGCACAGGTGCAAAATTCATGTTGATGCCCATGGATTTCAGTTCCATTCCACTGATACGCGCCGCCTCATAGGCATCCTGCGTTGATCCGGCAGCAGCAATTGCCATTTGTCCCGGCATCAGAGCGATGCCCTGTGTAATTCGGGCCACCATGCCGCCCTCCTGATCAATGGCTATCCATAGCGGCACAGTGCCACTGGCCTGTGCAATATCTTGGAGCCCGCTTGATAGCCGCTCGACCTGCTCAGGTGAAACAACATTCCTTGCAAAATAAACGACGCCTCCAATCGGATAACCCCGAAGCAGCTTTTCTACCTCGCCCTCCGGCTCTGTTCCGTGAAACCCGCATAACAGCATCTGTCCAATCTTGTCACGCAGGCTCATCTGCCCAAGTCTCTGCTTCACCGTATCTTTCAAGCTGCGCATACATGCCCTCCTCCCATGAACATCAACATCAATCCTTCACCCCAAGCGGGTTATACCTATGCTACCTATCTATCTGTCCTATCTCTCCTACCTATCTTTACTCTCCTGCACTTCCCTGTACTTCCCTGCACTTCCCTGTACTTCCCTGTACTTCCCTGTACTCGTCTTTACTGATTCACACCTGCATCTCTAATCGTAGATCAAAAATGGTCTGCGGCGTTCCCGCCATACCTGCTCTTGCTCACGCCACTCTGCCATCAAACGGGATAAGCGGTCAGGGTCACCAATGACCTCCCGAACCTCTGCACTCCCGGTAAGCAAATCAATAAAATATCTGGAGCCCTTACGCGGGGGTTCAAGCCATTCAAATTGCTCAGCATAACCCGATGCTATCTCGTGTAAAAGCAGCAGACCCGTCTCGACTGAACGGAATTGCTTCTCATCCGTAACAAATATTCGCACACCCCCGCACAGCTCTCCTGCATGCTTGGAGAAAGCCGGAGTCATATACATCGGGTGAAAATGAACGCCCGGCAATCCATGTGCTTGCATCGCTTCTGCCAGCTGCTCACCGTTGATCCAAGGAGCACCAATCCATTCAAAGGGCCTTGTCGTCCCCCGGCCTTCCGATACGTTGGTGCCTTCGAACAGACATGTTCCGGCATACGCACGCACAGTATCTACCGTGGGCATATTTGGCGAAGGCATCATCCAGGGCAGACCCGTTTCGGCAAAAGTCATCCTGCGCCGCCACCCCTCCATAGCCAGAACCTGTAACGAGCATGGCTCAGAATGCTCGGCATTGACAAGCAGAGCCAGCTCACCAATCGTCATGCCGGTACGGATTGAAGTTGTCCATGCACCTACGAAGGATTCGTATCCCGGCTTCAGTATACCGCCTTCCACTTCTACTCCACCGAGCGGATTGGGGCGATCCAGCACCAGCAACCGTTTCCCCGCCTCGCCGCATGCTTCCATCATCTGAAATAACGTTGAGGCATACGTATAATACCGCACACCCACATCCTGGATATCAAATAAAACCGTATCTACATCTGCGAGCATGAAGGGCAGCGGCTTTTTGTGTGTACCGTACAGGCTGTAGACCGGAATACCATAACGCGGGTGCTCTGAATCTGCAAAAGGTACACCTGCCTGCAGCTCTCCGGTCAGCCCATGCTCACATGCATACAAGGCTGTCAGTCTGGCATCCGCAAGTCCTGCACATACATCCACCGTAGAGATAAAATCTGCCGTGATGCCTGTCGGATTGGTCACCAGGCCGATTCGGGCACCACCGGATAACCAGGGATGCGCGCCTCCCCCAGCCAGCACATCTACGCCTGTTTTCACCCTCATGATACATGACCTTCACTTAACCAGCCTGCTTGCTGATGATCGTTACCTCTGGAGGAAACGGGCTCCTCTTCCGGCTCAATCAGATTGAGGGTGACCTTATGCTGATAGATGGCAAACATGCCAGCGAATAAAGCTCCGAACCCCACAACCGTCAGCATAAGCAGTGCCGTAAGGCATGCTGCCTGGAAACAGGCTGCAATTGTATACCCCGGATACCGAAAGAACAGCTTCACACTTTCTCCCATAGCCTGAAGAGTGCCCATCCCTTTTTGCAGAACAAGCTGCCAGGTATAGAACTGTGAGATCAACGCCAGAATGACAAAGAACGTCTGGAACATGCCTACGGCTATGCCCGCCATGCTGCCTTGCCCGCCATAATACCACCAGGTTGACCAGAGGATGAAACCAAGCAGTGCAAACAAAAGACCCGTCACACCACCAGGCAGCAGCCCCTTGAGCGTGCCTTCCCACATATCGCGCATTCCGTTCCGGCGCTCTTTCCGCTCCAGCCGATGATATACCGCATAACAGACACCAAACAGGAGCGGCATGTAGATGACAACCAGCAGCAGCACAGCCACCGGAATCGGAGCAAACATAAGAATGGGAACAAGCAGCACGGAGCTGCCCACGCTGTACAATGCCACCGGAATAATATCGCGATAGATCTCCACCCCTGATTTGACCAGCACTTCACTCAGTTTGCGCATGGGTATTCTCCTCTCGTCCAATCGCCATCTCGGTCTCCGGGTCAAAAAAGTGGGCTTTACGCATATCCAGCACAAACGTTTTGTCCATGCCCACGTAAGCATGGGTCTCCGGATGAACCTTCGCTGTTACCGTCCGGCTTCCCAGATGGAAGTAAATCAGATTCTCTGACCCAAGATGCTCCACGACCTGCACTCGTGCCTGAAGCATATGGTCCTGCGGAATATTGGGTGCTACATCATCGCCAAAAATATGTTCAGGACGCAGTCCGAGAATAACCCTTTTGCCCTGATATGCGCTTAACCGCTGCAAGACATTCTCTGACAGCGTGAAGGATGCACCCTCCACCTTGACTTGTGTGCCTTCAATATGTGCATCAATAAAGTTCATGGCGGGCGAGCCGATGAATCCGGCTACAAACATATTGCGCGGACTGGCATACAGTTCCTTCGGTGATGCAACCTGCTGGATGTCTCCATGATTCATCACCACAATCCGCTCCCCGAGCGTCATCGCCTCGACCTGGTCATGTGTAACATACACAATCGTTGCGCCCAGCCTTTTATGCAGTTCGCCCAGCTCTACCCGCATCTGTACACGCAGCTTGGCATCGAGGTTCGAGAGCGGCTCGTCGAACAGGAATACCTGCGGATCACGAACAATGGCCCGACCTACAGCGACACGCTGGCGCTGCCCCCCGGATAATTCACGCGGCTTGCGTTCCAGCATGGCCTCCAGACCCAGAATCGATGCCGCATTTCTCACCTGCTCATCAATATACGACTTCGGTTTCTTCAGATTTTTCAGACCAAAGGACAGATTTTCCCGAATGGTCATATGCGGATACAACGCATAATCCTGGAATACCATGGCGATATCCCGATCCTTGGGATGCAGATCATTCACAATGCGATCCCCGATGACGATATCTCCACTGGTTTGCTTTTCAAGCCCTGCGATCATCCGCAGTGAGGTCGTTTTACCGCAGCCCGAAGGGCCGACAAACACAACAAATTCCTTGTCCTCTATAACGAAGTCCGAACCGGCGACTGCCGTGAACGTTCCTTTATGGTCGTCTTTGAACTCTTTGCGCACTTGGCGAAACTCCACGCGTGCCATAGGTTGATCCCCCTTTTACATTGTCACTGTCCCTGAACGGCCTGCACTCAGATGTACGTCTAATGTACGATCAGCAAGCATATTTCCACAGTCAACATTCACTTATCGGTTACCCCTTTACCGCACCAATCGTAATTCCTTGCAGGAAGTAACGCTGAAGTGAGAAAAACAGAATAATCATCGGCAGGGCGCCGATCGTTGCTCCTGCCATCATCGCACCGAAGTCAGTGGATTCGGCAAAGACAAACGAGGCCAGACCAACCTGCACCGTGCGCATCTCATTTGAATTGGTAATCAGGAAAGGCCAGAAAAATTCGTTCCACGAGGCGACAAAAGTGAAAATCGCCAGCACCGCAATGCCTGGCTTTGCCATCGGCAGAATCACTTTCCAGAAGATGCCGAACTCACTGCACGCATCGATTCGGGCCGCGTGAATGAGCGAAGTCGGCAAGGTGGACATGAACTGCTTCATCAGAAAGATATTGCCTACACTGACCGCTGCCGGCAAAATAATCGCAATATACGTGTCGCCAAGGTCAAATACGTTGACCATCAGAATGTATAGCGGAATCAGCGTGACCTGTGCAGGAATCATCATCGTACCCAGCAGCACCCAGAATACGGCCTGACTTCCCGGAAATTTCAATTTGGCGAATGCATAGCCTGCCAGCGAAGCAAAGAACACATTGGTCACTGTCAAAATAACCGAGATCAGCAGCGAGTTATAGAGCCAGCGCCATGCATCTGTTTTGGCAAAAAAACGTTCATATGGCGACAGGGATAGCTGCTCAGGAATCATCTGTGGTTTAAACGAAGCCGACATCGTTGTATCCTGAACGGACCCGACCAGCATCCAGTACATCGGAATAATGGTGATCAGTGCCCAAATGGCCAGCAGAACGGATGCGATGACAAGCAGCATCGTTTTTCGTGTTGATTTCATACGTTGAATTCACCCCCGGATGCCTAATGAAATCCATATTTAACAGGTAAATACTTTTCACTTCATCTTTAATATTCGATATCACTGGAGAAATACTTGAATTGAATAACGGAGATGACAATAATAATGACCGCCAGCACAAAGGATTGTGCCGAAGCCAGTCCGAATTCATAGAACTTGAAGGCTGTCTCATAGATCAGATACGCAATGGTTGTCGTTGCAAAGTTCGGCCCGCCCTGGGTCATCAGATATACGGAGATAAACACCTGAAAGGACGTAATCACTCCGGTTACGAGCAAATAGAGTGTAGTTGGCTTCAGAAGAGGCCACGTAATTTTACTGAACTGTGTCCATCCGCTTGCATGGTCGATATCCGCGGCCTCATACAGCGACTTCGGTATGCCTCCCATCGCAGCCAGATACAGAATAATGCCCGCACCGTGCGATCCAAGCCAGTTCATCAGAATGAGTGAAAAGAGGGCCGTACCCGACTGACCAAGCCAGATCACCGGATCAAGACCGAAAAAACCGAGGAAACGGTTGAGCAGACCGGAATCCGTAGGATCAAAGATCGCAAGCCATACGATCGAGATGGTTACACCCGATGCTACCGCGGGCAGATACAGGGTGGCTTTGAAGAACGTTTGCCATTTGCTTTTCATCTGGAAGATGAAATACGAGAGCACAAATGTAATCAGGATGTTGACAGGTACCGTTCCAACCGTGAAAATGACTGTATTTTTGATCGACTTCCAGAAGGTTTCGTCCTTCACCAGACGTTGGTAATTATCGAGTCCCACCCAGGTGGAATTCATAATGTTGTATTTCTGAAAGCTCATAACCAGAGCCGTTAATACGGGATACAGTGTAAAAATGAGAAACAGCAGGACAGGCGCCAAAATAAACAAATACGCCCACCCGTAATCTCGCCAGAACCGGACAACCCGGGAATGCCGGGGTGCAGGCTCCGGCGCAAGGGCGGTCTGCATGGCGAATCCTCCTCTCCGAATCAATGTGTCACTGCGAAGTTATTTATTGCCCAAACATTTGCTGACCTTTGCTTTTGAAGTCTTCCGCAATCTGCTCTGGTGTCTTCTCACCCGAGAACAGTGCCTGAATGTTAGGTTTCACCACTTGCTCCTTGAACTGCTTTTGCTGTGAAGCCTTGTCGATGTCCAGCTTGAGCACTACCGGCATGGCAATGTGCTTCGCCATCTCTTTGGCTGCATCCAGATTGAACTGCTGCCCCAGCTCCTTGCCTTTGAACAGATCGGCTTGAGATTGTCTTACAAAAGGAAGTGCCAACTCGTTAGCCGAATTACCCGCTTTGGCTCCGCTCAGCGCCTCCATGACGAGAAACGTATTTTTGGCATGCTGCTCGCCCTTGTCCTTCTTCTGCTTGAAGGCTACATAACCTTCGCCGCCCATCGTGGTTGCCGCAGGCTGATTGTCATTGTGCGGCACAGGCAGCAGTACAAAATCAATCTTCTCTCCCTGCACCTTGCCTGCATCAATATCTTTGTTGCGGTTCTGAATCATGACATCGTAATAAGGAATGGCCTTCGAAATGATTGCCGTTTCACCTGCGTAGAACATGTCTGTACGTTTGGCTGGTGCAAGTGCCGCCGTTTCCTTCGGCATGTAACCCTGATCCATCAGGTTTTTGATAAAAGAGAGCGTGTCCAGGATACGTCCATCATTCCACTGAAACTTTCCACTATCATCCAGAACATCAATCATGCCATTGTTACGGGATAACATTTCGATAAAATCCAGGGAAGTACCGTCTGTCACCAGCGCATACTGTTTACTTCCGTTATCCAGCGTTTTGGTCAGCTTGGCAGCCGCTTCGTTAAACTCTGACCAGCTCCAGCCATTTTTCTGAATCGCCTGCCAGTCGATGCCCGCTTCCTCAAGAATACGTTTGTTACCGCCCCAGGCCCATTGGAACTGATAGAGAGGCAGACCGTACTGTTTGCCTTGAATCTGTCCAAGCTCCAGCGTGCCAGGCATGTAGTCATCCTTGATCTCAGGGGTCAGATAACTGTCCAGCTCCAGTGCCAGCCCGGTATTCACATACGTACCGTCCACACTATGGAAGTAGAGATCGGGTGGATTACCCGCGTTCAAAGCGACATCGAATTTTTTGGGGCCTTCAGCCCAGGAGAGCATTTCCGTTTTCACAGTAATATTGGGGTGTTCCTTGTTGAAGTCGGCGATCAAGTCCTTCAGATCATCCTCATATGTTCCATGAACCGGGTATGTCCACACCGTTACTGTGTCATTGGCATCAGGATCATTCGTTGCCGCCCCGCCTTTGTTACCGCAAGCTGTGATCCATACCATCATTAACACCATTGCCAAAACAAGACCCTTCCTCTTCATACCCTTCATCTCCTTTGCGTGTCGTCTTCTTTCCATGTCTCTCATAGTGATTCCTCAAAAATAACTCTCTCTGATGATTCAGTTAAGCACGAAACCCGGAACCTGCACCCCCTCGAAGATCGACCTGTTCGCTCGTCAAAGTCTAATCTTGTTAAATGCAACGTTGACGTCAATTTAAATAACATCAATCGTATTGAATCCTTCCAAATTTGTTGATTGAATTCATTATATGAGCTGTAAAATAAAAATTCAATAATAATTTTTATTATAAAATTTAATTTTACTTTTTCACATTCAACCTCTATACTATGAAAAAAAAACAAAAAAAGTCCTAACGAGGTGAGCACGTTGCGAGTATACGCAGGAATTGATGGAGGCGGTACCAAAACTGATGCAGCAATCATTTCTGAACATGGGGACCTTCTGGCATCGGCCAGCGGCAGGGCAACGAACCCGCACAGTGTGCCGCCCCAGGAAGCCATGGCCGAGCTGCTTCGTATCCTGGATCTTCTATTTTCATCCCGTATGGAACTTTTGTCGCGTTGTGAATCTATATGTCTTGGAATGTCAGGTATTGCCGAGGATCAGGAGCGACAATGGATCACTGCTCACGTTCATGACTATATGATGAAGAAGAAAAAAGCGGCTGGCAGCAATACTGCTTGTGTAATCCGGGTGGTTACAGAGGGAGAGATTGCACTGATGGCTGCTCTTGGTCAACCGCATGGTCTACTCGCCATATCTGGCACGGGCTCCATCGTATACGGCATTACGCCGGAAGGTATGGTGCACAGGGCAGGCGGGTGGGGACATCTGCTCGGAGACGAAGGAAGCGGCTATCGAATCGGGCAGCGGACACTGCAAGCTGTCATGCAGAGCCATGATGGGATTCTTCCTCCAACGGCGCTGACCTCGCTGGTACAGCAGGAACTGCAGGTGAAGCATGTGACCGACCTGAAACAGCTCGTCTATCAACCTGGATGGACCAAATCCAGCACAGCATCTATGGCTCGTCTAGCAATAGAAGCCGCTTCTGCGGGGGACGAGGCTGCTCGTACTCTTCTTATGGATGAGGCTCGTCAGCTTGCCAATACAGCCCTGGCGCTCATCCGGCAAAGCGTTTCTTTCTATACTGCTCCTATGGCACTCTCCGGGTCCATATTCCGCTATTCATCCCTGTTTCGAGATACGTTTGTACAACAGCTTAATGACATATACGATTCACAGCAGGTGGTCTGCCTGGAAGATGCTCCTGCTCCGGCAGTAGGGGCAGCACAGCTGGCAAGACAGAAATTTCGTCTGGCTGAATCAGGCTAAACAAGATAAGGAGGGCTTACGGATGAATCATACGCTTAACTCATTAGTGACAGAACAGCCTAACCCGCAGACAGATCATATTGATCAACTGCCTTCAGTAGAGATTATGGAATTGATCAATCGGGAGGATCGCCAGATTGGCGAGCTGATTCAGCCGCTGATTCCAGTCATTGCTCAAGCAGCCGATCAGATTGTAGCCCGTTTTCAGAACGGGGGAAGATTGTTCTATGTAGGTGCAGGCACAAGCGGCAGACTGGGTATACTGGATGCCTCGGAATGCCCGCCTACCTATGGCACTCCGCCTTCCATGGTGCAGGGTATTATTGCCGGTGGATTTCGGGCGGTCAAAGATCCGGTCGAAGGTGCGGAAGACAGTGAGGAAGCCGGGGAAACCGATCTGGCGGAACACGGACTGAGCGCAAATGATATTGTTGTCGGCATTGCTGCGAGCGGGCGCACTCCCTATGTACTCGGAGCCATGAAATACGCCCGTCAGATCGGTGCCGGGGTAATTGGAATAAGCAACAATACAGATACTCCCATGAGCACACTGGCAGATGTAAGCATTGAAGCCGTCATGGGGCCGGAAGTGGTAATGGGTTCTACCCGTATGAAAGCCGGGACCGCGCAGAAAATGATTCTGAACATGCTGACAACAACAGCGATGATCCGTCTGGGCAAAGTATATCGCAATTTCATGGTTGATCTGAATCCGTCCAATGAAAAGCTGGTACACCGCGCAAAACGCATGATTCAGCTCGCAACTGGCGCGAAGGAAAATGACATTGAACAGGCCTTCGCTGCCGCAAACGGGCATGTCAAAACGGCCATCGTGATGCTGATGGCTGATGTCGATGCAGCTGAGGCCGCACGTCGGCTGGAGCATGCAGATGGGTTTGTACGCCATGCCATTACCGGCTCAGGCTGATCGTTTAGTGCATACAGGCGTGCTTTCCTTACGCCGACAAGCTGTTACAGGATGAGAGAAGTCATGCCAACAGGCAAGGCTTCTCTTATTTTATTTTTCACCGTAACCCTGCGCTCCCCATCAAAAAAATCCCTGATGCATATCTCTGCAAGGGATTCTCATGTTTACTATTTTCATATGACGAGCTTATTGTTCATTTGTGCTCAAGAATAGCCTGTCTGCTCTTCTCCAAATACTGCACCGACTGATTATAATCCCGGCTAGCAATAGCCAGGTACAGAATGTCGATGACGTTCAGCTGGGCAATCCGTGAAGAGGTAGCTCCGCTGCGAATATCACTTTCTGTAGACGTAATCATCAGAGGAACATCGGCAAAACTGCTAAGCGTGTTATTGCCCCATTTGGTAATGCTGATTGTTGCTGCGCCGCCTTCACGAGCATGCTTCAGGCAGGAGATTACATTGGAGGTCTCACCTGAATACGAAATGCATACCACTGCATCGTCCTCCCGCAGCGTCGTTGCGGATGAGATCTGCATATGTGGATCGGCGAACGAAAAGCTCGTACGATTAATTCGCATGAACTTGTAATGTGCATCCAGCGCAATCAGATTGGACGCCCCCACGCCATAGAAAAAAATTCTTTTGGCCTCATGCAGAAGATTTACTGCCTGCTCCACAAGCCTTGGGTCCAGAATATGAACCGTGTCCTTGACCGACTGAATATTGTTCGAGGACACATGCTGGATAATACTCTCCATGGAGTCCTGAGGGCGAATCTCCGTATATTGATATTGCTCGGTTGTCTGTAAATCCCCCGCGATCTTGAGCTTCAGCTCCTGAAAACCCGCTACACCGAGTGATTTGCATAGACGGATGATAGCTGCCGGACTGCCCCCGCTTCGTTCAGACAGCTGTGCAACAGAAGACTGCACCGTCTCTTGGGGGTGTTCAAGGATGTAAGCCCCAATCTTTCGTTCCGACGGAGTCAGATCATCCAGTAATGCGCGTAAACGTACAAGTCCACCTTTCATGCCTTCCATCCGCTCCTCCTTTCCGTACTGTATCTTTGTACATGCATTTTATCCTATATTAATGGCCGCGTCTAACCTGAAATCAAGTGCACATCGGCAATGCAGTGGTCACTAAAGAGTCAGATGTCCCGATATGACCCCATGTGCTGCCCCTGTCACACCTGGAAGTGTATTCACTCTGCCCATCAGGGCCTCATGCCCCAGCAGCGCAAACCCCATTGCTTCTCTGGCTTCATCGGGAACACCATGATCCGCTGTTCGCTCCAGACGTATCGCTTCAGGCAGCCTTTGCCGGAGCATATTCATTAACGTGTCATTGGATGTACCGCCACCGCAGGTGAGCATTGCCGAGATGCGTGTCTTGGGCAGTACAAAATCCTCCACGGCACGCACAATGGTCTCTGCTGTGAGCCAGGTCGCAGTAGCCAGCATATCCTCCAGCGATATCGAGTGTGTCACTGCAAATGCCATGAGCTTCTTGGCGTACTCCACACCATAGACTTCACGACCGGTACTCTTGGGAGGCTGCCGCCGAAAGTATTCATCATTCAGACAGTATTCGGCCAGCTCGGAGTTCACGTTTCCCTTGGCAGCCATACTTCCATTCGGATCATAATGCTGTCTTCCCCCCGTAGCATGCCGAACCAGCGCATCCATCAACATGTTCCCCGGTCCCGTGTCAAAAGCCGATACTTCCGCCTCCGATGACCCTGCCGGGAGCACAGTCACATTGCCGATACCACCGATATTTTGCACCAGGCGTCCCTCGGCAGCACTGCGGAACATCAACGCATCCGCATAAGGTGTAAGTGGTGCTCCTTCCCCGCCTGCCGCCATATCTCTGGCACGCAGGTTGCCAATGACAGGCAGACCGGTGCGCTCTCTCACGACAGCACATTCCCCAATCTGCAATGTAGAGCTTACATTCAGATTTCCTATACCGGGCGGGCTTGGAAAAGCAACAGGCACAGGCGCATGCCAGATTGTCTGTCCATGCATGCTGATCATATCGACCTGACGGCTTGAGATTCCAGCTGATTGCAGCAGCTGCTGCACACTATGTGCATACCATTCCGATACACCGAAATGAGCTGTCGTCAGTTCATCCACACGTGCTGTATCAGGGGAACAGAGACGAATCAGAACCTCTCTAAGCTCATTCGTATACGGCGTACAGATAAAATCAACGAGTTCCAGTCGCTGCATCGCTCCGTGCTCATCTGTCTGTATATGTACCAGTGCTGCATCCGTTCCGTCCAGCGATGTGCCCGACATCAGCCCAACCACCAGATGCTCCCGTTTAGAACGATACGTTTCCCACATCGGATAACTGCCAATCTCCCTGCGTACAGCCATATTGTTTTCCAGCCTCCCCTGGACCGGATGCTTTTCCTGCCCCGTCCTGCTCATATTTCACTCAGTATATGACATAAAATTTCACGAGTCAATTATATAATGAAACTTAATTACAAACCCATGTACATCATTCTAGCTCAAAATGCGTCACATTTAATCCACTACATCCCGAAGCCTTACAAGTATTACAGCCCCTTATACGCATACACGTTATTATCCATGACAGACGCTTGGGGCCCATAGTTCCAACCTATGAACTTATCCATAATTGATATTTCCTTTGATGTCGATCATTTTGTAAAATATGGAGAAACCTAAGGAGTGATGCGTAAATGGAATTATCAGTAAAGCAGCTGTTTGATAGAGTGGCCCAAGATTATGATTTGCAGCGAATGCAGCTTATCCCTTGTTTTGATGATTTTTACGGAATGACTCTGGATCTGATGGAAAGCCCGCTGGATTCTCCACGTATTCTTGATCTGGGTGCCGGAACGGGACTGCTCTCCGGAATGGTACTGCAAAAGTATCCAAACGCGCGATTAACCCTGATCGACATTAGTGATCAAATGCTTGAAAGGGCACGTCGAAGATTTGATGGAGTTAATCAAGTGCAGTATGTGGTTGGGGACTACTCGAAGTACAATTTCACCAGTTCCTACGATATGATTATTTCCTCCCTCTCCATTCACCATCTGACCCACGCTGACAAAAAACACGTATTTGGCACTGTATATAAGCTGCTGGAACCTGGTGGACACTTCATCAACGCAGACCAGGTTCAGGGAAGAACCCCTGATACGGACACCTATTACCGCCAGCGCTGGTTGGAGACGATTCATGGGAGTGGTCTGTCAGATGAGGCCATCTCGGCTTCCATTGAAAGACGCAAAGTGGATATCAACGCCACGCTGGAGAATCAATTGGTTTGGTTAGAAGAAGCCGGATTTAGTGTAGCGGACTGTATGTATAAATATTTGGATTTCGCGGTGTTTTACGCACAAAAATAACAAAGACCGGATTACGCAGCCTATGCTCGTAATCCGGTCTTCTCACATAAACTCCATTCGTTGTAATCGTTTGAAATCATGATACCTTTTACTGACCTAATAATACGAAAAGTCGCCACATTGGCGACTTTCGAACTGGTAACCATCTCCAGCCGATTTCTCATGAAAAATCCGGTCTGTTATTTGGTTAGTTTTTTCGCAGCATGGCGATGATATCGTATGACTTTTCGATACATCGTCTTGTCCTTTAATTGATTGAATATGAATGGGTCAGGTTTGACATTTACTTCAATAATCCAGGGTTTTAGACTGTGGTCCAGTCCGATATCCACACCAATTTGATTAAGATACGAGTACTTTTTCTTCATATGACGAGCTATGCGCAGGCTAAGTTCATTCATCTCCTGAACCAGTTCATTCCTGCGTTTGGTGGATGCATGAGAGTTTAGCAGCTTGTGAACATCCATCGGTGTACCACCACTATGATAATTCGTTACGATTTTCTTTGGATGACCCAGTCGGCCAATGATTCCGGTAGCTTCCCATTGCTTGGTCGGGCTTAGCTGTATCATGACTCGGATGTCAAAACGTCTTTTGTTGTGCTTAAGAAGATGGATTCCTCTTTGAATCAGATAGCTTCTTTTATTCACCAAACGTGTCAGACTGGTATAGAACGATTCAAAGCTGTTGAAAGTCAGACGTTTTTGATCATGCTGATAGACAAAATGTTGATGATCTTCCATTTCGGCCTTAATGACGCCCATCCCGTAAGTACCTCTCTCGGGTTTGACATAGACCATTCCATATTTACTGATCATGGATTTCAGATTCGTTTTGTTATATTTCTGTGTGTCTGGGATAAACGGTTTAATAGACTCATTATTAATAATCAATTTTGTTTTTAACCACTTGCTTCTTAATGGCTGCAATTTATCAACACCCATGTCATAAGCTCTCCCTTCAGCAACCGCATCAAAGCCTGCTGTTTGTTTGATCAAGATCCTGCATGCATTATATGTCATACCGATATAGGAACCCTCTACAAAAGCCCCTATTCGTGAAAATGTATATTAGCACATGCCCTGACCAAAACCCTTTTGCACACATACCATGAAAGAAGTCATAACGATATGTGCAAGGAGTTGAGAAGATGTCCGTTCAGCGTGGAATGCAGTTGAATGCTGCGTCCAAGATTGATGTTCTTATACCAGCGATCGAGAAAGATCTGGCTACCCTTCCCCTCGTCATTGATAACATTCGCCGTTACGTAAAGCATCCCATCGGAAGCATATATATTGTTTCTCCGGTCAGCGCCAAAATCAAAAAACTTTGCTCCCGTAAAAACTGCATTTTTGTTAATGAGCGATCCGTTCTGCCTATAACCAAAACGAGATACACTACCAGTCCTCCCGTTGGAATCGCTCAGGCTGGTTATATCAGCAGCTGCTCAAAATGAACGGAGATTCCATTGTGAAGGCAAAGTACTTTCTAGTCATGGATGCGGATACCGTGCTGATTAAACCTCATTCATTTATTGTAGAAGGCAAAACGGTATTTTACTGCCGTGATTGGAGCCAGCCGGAATATTTCAATACCTACCATAAGTTATTAGGCATGAAAGCTCCGCGTCCCCGCTCTTTTGTCACCCATTATATGCTGTTCGAAAAATCGAAACTCTCTGCCCTGAAACAAAAAATTGAAGCGATTCATAAGCTGCCATGGTACAAAGCGATCATCTCCAGTATCAACAAGAAGAAGCAGTTTGGTTTCTCCGAGTATGAAACGTATGCCAATTTTATGTATACGAAAAACCCGGGCAGCATGATCCTTCGAAGTTCGATGAATAAAAGTCTGAGTATGAATGCTTCTTCGCTAAAAGAGCAACAAATCCGTCATCTGGCTCTTAAATATCGATCTCTTTCCTTTCATAAACGCAAAATCTATAGTAAAGCTCCCTGAGCTTAAGGAGGAAGCCTATGCATATCGTACTGCTGTGCGGCGGCTCTGGCAAAAGGCTCTGGCCGTTATCCAATGAGCTCCGCTCCAAGCTGTTCGTAGATATACTTCCATCACCCGCTGGAGGTAGGGAATCCATGATCAGCAGAGTATGCCGCCAGCTTGACAGCTCATGCCTGACAGATTCAGCGATCATTATTTCACATCAGGATCAGGCAAACATTACGGCTCGACATACTCAAGGCAACATACCAGTCATCGGGGAACCTTATAAGCGAGGTACTTTTACTGCCGCAGCCTTAGCGACGTTATATCTGCAATCCTTTCGAATGGCTAAAAATGACGATGTGATCTGTATCGCGCCTGCCGATGTGTTCGCAGGTGAAGATTTTTTCAGCAACTTCCAATTACTTCCGGACATATTGAAACAGTCTCAAGCCGATATCGCTTTAATTGGGACAAGGCCTACACATGCTTCAGAACAGTATGGATACATCCTGCCGGGTGGGGAAGAACGTAATGCTTATGCGCCAGTAACACAATTTATAGAAAAACCCGAAGCCGCCATTGCTGAAACTCTACTGCAACATGGGGCACTATGGAACTGCGGAGTATACGCGTTCACCGTCGAAT
Source organism: Paenibacillus sp. JGP012 (assembly GCF_014203995.1). Lineage (NCBI taxonomy): Bacteria > Bacillati > Bacillota > Bacilli > Caryophanales > Paenibacillaceae > Paenibacillus > Paenibacillus sp. JGP012. The sequence goes on along the minus strand of NZ_JACHKG010000040.1, from coordinate 9,755 downwards.
TTATGATATCCCATATTGAAAAAATGGGACTTCCGGTTCATTATGATCAATTATCATCCTTGTATGAAGTGTTGCCTGAACGAAGTTTTGACAAGCATGTTGCAGAAAAGGCGCAGCGGGCCGTAGTCCTGCCTTATAAGGGAGTATGGCAGGATATCGGAAGCTGGGATACGCTATGCGCCCAGTTAGATTCCCATGTTTTCGGACATGGTGGAATCTCTGAATCTTCCTACGATTCCTATATTATTAATGAGCTTCCCTACCCCATGCACATTATTGGTGTGCCAGGTATTATCGCTGCCGCAAGTCCAGACGGCATTCTCATTGCCAACAAAAATAATTCAAATGAAATTAAAGCACAGTTAGGTAGCTTGCCACTAAAACCGATGTATGGTGAAGCAACCTGGGGCAGTTATCGTGTCATAGAGAGCTCGATAGAAGATGAAAATACAACCGTAACCACATTGAACATAACGGTTCTGCCAGGCAAACATATCGGGCTGCACTGGCACCGGGCAGGATGTAGAGCGTGGACGGTACTTGCAGGCAGCGGTCACTTGCTTATTAACGGACAGGTCACCCAGGTGACAATCGGCAATCAGTTCACGATCACTTCGGAGAGCGTCTATTCTATTCTCGCTGAAACCAGGATGGTCATCCTTGAAGTGCGGATCGGCGAACTCGAGGATAAAAACAACATCCTTTTTGAAAATGAAGAGTGGAATATAATTGTAGAACATGCCGGATCGTGCGAAACGAAATAGCAATCATCCAAAATTCCTACTGTAGGTTCGGGAGCAACAAGTGAAACCCGAGAACATAAAAAAGAGGTTCTTGCGTTCAGGCAAGGACCTCTTCCTTTTCAAGCTAACCTTCAAAAGATTAATTCATCGCCAGGAGATAGCAGATCAATGTCTGCTTCTGGTCGAAAAAGTCCACCCAGCAGACCTTGGCTCAGCCGTTCTGTCTCGGCCAGATCCGTATGCACAAGCACGTTATGTCGGGCAGATATCCGGTTTAACATATGCTCTACATCCTGCCAGCCTTGATGCACCTTGTAGCGAACTTTTTTGACGCTGCACATACCATACTGCCGCGGGTTTTCAAGCAGTTGATGGGCAAATGTACCTCCAGCCGTATGTCCAGTAAGCAGAATCAGATTATTCGCATTAGTTGCCCACTCTCCATGATACCAGCGTGCGAGCGAGGACTGCATCATGCCATCCGGGATAAACCATAACGAGGCTCCGTACGTCTTCAGGCATTTCGAGCGCTCTTCAGCAGTGCCCACCTTATTCCAGCCTTCTCCACCTAGAAACTCTGAAATTTTCTCAGCAGGCATGCCTCCTATTGCTCGCTCCCCCTGCTTTTTAAGCCAGTCAGAGCCCCTTTGCAGCTGCTTCATGCCTTCTACAAGCTTCTGCTCCACAACCAGAGGCACATCGGAAAAGTGCTGCCGCGCCCAAAGAATCATCTCCTGTCCTCGGCCTACTGCTGGCACAGGCAGAAGCACCTTGCCTCCGCAGCGAAGTGTCTTGGAAATGACCTGCTCCAGCTGCCGGAGCTTGTCTGCCTGTGTGTCCCGGTCCGTGCCATAGGCAGCATCTATGATGGCCAGATCAAGCTGTGCTGAGGGCAGGGAAGGAATTCGCTCCCGATCTGTCTGTCTGAAACCTATAGCCACATCGTCCGCCTGAAGCAGCATAGACTCCAAAGTGTAGTCGCCAGAATACACTATGCGCTTGCCTTCCATCTCCAGTCCGAACCAGACCGAACCAGCCAGATGCCCGCTGCGGCCCCATATTGCAAATAAACCCGGCAACAATTCAAACCAGCAGCCACGTTCCGCCTCATCCTCCAGAAATCGATAGCGAATACGCTGCTCATCGGACTCATCATAAGGCAGTATATGACCTGCACGTTCCATATGGCTTCTCCACGCTCGAAAATACGTTGTCAACTGCTCTTGAGTCTCGCGTGTGGTCCACACTTCTCCTTGATAACCCAGCTTATAGAGCAAAGGAATAGCCACGGAATGATCCTCATGAGCATGAGACAGCAGCACCGCATTCAGCTGTGGCACAACCTCCGGTTCGATAAGCGGATATTCGCCGTTGCCCTCTTTTTTTACACCACAATCCAGCAGCAGCCGATAGCGGCTCCCGCTAAGCAAATAGGCGGAACGTCCGTGCTCGCCCGCACCGCCCCATACGTTCAGTTTGATCATGATGCATTCCACTTTCTCTTCGAATTCAACATCTCAATCCCCAGCAGCATCAGCACCGTCATACCTACGGTTACGACAGCCATTGCCATACCAAGCGACACCTGACCCTGTTCAAATTGGGCAAAAATATACGTCGCCGACGTCTGCATTGACGGCGGAAGAATCAGGAGCGAGCCGACCAGTTCCCTGGTCGCAATCGTAAACGTCATCATCCAGCCCGCCAGCATACCGGGCAGAATCAGTGGAACGAGAATGCGCCGCAAAATGTACAGTGGCTTACCACTAAACACCTGGCCCGCCTGAAACAATGTGCCGTCGATCTGGGTAAAGCTTGATTTTACATATTGAACGGTGTACGGCAGGAAAAGCACAACATAGGTCAGTACCACCATACCGTACGTGTTATAGAGCGTCACGGGCATCCACGGCGAGTTCCAGAACAGAATCAGACCGACCACCATAACAATGCCTGGCACGGTGTTGGGCAACAGACTGAACAGATCAATGACCCGCTGCATGAACGAAGATGACTTGCCAATGGCTAACGCAAAACCGGTGCCTATAATCACTGCCACCGTGGAAGCAGCTAGTGACAACCCCAGACTGTTTCCGATCGCCTTCATGCTCACTGAACCCCAGGATAACAGCTCGCGGTAGTGCTCCAGTGTGAGATTGTCCAGCCCAAGCCCGGCTCCCCGCAGCTTCATCGTAGAAGCGGCAATAATGGAGAAATACGGGATGCCGATTGACAGAATCAGAAGAACAGCGAGATATGCACCACATACCCAGCCTGCCCAGCCGCGCAAGGAATAACGTTTCGAACGCTGTCCTTTGCCACCCACCAGACGATACGTGAACTTGCGGCTGATCGCCGACTGCATGTACCACATCGCCAGACAGACGGACAGCAGCACCGATGCCAGCGAAGTAGCCTTCCCGAAATCAATCGGCCAGCTGGAGATATATTTGTGAATTTCAGAAGTCATGACATAATAACCAATTTTGCGCCCAAAAGTCGCAGGTGTGCCGAATTCCGCAATCGTTTTAACAAAAACAAGCATGATGCCCATCCCGTAAGACGACAACAGCAGGGGTAAAATAATACGTCTGAACCGATATCCTGCATGTGCACCATGCACGGCTCCCGCTTCTTCCAGATTCCCGCCGATGCGGATCAATGCATCCCGCAACAGCAAATACAGGAATGGGAACAGGTGCAGACTCATAATCATCACCATGCCCCAGAAGCTGAAGAACAGCTCACTCCAGTTAGCGGATGAAGGCACCCACTGCTGCAGATATCCTCCCTTTTGCATAAACAGAATCCAGCCCATGGAGCCGATATACGGCGGGGTCATGAACGGAATCATCAGAATAACATCGACCCAGCGATGCTCCCCCATCCGGGTTTTGGACATCATCCAGGCGAGCGGCAGTGCGAGTAGCGTTGTGACCGCCACTACGCAGATGCCAAGCCAGACAGAGTTCAACAGCACACCGGACAGATGATGCCCAGTAATCGTACGAATCGGAGCCATCCAGTCCCACTGCCCGTTCGGGTACACGCTTTGCCAGAAGATGAGTAACAACGGCACCCCGATGCTAATCGTCAGCAGAAAGAGCGCCAACACCACTCCCACTCTGCGAAATATACGGTTATTGTCCGCTACAACAGGTTTCACTACGCTCACCTCACATGACTTTCCACGTCAAGACAGCAGAATCACCTGTTGCCTACCGTTTCTGTATTTTTTATTCACTTATTTAAAAGTTTCGGAGAAACGTGCTGCAATCTCATCCCCATGCTCGCTCATCCAAGCCCAATCCACTTTCAGCTGTGGAATATCCTTCACATTGGCACGGTTTGTTGCTTCGATATCTTCGCGGCCTGGAATCAGGTACGCATCTGTAACCAGCTTCTGTGCCTCATCCGACAACAGGTAGTCAATAAATGCTTTGGCATTCTCTACATTTGGACTGGATTTCAGAATCGCTGCCGGTCTTGGGCTAATCACTGTACCTTCTTCAGGGTATACGATATCCAGCGGTTCCCCTTTGGCTTTGGCGGAATAGGCCATATAGTCCACACCTGCTGCTACGATGCTTTTCGCACCCGTGATTACGGGATCAAGTGCTTCCTGATTCGCTCCAGCCATGGCTACACCGTTCGCTTTATAGGCGTTCAGCAAATCCCATCCCTTTTCACCATTGGCACTCAGGTAACCTGTAATGAAGTCGAGCGCGGAGCCTGACAATGTCGGATCGGGAATGTTCACGGCATCTTTCCAAGTCGGTGTTGCCAGATCAGCCCAGCTCTTGGGTGGTGTAGTCACAAGTTTGCTGTTGTATACAATGCCCAGTGCCGATGCACTGCTGCTAAAATAGTTGCCATCCGCATCCGACCAATCCTTGTTCAGCTTGTCCGCATTCGCGGCTTCCGGGTAGGGAAGGGTGAGGCCATCTGCTTTGAGTGCCTGTGCCGAAGGCAGAGATGCAAGGATAACAACGTCAGCAACCGGATTTGCTTTCTCTGCTTCCATACGGGCTAGAATTTTACCCGTCGTGCCCTGGAACATCTCCACTTCAATGCCTGTCTTGTCAGTAAACCCGTTCACGATATTGTCCGCCAGCTTCTGCGGGCCTGCACTGTACAATACCAGTTTGCCTCCTGCTGCTTTAGTTGGAGACTCCGCTGCCGCTGCTGCATTTCCTTCCCCCGCAGGCTGAGCCGCGTTCCCCGTCGTATTGTTCCCTGTGCTGCATCCAAACAGGCTGAGACTCATTACGGCTGTTAATAGAAGTGTTGCACTCTTTTTACGTGATTTCATACCGAACATGTTTATGCCATCTCCTTCAGTTTGTTATTTAGTTCGTTTAAAAAATATTAGAACAAGCTCCAAGTGTGTCGAGCTCATTTTATATTCATTAGGCCACTTCACCCGTTAGTTACCTGTGACAACAACCTTTCGTTTTAGTTGGCGGCGGCAATCACTTCTCGCTGTTTTCCACCCGGACCCTGATTCATATCATGCGGTTGATCCAGCTCTGAACGACCAGGCTGCTGCTGATCATACATCCGGCAGATTCGTTCTGGCGATACATAGAGCTGCACGCTTTCCCCGACGCGTACTCTTTGGTTCGCATATGCTGTCCACATACCCAATCCTTCGATCTGCACACGCACCTCGTAACGTTCGCCTACATAGCTAACGCTGAGTACAACTCCGGAATAACCCAGATCGTCATGGCCTGTTTTGTTCCAGGTCACATGTTCCGGCCGAACCATAGATTCATCAGGCGTGAGCCAGTTGGACTTTCCGATAAACGAGGCGACAAAAGCATCACTCGGCGCTGAGTAGATCGTTTCCGGGGACCCTTTTTGCAAAATCCGTCCCTTCTGCATCACCACAATCTCATCCGACATCGACATCGCTTCGATCTGATCATGCGTCACATACAAGGCAGTCAATCCCATATCGCGCACCAGTGACATCATCTCTATCCGCATCTCTTCCCGAAGCACGGCATCCAGTGCACTCAGCGGCTCATCAAACAGAATGACACCCGGCTTCACAGCTACTGCTCTGGCAAAAGCAACCCGCTGCTGTTGTCCACCCGACAGCTGATGTGGATACCGCTCCTCCATGCCTTGCAGGCGAACCATGCCGAGCGCTTCATTCACCTTTTGCCGCAGATCGGACTTCTGTTTACCGGCCTTCAGGCCGAAGGCTACATTTTCATATACCGTCATATGCGGCCATAATGCAAAATCCTGAAACACCATGCCCAGATTACGCTTGTGTGTCGGCGTATCGATCCGCTTTGCCGCAGAGTAGAAGTACTCCCCATCCGCACGAATCTCCCCCGCATCCGGCTGTTCCAGCCCGGCAATCATGCGAAGCAGTGTCGTTTTGCCACAGCCCGAAGGGCCAAGCAAAGTGGTGAATTTTCCGTGTTCAAGCGTCAGATTGGTGGGCAGTAGTGCAGGCGTTTGATGAAATGATTTTTGAATCCCCGTTAACTCCAGCTTCATAAGCATCCCTGCCTGTCCTCTTGTACTAATCTCATTTGCTGCTCTCTTCTACTTACCTCATGTGCGTCTCTCTAGCACTGTTCTCAGTCTAACGTCCGCTTTCGCGAGTTGTTTGTCATGTTTGTAAAATGGAAATTAACTTTTTAGATGAATTCTGTTGATGTTCATAGATTAAATCTATAGATAGATACGATGCGATTTTTCTTCGAAAGCAGCCGATCATTACAAATACCGGGAAGTTTAAGAACTAAGGAGTGTGGAGAGGTTGAACCTGATCAAATTGCAAATTGTAGAGCTGATCGACAAACATCATCATATGACAAGTGTGGCCGATATCCTGGGCATCAAGCAGCCTACCGTTACCTTTCATATGAAGTCGCTGGAGGAAGAGATGGGGGTCCGTTTATTCGAATCCCGCAGTGGAAAAACATTTCTGACCGAAGCCGGACAAGCCTTGCTTCATTATTGTGTCAAAATCAACGCCTTGACCCAGGAGGCTCGCCGCGTTGTCAAGGAATACGACAGCCTGTACCGGGGCACGCTTCATATTGGAGCAAGTTATGTTCCAGCTACGTATCTGCTGCCCGCTATGCTTCATACGTTTTCCCAAGAGTTTCCCGGCATTCGAATTGTGCTGTCTGTTAAGCCAGCTCCGGTGATCAGACAGATGGTCATTCAGCATCAGCTGGATCTGGGTATCCTCTCGTCCGAGCCGTTTGTTGGGCCTATTCTTCACGCAGAAACACTTTGCAAAGATGATCTTGTGCTCATCTGCTCCCCGCAGCATGGACTGGCACATAGAGATTCTGTAGAACCTGAAGATATCGCATCCATTCCTTTTGCATTACACGGCGATGAATCCAGTACCCGCAGACTAACCAACCACTGGCTAACGCAGCACGAGGTCAGGCTAAGGAGTACAGTAGAGATGGATTCTCTCGAAGCGATTAAACAGCTTGTATTAATCGGCGGGCATATCTCCTTTATGTCACGGATGGCAGTGCAGTGGGAGGAGCGGCAAGGCATCATTCAGGTGCTTCCCATCCCGGGAGAGCAGGCGCCGCGCCATATCTACATGGTGCACAACAAGGACCGCCTTCCCTCGGTTCAGATGAACCGTTTCAAAGAGGTGCTTCAGGAAGTGGTCGGTATGAAATCCTTCTCTCTTCAGCAAGAGCCTATCGGTTGAACCTATATAAACTGTAACTGTCCATTCAATAACTCTATGCAGGGTTAACGTAATGTGCACTCCCCGTTAATCGCACTCAGATCATCGGAAGGTAAAGTGGGGTCTGTACGTTAATCCAGATTAGGAGAGTGAATGGTTTTGAAAAAGTGGAAAAAAGTAACCGCCTCGTTGATGCTGAGCATCGTCACCCTGGGAAGTGGACTGACATTTCTGGAGGCGCCGGCGGCTTTGGCTGCTGCCAATGCTGTTCCTGCTTATGAAGTGAAGTTCCTGGCGAAGCCGGAGGTTGTATTAAACAACGATGGTACACCCCGCAGCGAAGTGATCCAGACCCTTGGTTTGGGCGCTACAGCACGAAACATCAATGTGGAGTACTTTGACACAAATGCTCTCGGACTGGATGCAGCAGGATGGAATGTTCGTTTTCGCAAAAAGGACGACAAGAACAACTACGAGCTGGCTTACAAAAAACGTTACCCTGTCGTTAACGGAGATATTAATGCAGCGCTGACGCTTGCGAACCAGGAGGGCTTCGATCAATCGGATGACAACTATGAGGCCGAGATTGACTGGGGATATGGCAAACAAACCCTGAGCTTCTCCAATACAAAAAAAGTAGATACAAAAACATCAGGAACACAGCTGCCTTCCGAAAAAGATGCTTTGAACCTGCTGCTGGACAAGCTCCCCGGTAAATTAAAAAACTGGTCTGCCTCCAACTGGGGCAAACAACAGCTGTCACAGGCTCGCGCCTACGGCCCAATTACCTTCCAGCGGTACGAAGGCACATGGAACGGTCAGGAGCTTACCCTTGAAGTCTGGCCTATTCGTAATGCAGCAGGTACAGGCACCGAGAATGTCGTCGAGGTTTCATTCAAGACAGCTGACACCTCCGCTGTATCTGGTCTGCGCAGCCAGTTGATGCAGTTGCTCCAGAACAAGAACTGGCTGATCCCAGCCGATGGCCTGAAAACACAAACCATTCTGGAACGGTATTGACCCAGGACGGCGAAAGTTGTTAAATTGTTTTCGAAGCAACCCATTAAAGATGAAAGAGCCCCTTTTCTACGCAAAATAGAAAAGGGGCTCTTTCACCGATCAATATATGAATCTGTTTTGTTCCGAGCCCTATAGCTCTCCTCCAAAAAGCTCCTCAAACAAAGTTAGCGGATATGCCAGTATAAAATAAAAAAGCCCTGCTATTTGCAAGGCTTTCACCGTATTGAATAAGCGGGTGATGGGAATCGAACCCACGCTATTAGCTTGGAAGGCTAAAGTTCTACCATTGAACTACACCCGCAAAACAAAAAATCGGGATGACACGATTTGAACATGCGACCCCCTGGTCCCAAACCAGGTGCTCTACCAAGCTGAGCTACATCCCGATATGAAAGGAAATAATGGCGCGCCCTGAGAGATTCGAACTCCCGGCCTTTTGATTCGTAGTCAAACGCTCTATCCAGCTGAGCTAAGGGCGCATATATTTGGAGCGGAAGACGGGAATCGAACCCGCGACCCTCGCCTTGGCAAGGCGATGCTCTACCGCTGAGCCACTTCCGCAAATATATGGTGCGGTCGAGAGGACTCGAACCTCCACGGGGGGTTAGCCCACACGGACCTGAACCGTGCGCGTCTGCCAATTCCGCCACGACCGCAAAATATGAAAGTGAGTCATGAAGGATTCGAACCTTCGACACCCTGATTAAAAGTCAGGTGCTCTACCAGCTGAGCTAATGACTCATAGTAAATGGCTGGGGATATAGGATTTGAACCTATGCATGACGGAGTCAAAGTCCGTTGCCTTACCGCTTGGCTAATCCCCAATAAGAAACTATGGGGCGATCGAGGGGAATTGAACCCCCGAATGCCGGATCCACAAACCGGTGCGTTAACCACTTCGCCACGATCGCCATAAAGTAAAATGAATAATGCATGAGTATTTCAGTATTTCCATCAAAGTATATATTATACACTCTACAAGCCTTGATTTGCAAAATACTAAAATGGTGCCGGCGAGAGGACTTGAACCCCCAACCTACTGATTACAAGTCAGTTGCTCTACCAGTTGAGCTACACCGGCAAGGTGTAAAGTAGCTTGTAAAGATGGCGGAACCGACGGGATACTCTCACTTCGTTCGAGACTGCGAAGCAGATGCTCTCGAAGTGTATGCTCCGACGAACCCAAATCCGGATTCTCATCCCTGAAGCATATAAGAATGGCGGAACCGACGGGATTCGAACCCGCGATCTCCTGCGTGACAGGCAGGCATGTTAGGCCAACTACACCACGGTTCCAGATCACTTTC